>DASQRM010000258.1:0-8622 GCA_035642895.1 Streptosporangiaceae bacterium | reverse complement strand
CCCGCGAGCTGGCCAGTGTACCGGCTGGACCGCGATCCCAGCCGGTGCGTCCGCTACGACCGGCATGCGGTCTACCTCGGCCGGCCGGGGGCCAACCAGCAATGCCCGGCGCACCTGGTCGGCCGCACCGCGACGATCAGCATCCAGGCGGCCGGCTCCACCCCGGGACCGGCCTCCGGCGTGGCCGATCCCGTGGGCACCGGGGCCGCGGTCGGGACCTTGCCGCAGGTCGGCGGGTCGGTGAGCCGCGATGTCCAGGATCAGGAGGTGGGCACCTCGCTCGCGGATCCGGGCGTATCGGTCACCGGGACCTACACCGGGGGCGGCCGCGGGGTGCTGGCCATCCTGCGCAGCCTGCGGCGGGGGGACGGCCACCTCACCCACGCGGGCGCTGCGCCGGGCCGCGCCCGCGTGATGAAGGGTTCCACGGCGGCCCTGCTCTCCGCGCCGCTGTCCGCCCTGCCGCTGTCCGCCACACCCCAGGGCACCGTGACGGTGCCGCGAGCCGCCGCCACCCTGCACGCCTCACCCGCCGCCCGGCCCGGCCACCCGCACACGCACAAAGGCCGCCACCACCGCCGGGCCCACAAGCACCGGGCCCACAAGCACCGGGCCCACAAGCACCGCGCCCGCCACCATCGGGCGCGCCACCACGGGCGGGGCAAGCACCGGGCTCATCCGCGCACTCCCCGCCTCCGCGTCGCCCGGCACGGCTTCGACAGCTGCATGACTCCCTCCGTGGCCGCGATGCGGGCGTGGCGCCGGGCGTTCTCGGCCATGGGGGTCTACATCGGCGGCGTGGAGGCCGGCTGTGCCTCGCCGAACCTGACCGCGGGCTGGGTCCGCGCGGTGACCCGCCTGGGCTGGGCCCTCATGCCGACCTATGTGGGCCGGCAGGCATCCTGCTCGTCGTACTCGGTCCGGATCCGGCCGGCCCGCGCGGTGGCCCAGGGCCGCGCCGCGGCGCTCGACGCTATCCATCAGGCCGCCGTCCTGGGGATGGGCCGGGGCGCCCCGGTCTATTACGACATGGAGGCCTACCACGGGCGCCGCCGGTGCAAGGACGCGACGCTGGCCTTCCTGGACGCCTGGACCAGGACGCTGCACGCGCACGGCTACTCCTCGGGGGTGTACTCCAGCGCCTCGTCCGGGGCCGAGAACCTCGGCTGGGCGCACCGGGTGCACGGGCACAAGATCGCCAAGCCGGACTCGATGTGGTTCGGCCTGTGGGACAACGAGCGGAACGTGCGGGGCCTGCCGTACCTGCTGAAGAGCTGGTGGCGGGGGCCGCGGCGGATCAAGCAGTACGAGGGCCCGCACCGGCGCAGGATGGGCGGGTACACACTGGACATCGACTCCGACTGGGTCTACGGGGCTGTTTACCGGTAATAAACGGGCGCCAGATTTGCGGCGAATCTGTGACCTGGGGCTCCGCCAGATTTCTGCAGCACGGGCTAGATTCCGAACATACGGGCGGGCCTCTGGCGTGTTCAGGGGGAACCCGGGCTGGGGACCCGGCGTCTAAGCAGCAGCCCGGACCGAGGAGAGACGATGATCAGGAACCGCCGGGAGACGCTGACCGCCACGGCGCTGGTGGCGGCCATAGCGGGCGCCACTCTCGCCCAAGTGCTCGACTGGCCCTCGCCGCAGCCCAGTCCGCCGGTCCGCGCCTACCTCATGCCAGCAGTGCCCTCCCAGGCCCCGGCGAGGCTGGGACACCGCCACCTGGAGCCCCAATGGGCGGCAGGCCGCTAAAACCACACCGGAGGCACCACATGCCCGCTCGCCTGGGAAAGGAGCGATCCACAAGCCTTCCGGTAATAGGCTGGGCGGATGCGCCCGCCCCTTGAGCTGCGGCGCGCCCGCCGACCGCCAGCCGGATGGAGTCCTGATGGCCCGCCGTAACGACCGCATGGAAACAATCGTCAGCCTGGCCAAGCGCCGTGGCTTTGTCTTCCCCTCCAGTGAGATTTACGGGGGGCTCCGCGCTTCCTGGGACTACGGACCGCTGGGCGTGGAGATGAAGAACAACATCAAGCGGCAGTGGTGGAAGGCGATGGTCCAGGAGCGGGACGACATCGTCGGGCTGGACTCCTCGGTCATCCTGGCCCGCGAGGTGTGGGAGGCCAGCGGCCACGTCACCGAGTTCGTGGACCCGCTCACCGAGTGCCAGTCGTGCCACCGCCGCTTCCGCGCCGACCACCTCATCGAGGGGTACGAGGAGAAGCACGGCCACCCGCCGGAGAACGGCCTGAAGGACATCGCCTGCCCGCATTGCGGGACCCGGGGCGCGTTCACCGAGCCGCGCATGTTCAACGGGCTGCTGCGCACGTTCCTCGGCGCCACCGAGGATGAGTCGGGCCTGGCCTACCTGCGGCCGGAAACCGCGCAGGGGATCTTCATCAACTTCCGCAACGTGCTGCAGACCTCACGCAAGAAGGTCCCGTTCGGCATCGGCCAGATCGGCAAGTCGTTCCGCAACGAGATCACCCCGGGGAACTTCATCTTCCGGACCCGCGAGTTCGAGCAGATGGAGATGGAGTTCTTCGTCAAGCCGGGCACCGACGAGGAATGGCACGAGTACTGGATCAAGAGCCGGCTCGCCTGGTTCACCGGCCTCGGCGTGAACGCGGAGAACCTGCGCCTGTACGACCACCCGGAGGACAAGCGCTCGCACTACTCCAAGCGGACCGTGGACATCGAGTACCGCTACGACTTCACCGGCGTGGAGTGGGGTGAGCTGGAGGGCATCGCGAACCGGACCGACTACGACCTGACCGTGCACGCCAAGGCGTCCGGGCAGGACCTGTCCTACCTGGACCAGGACTCCGGCGAGCGGTTCGTGCCCTACGTCATCGAGCCCGCGGCCGGGGTCGACCGGTCCATGCTCGTGTTCCTGCTCGACGCCTACAGCGAGGACGAGGCGCCGGACGCCAAGGGCAAGCTGGAGAAGCGCACCGTGCTCCGCCTGGACCCGCGGCTGGCCCCGGTCAAGGTGGCGGTGCTGCCCCTGTCCCGCAACGCCGACCTGTCCCCGAAGGCCCGCGACCTGGCCGCCCAGCTGCGTAAGCGGTGGAACACCGACTTCGACGACGCCAGCGCCATCGGCCGCCGCTACCGGCGGCAGGACGAGATCGGCACCCCGTTCTGCGTGACGGTCGATTTCGACACGCTCACCGACGACGCGGTGACCGTCCGGGAGCGGGACTCGATGAAGCAGGAGCGGATCGGCCTGGACGGCATCGAGGCCTACCTGTCCGAGCGCCTGGCCGGCTGCTGACCCGCCCGCGCAGCCCGGCCAGGCCCCGGCGCCGGCCGGACTGCGCGATGGGCGTGGCCCGGCGGGACTTACCAGGCCGGCCACCGCTGGGGGCTCCGTGTGGACGGTGCCCCGGGGATGGGGGCGAACTTCTCCGGGGTCAGCACGCTGATCACCGGGTGCCAGAAAGCGGTGTCCCCGCCGGAGACCGTGACGTGCCTCAGGCCGGGTTGGCGGTCCACCACGATCAGTGTGCTGCCCGACGCGTTCGTCCACAGCACGTCCTGGTTACCTTCCGGCCACAGGCCGTGCAGCGTCCAGGTGCCCAGCTGACGCACCACCCGCCCGGTGCGCGTCGAGTACTCCGTGAACGACATGACCGAGGTCAGCGGGTCCTTGGTGATCGTGGCGGTCGCGCAGACAATCCTGGATCCGGACGGGGTGAGCAGCACGTTGAAGCTGATCAAGTTGTTAGGGCGGTACTGGAGGTCGGTGCCGGTCCAGTCCAGCACCAGCCGGCTGTCGGCCTGGAGGCTGCCGCCCGGGCCGTTGGTGTCCAGCAGCCGGACCTGCGCGCTGGACTCGGTCCGCTGCTGGAACGCGAGCGTTCCGTCTTCCGCCCAGGACAGCACTTGCCCGGCGCCGGGGATCCGGATGACGATGGGCCGGCCACCCGGCCACGTCCATGTCTTGACCGCGCCCGTCACCAGGTTGAAGACCTGGATCTCCGCACCGGTGCGGGAACGCCGGGACGGGTACCAGGCGACGGCGAGCTTCAGGCCGCTGGGGGACAGCGCGAAGCCGGTCTCAGTCCCGAGCACGTTCGGCGGGAGCGGGATAGGCAGCGCGGTGAGCAGGGGCACGTGCGTATGGGGATCGAACCGGAGCAGGAAGAACTTGTTCGCCGTGGTGAACCAGTCCTCGTAGCCCGACCTGAGTCTCTTCTCCCACCGGCTGGCCAGCAGGACGAACTCGTGGCCGTCGCCTGCGGCGCTCACCTGGCTGAACACGGTGTAGGGCCGGGGCGGGCGCACCGTGGCCAGCACCTTCCCGGTGGGTGTGGCGCGCACCTGGACGTGCGTGGCGTCGCCCAGCGGGCCATCGCCCGCCTGGGCGACGTAGTACGGCGGCAGCTGGGCGAGCAGCGACTCGTGGTGCCTGGGTGGCGCCGCAGCCCGGTGCCCGGGCTGGCCGTGTGCCACCGCCACGGCCACGGCCACGGCCAGCACGACGATCACGGCCGCCGCTGCGGCCAGCGGGGTGAGCGCCGCGGGCCGCCTGCGGCGCAGCCGTCCACCCTGGAACCGGGCCCGGGAGAACCGGCGGCCTTCCGGGCCGGCGGGCAGCCGCAGCGGCGGGGCGCTGCCGGGCGGCACGGTGTCCGCCGCGGCCCGGGTCGCGGCGCGGAGCCGCTCTTCGGTGCTCATCCCTGGGCTGATCATTGGCCTGCCTCCTGGATAAGCCGGCCCAGCGCGGCCAGCCCGCGGGACGTGGTCGATTTGACCGTGCCGGGGCTGATTCCCATGGACGCCGCGATCTCCGGCTCCGTCTGGTCAAGGTAGAAGCGGAGCACTAAGGCCTCCCGCTGCCGGTCCGGCAGCCGCCGCAGGGCGCTCAGGACCTGCTGGTGCTCTTCGCCGAGGAGCGCGGCCTGCTCCGCAGAGGCGGCGTCCGCCGCGTCCGGGGCCGGGCCGCCGCGCCGCTGGGCCCGGATCCGTTGCCGCAGGTCCGAGCGGCACCCGTTGAGCGTGGCGGCGCGGACGTAGCTCAGCGCCTTGCCCGGGTCAGCCAGCTGGCCCCAGCGGCGGTACAGGCCGCAGAACGCCTCCTGGACCACGTCCTCGGCCGCCGCCCGGTCTCCCAGCATGACGACGGCGAGCCGGATCAGCCCGACCGCGTGCGTCTCGTACAGCACGGTGACGGCCCGCGCGGCGTCCGCGGGGGCCTCGTCGTCCGGCGGGCCCGCCCCGGAACCCGTCCTGCTCGCTCGCGTGCCCATTGGTATGCCCACGTATCAGAGACGCCCCGCCGCGCGGCCAGTTGCCCGCGGCGGTTCGCAAAATTCTCCGCAACGAAAACCGCCTGGTCTCAGCGTCCCCGCCCAGCATGATCGGCGCGGCGCTGTCGCCGGGGCCACGCAGCGGAGGCCCTGCGTGAAATCCGCCGGTTTCAGACGGGTTGCGGTGGCGAAGGATTACGGGCGTCACGGCGGCGCCCGAGACCAGGGCTGCCTCCCGGCTCCCGGAAGGACACGATGAAGCTCGCCCGCCTGTTCAGCAGCGCCGTCGCCCTGGCCGCCTCGGCCGCCGGGGTGGCGGCAGGCTTCGGCCCGGCCGTCACCGCGGACGCCACGACCAGCAAGCCAGCCGCCGCGGGGGCATGCCGCCATATCGCCGGTCCGTTCCACCGCCACACGAACATGATCACCGGCGCGGGCGGCCGGCGGTACATCCCCTACGGCATCACCGTCACGGGTTTAGGCAACCCCAGCTGGAAGATTCACCACGCCGGCGACGCCGCCGAGATCAACGCGGCCGCCGCCTCGTGGTGCAGCAACACCGTCCGCCTGCAGATCTTCCAGTTCGCGCTGCTGGGTCGGGGCAAGACGGGCGTCACCGTGAACAAGACGTTTCTCGGCCTGATCGAGGGCGAGGTCACCACGGCGCTGAATGCCGGGCTGGATGTGGTGCTCAACCACCAGACCGAGGGGGTAGCGGCAACCCGACTTCCCTGGGCATGCCGACTGCCCAGACGGAAGCGTTCTGGAGAGTCCTGTCCGCCCAGTACGGGCAGAACCCGGACGTGATCTTCGACCTGTTCAACGAGCCGCGGCGCGCTGGTTTCCCGACCGAGGCGCGAACGTGGAAGTTCTGGAAGCACGGCGGCACCTACCACGGCTATCACTTCATCGGCATGCAGCCTCTCGCGCGCCATATCCGCGGCCTCGGCGCCCGGAACCTGTTCGTGATCGAGGGGCCGCACACCGCCGGGACGCTGGACCAGGTCATCAGCCACCAGATAACCCGCGCCGGGCCGCTGGAGTACGGGATCAACCACCCGGGCGGGGTGAACGTCCGGCACGACTCGACCGACTGGTACACCCGGTTCGGCTTCGCGGCCGGGAAGGTGCCGATGACCGACACCGAGTGGACGAACTACGCATCCACCCGCTCCTGCTGGGCGAACGCACCGAAGAGCGTGCCGGCGTTCCTGAGCTACCTGGCCCGCAAGGGCATGGGCCTGACCGCGTGGACGCTGACCCCCGGCGTGCTCGTCGCGTCCGCTAACCTGGCCGACCCGACCGTGATCAAATCCGACTGGGCCTGCACGAACAGCGGACTGGACGAAGGTGCCGGTACGGCGATCATGAACTGGTTCAAGCAGCACAACTCGTAAACCGGGCCTCAGGCGTCCGTCCACCATGAATCCGGCAGTTTCGGACCGGTTGTCCCTGCGAGAATCATGGGGGGGTTGAGTGGTCCTGCGACGGGGCCCGCCTGGCGGCTCCCGGAGAGGACACGATGAAGCTGGCCCGTCTGGTCACCAGCGTCGTCGTCCTGGCCGCCGCGGTCGCAGCGGTGGTGGCGGGCGACGCCCGGGTGATCGGCGCGTCCAGCCAGCCCGCCACCGCAGCGCCATGCCGCCATATCGCCGGCCCGTTCCACCGCCACAAGAACATGATCACCGGCGCGGGCGGCCAGCGGTACATCCCCTACGGCGTCACCGTCACCGGCCTGGGCAGCCCCAGCTGGAGAGCCAACAGCCCGGGCGACGACGCTGAGATCGACGCCGCCGCCGCCTCGTGGTGCAGCAACACCGTCCGCCTGCAGATCTTCCAGTACGGCCTGCTGGGGCCGGGCAAGACGGGCGTCACCGTGAACCGCACGTTTCTGCGCCTCATCAAGAGTGAGGTCGCCCGGGGGCTGAATGACGGTCTGGTCGTGGTGATCAACGATCAGACCGAGGGGGGCGGCAACAAGTACTTCCCGGGCATGCCGACTGCCCAGACGGAAGCGTTCTGGAAGGTCATGACCCGCTGGTACGGGCAGAACCCGGACGTGATCTTCGACCTGTTCAACGAGCCGCGGCGCGCTGTTTACCCGACCGAGGCGGGAACGTGGAAGTTCTGGAAACACGGCGGCGACTACCAGGGCCGCCCCTTCATCGGCATGCAGCCTCTCGCGCGCTATGTCCGCGGCCTCGGGGCCCGGAACCTGTTCTGGATCGAGGGGCCGCACACCGCCGGGACGCTCGACCAGGTCGTCAGCCACCAGATCACCAACGCCGGGCCCCTGGAGTACACGATCAACCACCCGGGCGGGCCGGACGCCCCGCACAACCCGGCCGAGTGGTACAAGCGGTTCGGGAAGGCGGCCGGGAAGGTCCCGATGACCGACGCCGAGTGGACCAACTATGCATCCACCCGCTCCTGCTGGGCGAACGCACCGACGAGCGTGCCCGCGTTCCTGCACTACCTGGCCAGCCACGGGATGGGCCTGATGGCGTGGACGCTGACCCCGGGCGTGCTCGCCGCGTCGGCTGACCTGGCTGACCCGACCGTGATCCGATCCGACTGGGCGTGCGAGGACACCGGGCTGGACGAAGGTGCCGGCAGCGCGATCATGAACTGGTTCCGGCAGCACAACTCGTGAGCCGGGCCTCAGGCCGGCCCGGCCAGCAGCGCGGCCAGGACGGCGCCGATCAGGGCGTCGTCCGGCCCGCCCGCCTGCGCGGCGTCCGCCGACGAGCGGCGGAAGACCTCGGCGGCGGCCTGGTGGAACCCGCCCGGCAGGCCGTCGGAGGTCATGCTGGCGGCGATCTCTTCCATCTCGCCGACCCAGCGCCAGCCCTTGGCCGCCGCGGACCGGGCCGCCCCCAGCGACCGGCTTTCGAGCCCGGGCTGGGACAGCGACCACTCGGCCAGGAGGCTGTCCGCCACGCCCTCGGCCTGGGCCAGCGCCCGGGCGGCCAGCAGCAGCGCGGCGCTGCCCTTGGTCCAGGCGGCGTAGGCCATCTTCAGGGCTGAGGCCCCGGCCGGGTTTTCGTTGCGGAGAATTACCGGGGTCAGCGCGGTGCCCTGGAACAGGGCCGCGACCTGCGCGGCGGGGCCATCCCCGTTCCCGCCCTCAGGCCCGGCGGCCAGGTACAGGCGGGTGCCGCCCCGGCTGGCCTCTTCTGCGGGCCCGGAGGACGGCGGGAGGCCGATGATCCCGCCGTCCACGTACCGGGCCCCGCCCGCCTCGGCGATCGACCGCACCTGGTGGGCGGTGCCGGGGGAGATGGCGTTGGCGTCCATATAGGTCCCGGTGAAACCGGCGCCAGCCACCGCCCGGGCCACCTCCACCGCGGCGTGCGGCGGGCAG
>DASQRM010000257.1:0-9524 GCA_035642895.1 Streptosporangiaceae bacterium | reverse complement strand
CGGGCCGCTGGCCTTCCTGATCGGGATCCTGTCGCCCGCTGACCCGCAGCAGGCGTACGTCCACTTCGCCGGGGTAGCCCGGCGCGGGCGGCCGGCTCCTCCGGTCTGGCGGCGGCTGAGCCAGCCAGGCCGGGCTCCCGGGCGGCGGGCGGCGACCCGGCTGGCGCCACGGCGGGCACTTCCAAGGCAGCCAGCGACAAGGCAGCCAGCGACAAGGCAGCCGCCAGCAAGGCAGCCGCCAGCAGGGCGCACACCTCCAGGGCGCACACCACCAAGACCGGTACCAGCAGGGCGCGCACCAGCACGACCAGGGCCCCCGGGACAGGCAACGGTCGCCGGGCCACTCCCGCGCGAGCCGCCGACCGGTCCGGGACGTCATGCCGCCGGGTCGCTCACATCGGCGACTCCACCTCGGTCGGCCTGGTCTCCCCGCTGGACCTGCCGGATCCGGCCCAGCGGCTCGCGGCCCAGTACCGCGACGTCGGGGTCAGGCACACCTGGATCGACGCGTCGGGCGGCCGTTCGATGGTGGAGGAGATGCCCGGCCAGGTCAATGGCTACGACACCGCCCGCACCATGGTGAGCAGCGGGTTCGCGGGCTGCTGGGTGATCGCGCTCGGCACCAACGACACGGCCAACGTGTCGGTCGGCTCGAACGTCGGCCGGATGGCCCGTATCCAGGAGCTCATGTCGGTCGCCCACGGGGCGCCGGTGATGTGGGTCAACGTGAAGACCCTCGACCCGTCCGGGCCGTGGTCCGAGGCCAACATGCAGCTCTGGAACGACACGCTCGTCCAGGCCTGCCACCAGTATCCGAACCTGCGGATCTTCGACTGGGCCTCGGTCGCCCAGGATGGCTGGTTCATCTCGGACGGGATCCACTACACCGCGGCCGGCTACGCAGCCCGGGCCCACCTGATCGCCCGGGCCCTGGCCCGGGCCTTCCCCGGCTCCGGCGACAGCGCCAGCTGCATCGTCCGCTGACCGTCGGCCCGCTGACCGGCTCCCGGCACGCCCGGCCGCCAGCCGTCCCGGCAGGCCCGGCCCGCCGGCCGCCCCCGCACTCACCCGGCCGGCCCGGATGGCCCGCCATCCGGGTGTCCTTTACCGCCGCCGTTCCGGGGTCATGTGCGCCAATGCCCGGACATTACGCATCGCCCGTAGCGGGTGATGGCCAAACTCTTATGACTACTGCGTGTAATCAATGTGAAGCGCTGGGTAGTGCCTTTTCTGCCGCGCGCAAGCACGACCTTGCCGGACGGGGAGAGCCGGACAGGGCGGTTCGCGGCACGGGGGGGAAAGCATGCCGGAACCAGTCCGCTCCGGCCAGCGCTACATGCCCGGACTCGATGGGCTGCGCGCGCTGGCGGTGCTCGCTGTCATCGCCTATCACGAGCAACTCGGCTGGGCGCCCGGGGGCCTGCTGGGCGTGGGCGTCTTCTTCACGCTCAGCGGTTACCTCATCACCGACCTGCTGCTGGGCCAGTGGGCCCGATCGGGCGGGCTGAACCTGGGTGACTTCTGGCTCCGGCGGGCCCGGCGGCTGCTCCCGGCCCTGTTCGTGATGCTGGCCGTGGTGACCGCGTGGGTCACGATAGTGAGCCCCTCCCGGCTGGCCAGCCTGCGGGGAGCCGTGGCCGCGGCCGCGACCTATTCGAGCAACTGGTTCTACATCTATACGCACAACTCCTACTTCGCGAGATTCGCGCCGCCCGGGCCGTTTGACCACCTCTGGTCGCTGGCCGTGGAGGAGCAGTTCTACCTGGTCTGGCCCTGGATGCTGCTGCTCGGCGTGTACTTCCTGCGCGGCCGGCGGCCCGGCGCGGTGCGCTGGCTGGTGCTGCCGACCCTGGTACTGGCCGCCGCGTCAGCCGTGGCGATGCTCGTGTTCTATCACCCTGGCTATGATCCGACGAGGATCTACGAGGGCTCCGACACCCGCGCCTGCGGCCTGCTGGTCGGGGCGGCGCTGGCCATGGTCTGGCCCAGTCGCCGGACCGCCCGGACCGCGCTGTGGAGCCGGGTCGTGCTGGACGGGGCCGGGCTCGCCGGGCTGGCCGTGATCGGCCTGATGATCTGGCGGGTGGGCCAGTACTCGGCGTTCACCTACCAGGGCGGGCTGGTGCTGCTCTCGGTGGCCACGGCCGGGGTGGTGGCTGCGGTCGCTTGCCCTGGCAGCCTGGTCGGCGTGGTCCTGGGCTGGAAGCCGCTGCGCTGGATCGGTGTCCGTTCCTACGGCATCTATCTGTGGCATTACCCGGTGATCATCCTGACTTCCCCGGCCAATTCCACCGAGAATCTGGCCCGGGCCGCACTTCAGGTGGGGGCCAGCGTCGGGATTGCCGCGCTGTCGTGGCGTTTCGTTGAGGAGCCAATCCGCCGGGGCGCGCTGGAGCGGGCCTGGAAGCGGATGCGGTCGCGGACGGCCTGGCAGCCGCAGTGGGCCGGGGTCGGCAGCTGGGCCGCGGTCACCGGCGGGGCCATGGTGGTCGCCCTGGCTTGCGCGGGACTGAGCGGTGCGGTGCGCGCGCCCGCCGCCAGCAACACGGCCACCGGCACCCTGGCCGCGGGCTCGGTCCTGCCACCGCCTGGCGGTGCGGGCCAGGGCGGCTCGGGCACGAGCGGGTCAAGCACGGGCGGATCCAGCACGAGCGGGACCAGCGCAGGCGGGGCCGCGAAAGGCGGGCCGAGCGCGGGTGGTTCCGCGAAGGGCTCCGGAGGGGCCCCGGCGGGCCCGGCCGGCGGCGCGCCGGTTCCGGCGGCCTCGCTCCGCACCTCCTGCCAGTCGGTGACGCACATCGGCGACTCCACCTCGGACGGCCTGGTCTCCCGGGAGTACCTGCCCAACCCGGCGAAGCGGATAGCCGCGCAGTACCACGACGTGGGGGTCGGCAGCGTCCGGTGGGACATCTCCGGGGCCCGCTCCGTGGTCGAGGTCCTGCCCGGCCAGGTCAACGGGTACGACGCCGCGCAGGCCATCTACCGGAGCGGATTCCGCGGCTGCTGGGTCCTCGCGCTCGGCACCAACGACACCGCAGACGTGGCGGTGGGCTCCAACGTGGGCCTGATGACCCGGATCCAGCGGATGATGACGGCCGCGCACGGGCAGCCGGTGATGTGGGTCAACCTCCGGTCGCTGCTGGCCGGCGGTCCTTATGCCGAAGCCAAGATGGTGACCTGGGACAACACGCTGCTGCGGGCCTGTGCCAAGTACCCGAACATGCGGGTCTTCAACTGGGCGGCCCTGGCCAAGACCAAGTGGTACATCTCCGACGGCATCCACTTCACGTCGGCGGGGTACGCGGCCCGCGCCCGCCTGATTGCCCAGGCCCTGGCCCGGGCGTTCCCGAAGACCGGCCCGAGCACGGGATGCGTCGTCAGCTAGATCAAGCCCCCGCAACCAAGCCCGCCCGCGGGCCGGTGCAGAACGAACTGCGGCGGCCCGCGGGCGGTTCCATGCCCGGCACCCATGGTCCGGCACCTGGGGCCCGGCCCCCGAATCCGGGCCCCAGGTACCAGGCTCAGACCCGGGCGGTGTCCTTGCGGAACCGCCAGACCGCGCCCCCGGCGAAGATGACCAGCCAGGCCACGGCGTTGACTGCCCAGGCCCACTGGACGCCGACGCCGAGCATCGGCGCGTGCACCAGCTGGTTGAGCCCGTAGAGCGGCGTCCACTGGGCGATGTCCTGCAGGATCTGCGGGAACTGGCTCAGCGGGATGAACAGGCCGCCGGCGAAGGACAGCAGGGCCAGCCCGAGGCCCAGGAACTGCATGACGTTCTCCGTCGGCAGCAGGTAGCCCATGAACAGGCCGAAGGCGGCGAAGACCAGCGAGCCGATCCAGACGCTGGCCGCGCTGACGATCCACAGGTACATCGGCATCGAGGGCTTGCCCGTCAGTCCGCCCACGGCGAAGACCACGACGACCGACGCAAGGCTGAGGACCATCGCGGTGAGCATCTTGATCACGATGTAGGCCACGGGGGAGAGGGGGGTCAGCCGGAGCTGGCGGCTCCAGCCCGCGGCCCGCTCGATCGAGACCATCGCCCCGCCGCTGGTGGTGGCCAGGACCGCCCCGTACAGGGCCATGCTGATCATGACGAAGGCAGACACGTTGCCATGGCTGCCGGGGCCGGCGGACTCGTTGGCGTAGGCGCTGTTCAGCCCGAAGGCCAGGAAGAACACGACCGGGAAGATCAGCGCGAAGATGACCGTGCGCCGGTTGCGCAGCAGGCGGCGGATCTCCAGCCTGAGCACGGTCACGTTAAAGCCGCCCAGGCTCGGCGCTTCCCTGGTCAAGGGGGCGGGCGCCGGAACTGACTGGGTAGTCATCGGGATCCTCCTGCGGAAGTGTCATTGTCGTCGCTGGTCAGGGCGATGAATGCGTCCTCCAGGCCCCGGGTGTTGATCTCCAGGTCCCGGGCCGGGGTCTTGGTCAGCAGGTACCTGGCCACCGCGTCGCTGTCGGTGGAGTGAACCAGGACCGTGTCGCCGCGCACCTCGACGTTGTCCGCGCCGGGGATCGCGCTCAGCGCGACCGGGTCGGCGCCGGCCAGCGTGGCCCGGACCGTCCGCCCGGCTGCCATCGCCTTGACCTCGGACGAGGTACCGTCCGCGACGATCTGGCCGTGCCGCAGCAAGATGATCCGGTCCGCATAGGCGTCGGCCTCTTCCAGGTAGTGCGTGGCGAACAGCACGGTCCGGCCCCGGGCCGTGTCCTGTCGGATCGACCCCCAGAAGCCGCGCCGTCCCTCGACGTCCATGCCGGTGGTCGGCTCGTCCAGGATCAGCAGTTCCGGGTCGGACAGCAGAGCCATGGCGAAGCGCAGCCGCTGCTGCTCACCGCCGGAGCACTTGCCCACCCGGCGATCGGCGATGCTGGTGATACCGGCCCGGTTCAGTGCCTCATCGACCGGCCTCGGCCGGACGAACAAGCTCGCGGTGTACTCCGCGGTCTCCCGCACGGTGAAGTCCTTGAGCAGGCCGCCGGTCTGCAGCACGGCGGAGACGAGCCCGCGCGTGATGGCCTGCCGCGGCTGCATCCCGAACACTTCCGCCGTGCCCGCGGTGGGCTGGGACAGCCCCAGGATGATGTCGATGGTCGAGGTCTTCCCCGCGCCGTTGGGCCCGAGGAACGCGACAATTTCCCCCGACGAGATATCCAGGTCGATGTCCTTGACCGCCTGGACCGCGCCGAAGTTCTTGTGCACCCTGCGCAAGGCGATCGCGGCCGGCTGGCTCCCCCCGGCCGGCCGGCGCCCCCGTTCGTCTGCCATGTTCGTTAGCGTCATGGGCCCATCGTGGCAGTGGTCCGGCGTGCCACCCACCGTTAGCTGTCACCTCGCGCCCATGACAACTGTCATGGTGCCGCGGCCCGGGGGTACGCCGGGCTATCGTGAGGGCCGGCGCCCGCCTGGCGTAAGCGGATACGTGGAGTGGGCGGGCAGGTCGGAGCGCGGACGGGGAGGGGCCGGCGGATGCCGTTCGAGGGGTGGCCGGAAGAAGCCCTGGATTTCTACGAGGGCCTCGCGGCCGATAACTCCAAGGCCTACTGGACCGAGCACAAGGCGGTCTACGAGGACAAGGTGCTCGGCCCGATGACCGAACTGGTCGAGGAGCTGGCCGAGGAGTTCGGTGAAGGGAAGATCTTCCGCCCCTACCGGGACGTCCGGTTCAGCCCGGACAAGTCCCCGTACAAGACGCACATCGGCGCCCTGATCGGCACGGGCTACGTCCAGCTGTCCGCGGCCGGGCTGGCCGCCGGGGACGGCATGTACGGGATGTCGCCCATCCAGCTCAGCCGCTACCGCCAGGCGGTCCTCAGCGAGCAGGCTGGCCCCGAGCTGGAGCGGGTGATCGCCGGGATCGAGCGGCAGGGCATCGGCGTCTCGGCCCGGGGCACGCTGAAGACCGCCCCGCGGGGCTACCCGGCGGATCACGCGCGGATCAGGCTGCTGCGTTACAAGGGGATCATCGCCTGGCGGCAGTGGCCGGCCGAGTCCTGGCTGGAGACCGCGGTGGCCCGGGACCGGGTGGCCGGTTTCCTGCGCACCACCCGGCCGCTGAGCAGCTGGCTCGACACGTACGTGGGTGCTCCCGCGGTCCACGAGACCCGGTAGCCGCCGGACCGGGACGACATCCGAGCCCCTGGAATGACATCCAGGCCGGCCGGGGTTGCACCTAGTAAGCCGGAGCGGCCCGCTCGGCGATGAGGGCGCCACCATCAGGTGCGCCACCGGGCCGCGGAGAGCCGGGGCTGATCTTGCCCGGGCCACCGGCCGGGCGCGACGAAGCGGCCACGAGCCAGCTGATGACGCACGCCAGACTTCGAGAGGACCCTTCTGTGGCTACTGACCTGCCCACGCGTACCGGGCGCCGGATCGCCCTCATCGCCCACGACAACAAGAAGCAGGACATGCTCGAGTGGGCGGAGTACAACCTGCCGCTGCTCGGCGACCATCAGCTCTTCGCGACCGCGACCACGGGCCGCCTGCTGCAGGACCAGCTCGGCCTGCCGGTCACCTGCTTCCGCAGCGGGCCGTTCGGCGGCGATCAGCAGATCGGCGCGCGCATCGCTGAAGGCGAGATCGACCTGCTCGTCTTCTTCTGGGATCCGCTGGAGCCGCACCCGCATGACCCCGACGTCAAGGCGCTGCTCCGGGTGGCGGTCGTGTGCAACATCCCGGTCGCGTGCAACCGGGCGACCGCGGACTTCATGATCTCCTCGCCGCTGATGAGCCAGACCCACCAGTACTGGGACCCCTCACCCGCGCGGCCGCTCCCAGCCCCGGCCCGCCCGGGGGAACCGCTGCAGGCCGTGAGCCGGATCGGGTAGCCCAGGCCACGGCCCGGTCAGTCCTCGGTCACGCCGTCGATCTGCTCGCGGAGAATGTCGGCGTGCCCGTTGTGCCGGGCGTACTCCTCGATCATGTGCACGTAGACCCAGCGCAGGTCGTAGGTGTTGCCGTCGTACTCGTGCACGAACGTCTGGTCCAGGGACCGGCCGGCGGCCGCCGCCCGGGCCAGCTCGCATTCCCGGGTAAACGCCGCGAAATCGGCCTCGGCGCCGTCCGCGACGGCCAGGTCGAATTCCCCGTCCGGGTACTCCTCGCTGCAGTACAGGTAGCCCAGCCCGGTCTCGCCCGCAGCGCGCCGCCGGAACCAGGCTCGCTCCACCTCGGCCAGGTGCCGGACCAGCCCGAGCAGGGACAGCGTGGACGGCGGTACGGCCCGGCGGGTGAGCTGCTCGCCGGTCAGCCCCTGGCATTTCGTCAGCAGCGTGCTGCGGTGGTAGTCCAGCCATGCGTCCAGCGACTCGCGTTCGCCGGCGACCATGGGCGGATCGGTGCGCGCTACGACCGGTGCGGTCCACGTCATCCGGAACATCCTGCTACTCCGTAAAAGCAGCCGCAACGAAATTCCGCCTCCGCCGCGCACCCCCGCCCGGCCGCGCGATCACAGCTCGCCTCGTCCCCTCCGTTACCCTGCCAGGGTGGCGGAACTGGCGGAATGGGACGTCGCGGTGGTGGGAGCGGGACCGGCCGGCCTGACCGCCGCCCTGGCCGCGGCGGGTGCCGGGGCGCGGACGGTCGTGATCGAGCGGGCTGAGCATCCCCGGTACAAGACCTGCGGCGGCGGCCTGATCGGGACCTCGCTCACGGTCGCGGCCCGGCACATGCAGGTGCCCGCCCGGGACCGCATCCACGCCATGACCGCCACCCTGAACGGGCGGCGCGAGTTCACCCGCCACGCGGATGCGCCATTGCTGTCCATGGTGTCCCGGGAAGATTTCGACGACGCCCTGCGCAAAGCCGCTGCCGACGCGGGCGTCACGATGATGCAGCGGGCCACGGTGCGGGCGATCGGCGAGGACGGCGGGCTGGCCTGGGCCCGGCTGGCGGATGGGACGAGTGTCCGGGCCCGGGTGCTGGTCGGTGCCGATGGCTCGTCCGGAGTCACCTCCCGGTACGTAGGGGTCCGGTTCCAGCAAGTCGATCTCGGGCTGGAACTGGAGATCCCGGTGCCGCCGCCGGTCGCGGCGCAGTGGCGGGCCCGGGTGATGCTGGACTGGGGGCCGATGCCCGGTTCGTACGGCTGGGTCTTCCCCAAGGGGGACGTGCTCACCGTCGGGGTTATCGCCGCCCGGGGCCAGGGCGAGCAGACCCGGCGTTACCTGCGGGACTTCACCGGCCGGCTGGGGCTGGCGGATTACCCCGCGGCCCGGGATTCGGGGCATCTCACCCACTGCCGGGCGGATGCCTCGCCGCTGCGCCGGGGACGCGTGCTGGTCGCGGGCGACGCGGCGGGCCTGCTCGAGCCCTGGACCCGGGAAGGGATCAGCTTCGCGCTCCGCTCCGGGACGCTGGCCGGGGCGGCCGCCGCGCAGGCCGCCGCCCCGGATCCCAGGCGCCTGGACCAGGCGCTGGACGCCTACCCGGCCGCGGTCGGGCAGGCGCTGGTGCCCGAGATGGATGCCGGGCGCCGTCTGCTGACCGCGTTCACCCGGCACCCGGGCGCCTTCCATACCGGCCTCGCGTCGCCGAAAGGCTGGCATGCCTTTGCCCGGTTCTGCCGCAGCGAACTGCCGTTCGCGGCCCTGGTCGAGCGCCGGCCGGTGGGGATGGCGCTGTCCCTGATGTCCCGGTTCTGAGGCATGTGGTTAATACCAGCCATACCGCAGCTCGTGCTGCCACGCATTCCACGGATCTCCGTAACGTGACCGGATGTACCCCATGCCCCAGATGATCTGGGTGCGTGCGCTGGTCCGCCAGTCGGGCCCGGCCGCGGCCATCTTGCCCCCGGGCACGGCCTGCGGAATGCCGTACGCACCCGAGCTGTGATTATAGGCAAAACGGTTCCAGCCGCTCTCGCGCATCCACAGCAGGTTCAGGTAGTGGAATTGCCAGCTGGTCCAGTGGTAGGCGGGCATCAGCGAGCCGGCGATCAGCCACGGGTTGCCGTGCAGCCGGCCCAGGTGCCTGCGGGCGGGGTGCCTGCGGGCCGGGTGCTTCTTCGCCTTCTTCGCGTGGTGATGCTTCACCGCGTGGTGCTGTTCTGGGTGTTTCGGGTGGCGCTTGGGATAGCGCTTTTGATGGTGCTTTGCGTACCGAAGCGGGGGCCGCGGGTGTTTGTCGGTGGTCCCGTATGCCGTCAGGGCGATGGGCCCTGACCCGCTGGTGCCGCCGGTGCCGCCGGATTCCAGCCCGGTCCCGAGGCCGCTGGTCCCGGCGTTAATGGTGCCGGTGGCCTGGGCCTGATGGCTGGCGGTGAGCGCGGCGCCCAGGCCGGTGTGCCGTGCTCCGCGGCCCTCATGGCCGGCGTCGTTAGATGATGCCCCGAGATAGCTGGCCAGGGCGATGGCCGAGCCGGTCAACACCAGGGCGGCCTTGGCTGGTACCTGATTGAAAGTTCTCTTCGATGACAAAGGGCGCCTTCGGTTCGGGCGCGTCACGGCGCGCTCGTCTTCCGCCCCTGGGCACATACCGGCCACGAGGAAAGGTGACCGCAGCGGCGGCGGATTTGACG
>DASQRM010000256.1:0-64420 GCA_035642895.1 Streptosporangiaceae bacterium | reverse complement strand
AGCCACCGGCAGAACCTGGGCATGCCCGGCATGCACGGCACGGTGGCCGCGGTCGGCGCGCTGCAGAAGTCGGACCTGATCGTCTGCCTCGGCGCCCGCTTCGACGACCGGGTGACCGGGAAGCTGGACAGCTTCGCCCCCGGCGCGGCGGTTGTGCACGCGGACATCGATCCGGCCGAGATCTCCAAGAACCGGCACGCCGACGTGCCCATCGTGGGGGACTGCCGTGAGGTGATCACCGAGCTGATCGCCGCGGTCACCTCCGAGTTCGAGGCCGGTCACCGCACCGACCTGGCCGCCTGGTGGTCCCAGCTGGATGCCCTGCGCAACACCTATCCGCTCGGCTATGACCAGCCCGAGGATGGGTCCCTCGCCCCGCAGTACGTGATCGAGCGGATCGGCCAGATCGCCGGGCCGGACGCGATCTACGTGGCCGGGGTGGGGCAGCACCAGATGTGGGCCGCCCAGTTCATCAGCCACGAGCGGCCCGGCCACTGGCTGAACTCAGGCGGGGCCGGCACCATGGGCTACGCGGTGCCCGCCGCGATGGGCGCCAAGGTTGCCGACCAGGCCGCGTGCGTGTGGGCGATCGACGGTGACGGCTGCTTCCAGATGACCAACCAGGAGCTCGCCACCTGCGCGGTGGAGGGTATCCCGGTCAAGATCGCCATCATCAACAACGGCAACCTCGGCATGGTCCGCCAGTGGCAGACGCTCTTCTACAACGAGCGCTACTCCAACACCGACCTGGACCGGGAGGCGCGCACGTACGACCAGGCGCTCAGCCGCGAACAGCCACCACCCCGCCGGGACCCGGCGGCTGGTGGTGGCACGCGCATCCCCGATTTCGTCAAGCTCGCCGAGGCCTACGGGTGCGTGGGGCTGCGCTGCGAGGACGCTGCGAGCGTGGACGCGGTGATCGAGCAGGCCATGAAGATCAATGACCGCCCCGTGGTGGTCGATTTCGTCGTGCACCGTGACGCCATGGTCTGGCCCATGGTCGCCGCGGGCACGAGCAATGACGACATCATCGTCGCGCGGAACATGGCGCCGGACTGGGATGTGACCGAATGAGCCAGGGGCTGGCCCGCCTTCGTGATCAGGAGCCGACTATGAACAGGCACACGCTCTCCGTGCTGGTCGAGAACAAGCCAGGCGTGCTCGTCCGGATCGCGGGCTTGTTCTCCCGCCGCGGGTTCAACATCGACTCGCTCGCGGTCGGGCCCACCGAGCATCCGGAGATCTCCCGGATGACGATCGTGGTGGACTGCGCGGATCACCCGCTGGAGCAGGTGACCAAGCAGCTCAACAAGCTGATCAACGTGCTCAAGATCGTGGAGCTCGAGTCGACCGCGTCGGTGCAGCGGGAACTCCTGCTGATCAAGGTGCGGGCTGACCTGGAGAGCAGGTCGCGTGTGCTCGAGACCGTGACGCTGTTCCGTGCCAAGGTGGTCGACGTGGCTCAGGATGCGGTCACGGTCGAGGCGACCGGCAACCGTGACAAGCTGGACGCCCTGATCAGGGTGCTCGAGCCGTTCGGTATCAAGGAACTCGTCCAGTCCGGCATGGTCGCCCTCGGCCGGGGCGGCCGGTCCATCACGGACCGGGCGCTTCGTCCGGTGGACCGGGTGGCCGAGCGCAGCGGGGCGGCGCCGTGACGTCGGCTCCTGGCGGGCAAGCTGAGATGAGCAAGCGGTAAGCGAAAGGCAGACAATGGCAGACATTTTCTACGACGACGGTGCCGACCTCAGCATCATCCAGGGCCGGCACGTCGCCGTGCTCGGCTACGGCAGCCAGGGGCACGCGCACGCGCTGTCGCTGCGCGACTCCGGGGTCAACGTCCGGGTCGGGCTCCCGGAGGGCTCCCGCAGCCGGGACAGCGCGGCCAGCGAAGGGCTGCGGGTCCTCACCCCCGGCGAGGCCTGCGAAGAGGCCGACCTGATCATGGTCCTGGTACCGGACCACCTCCAGCGTGCGCTGTACGCCGAGGCCATCGCGCCGAGCCTGGTGGACGGGGACGCGCTGTTCTTCGCGCACGGGCTGAACATCCGCTACCAGCTCATCGCCCCGCCCGCCGGCGTGGACGTGTGCATGGTGGCTCCCAAGGGCCCCGGTCACCTGGTCCGCCGCCAGTACTCCGAGGGCCGCGGCGTGCCCGTGCTCGTCGCGGTGGAGCAGGACGCGACCGGGAACGCCTGGCCGCTCACCCTCTCCTACGCCAAGGCCATCGGCGGCACCCGGGCGGGCGCGCTGGTCACCACGTTTAAGGAAGAGACCGAGACGGACCTGTTCGGCGAGCAGGCGGTGCTCTGCGGTGGTGTCTCCGAGCTCATCAAGGCCGGCTTCGACACGCTCGTCGAGGCGGGCTACCAGCCCGAGATCGCTTACTTCGAGTGCCTGCACGAGATGAAGCTGATCGTGGACCTGATGTACGAGGGCGGCATCTCCAAGATGTACTGGTCGGTGTCGGACACCGCCGAGTTCGGCGGGTACACCCGCGGGCCGCGGGTGGTGGACGAGCGGACCCGGGAAGAGATGCGGCGGATCCTCGCCGAGGTGCAGGACGGCACCTTCACCCGCGAGCTGATCGAGGAATTCGACTCCGGGCGGCCGAACTTCCTCAAGCGGCGTGAGGCGTCCCGGGCGGACCAGATCGAGCAGGTCGGGGCGCAGTTGCGGCCGCTGATGAGCTGGCTGGACTCCGCGGACGATGCGGACGGCTCCTGAGCACCGCTTCCGCGGTGTGGCGCCAGCCTCCGGGCTGGCGCCACACCCGGTGCCAGACCAGCTAACTCCGGCCAGGCCAGCCACTTCCGCAACGCGCACGACCGTACGGCACACGGATCCAGTACCGACTCGTGAACGTTTTCACAAGCTCGGCTAGACTGTGGTTTCGCTGTCCGTCATGAGGGGCCATCGCCGTGCCTGCACCCATCGTCCTCATCGCCGAGGAACTTTCGCCGGCCGCCGTCGTGCAGCTGGAATCCGACTTCGACGTCCGCCACACGGATGGCTCTGACCGGCCGGCGCTGCTCGCCGCGCTCGCCGACGCCGTGGCGGTCATCGTGCGCAGCGCCACCAGGATCGATGCGGAAGCGCTGGCTCATGCCCCGCGGCTGCAGGTCGTGGCCCGCGCCGGGGTCGGCCTGGACAACGTGGACGTGGACGCCGCGACCAGGGCGGGGGTAATGGTCGTGAACGCGCCCACGTCCAACATCGTGAGCGCGGCGGAACACGCGGTCGGGCTGTTGCTCGCCGTGGCCCGCAACGTGCCGCAGGCCGCCGCCTCGCTGCGGGCCGGCGAGTGGAAGCGGTCCATCTTCACCGGGGTCGAGCTCGACGGCAAGGTGGCCGGCATCCTGGGGCTGGGCCGGATCGGCGTCCTGGTGGCTGAGCGGCTGGGCGCGTTCGGCATGCGGGTCATGGCCTACGATCCGTACGTGCCCCCGGCCCGGGCGGCCCAGCTCGGCGTGCGGCTGGCCAGCCTCGATGAGCTGCTGAGCGAGGCTGACTTCATCACCGTGCACCTGCCGAAGAACGCCGAGACGATCGGCCTCCTCGGGGACAAGGAACTGCATCTGGTCAAGCCCGGGGTGCGCATCGTGAACGCGGCCCGGGGCGGCATCGTGGACGAGCAGGCGCTCGCACTCGCCTTGCGCGAAGGCCGGGTGGCCGGGGCAGCCATCGACGTGTTCGCCGCGGAGCCCGCGACCGGTAACCCGCTCCTGGAGATCCCCGCGGTGGTGGCGACGCCCCACCTCGGCGCGAGCACGGCCGAGGCCCAGGAGAAGGCGGGCACCCAGGTCGCCCGGTCCGTCAAGCTGGCCCTCGCCGGTGAGTTCGTGCCGGACGCGGTGAACGTGCAGGGCGGCGCGGTGGATGAGGACGTCAAGCCGGGCCTGCCCCTGGCCGAGAAGCTGGGCCGCATCTTCACCGCACTGGCCGGCGGCATGGCCGCCCGGATCGACGTGGAGGTGCGCGGGGAGATCGCCAGCCACGATGTCCGGGTGCTCCAGCTGGCCGCGCTCAAGGGCGTCTTCGCGGACGTGGTCGAGGACGCGGTCACCTACGTGAACGCGCCGCTGCTGGCCAGCGAGCGCGGCGTCGAGGTCAGCCTGGTCACCGAGACGGAAAGCCCCGACTGGCGGAACCTGGTGACGCTGCGCGGCATCATGCCCGACGGGCAGGTGGTCTCGGTGGCCGGCACGCTGAGCGGGCGGCGGCAGCAGGAAAAGCTGGTCGAGGTCAACGGGTTCGAGATGGAGATCGCGCCCGCCGAGCACATGGTGTTCCTCACCTACACCGACCGGCCCGGCGTGGTGGGCACGGTGGGCCAGATCCTGGGCAGCGAGGGCATCAACATCGCGGGGATGCAGGTCTGCCGCGATGCCCGCGGCGGGCACGCCCTCATCGTGCTGTCGGTGGACTCGGCCATCCCCGCGGTGGTGCTCGACGACATCCTGTCCACGATCGGCGCCGTGGTCGGCCGGACCGTGGACCTGGACGAGCGCTAGCCGGCTGGGTCGCGGCGGCCCGCCAGCCACCGGAGCAGGTCTCAGCATGTGAGACAGATCCGTCCCGCGGGCGACAACCGGCGGTTCAAGTACTAGGATGTCCAAGTACATGCTGCGCTTCGTATCCATCTTGAGCGGCCGTAGCGGGGCCTGATCAGGGCAGGCCGGCCACCCGCTACGGGGAGCGGTGCTGGCCGTAAGTCCGCCCGAGTGAACCTCACCCGAGCACCCTCGTAATCCCGGGGCTGCTGATGCGCACCGCGACCTACCGGTCAGCGGGACGCGGGCCCCGCCCGGCGCCGTCCGGTGAGTCGTCAGCTATGTGTCAGGAGACTTCGTCGTGTACGACATGTATCCATGGAATCCGCCCGCTGACGGATCCGCGTCACCCCAGCCCTCCCGGCCCGGGCCCGCCCGCCGGGCCACCGGGCTGCCCCCGAGGGTCCGCGCCACCCCCGCCACCCGGGCCCTCCAAATGGCCCTGGACCGGCGCGATAACGGTGGAGAGTCACCGGCCGCGGTCGGCCAGTAAGGTACGCGCATGGCATCTTCAGCGATCAAACTCGCCGTGATCGGCGGGGACGGCATAGGTCCGGAGGTCGTGGCCGAGGCGCTCAAGGTCCTCCAGGCCGCGAACGTGGGCATCGACGCCACCACGTATGACCTCGGTGCGCAGCGCTGGCATCGCAGCGGGGAGACGCTGCCCGATTCGGTGCTGGAGGAGATCCGGGCCCAGGATGCGATCCTGCTCGGGGCGGTCGGCGACCCGACCGTGCCCAGCGGCGTGCTGGAGCGGGGACTGCTACTCCGGCTCCGCTTCGAGCTTGACCAGTACGTCAACCTGCGCCCGGTCCGGCTCTACCCGGGGGTAGCAACCCCGCTGGCGAGCGTCCGGCCCGAGTCGATCAACATGCTGGTCGTCCGGGAAGGCACCGAGGGCCCCTACGCCGGGGCGGGCGGCGTGCTACGCAAGGGCACGCCGGAGGAAGTGGCGACCCAGGAGAGCCTGAACACCGCGTTCGGGGTGCGCCGGGTGGTCCGGTACGCCTTCGACCGGGCCGCCGAGCGGCCCGCCCAGAAGCTGACTCTGGTGCACAAGACCAACGTGCTGGCCTACGCCGGGGACCTGTGGCTGCGCACGGTCGAGGCGCTGGCCAAGGAGTTCAGCTCGATCGCGGTGGACTACTGCCACGTCGACGCCGCGTCCATGTTCTTCGTCAGCCAGCCGGACCGCTTCGACGTGGTGGTGACCGACAACCTCTTCGGTGACATCCTCACCGACCTGGGCGCGGCGGTGGCAGGCGGCATAGGGCTCGCCGCGAGCGGGAACATCAACCCTGAGCGGAGCGCCCCGAGCATGTTCGAGCCGGTGCACGGCAGCGCGCCGGACATCGCCGGCAAGCAGAAGGCCGACCCGACCGCGGCCATCCTGTCCGCGGCCATGCTGTGTGACCACCTCGGCCTGGCCACCGAGGCCGCCCGTATCGAGCAGGCCGTGGCCGATGACCTGGTCGAGCGGCAGGGCGCCTGGGCGGCGCGGGTCACCCCCGAGATCGGCGACGACATCGCCGCCCGGGTGGCCGGATAATTCAACACACTGCCGTGGCGGCCTATCGCAGGCCGCGACGGCCGGGGCAACGGCGCTCCGCCCGCCAGGTGCGGGGCGCCGGGTACAAGGGGAAGGACCCTGTCATGACGGCAAGCCCGAGCACCGAGATCGCTTTCGACATCCGCGCCAGCGCTGATCTTGTTCCGCCGGCGGAACGCGAGCGGGTCCTGGCGAGCCCGGGGTTCGGGGAAGTGTTCACCGATCACATGGTCACGCTCCGCTGGACGCAGGAGCGGGGCTGGCATGACGGCGTGGTCCAGCCGTACGGCCCGCTCATGCTGGAGCCGGCCACCGCAGTGTTTCACTACGCCCAGGAGATCTTCGAGGGGCTGAAGGCCTACCGCCAGGGCGGCGGCCCCATCGTGGCGTTCCGGCCCCACGCGAACGCGGCCCGGTTCAACCGGTCCGCGACCCGGCTGGCCATGCCGGAACTGCCCGAGGCGGCGTTCCTGCGCTCCATCGAGCTGCTGGTCAGCCAGGACCGCGACTGGGTCCCCACCGCGGAAGGACACAGCCTGTACCTGCGGCCGTTCATGATCGCCACGCAGCGGGGACTGGGCGTGAACCATCCCTCGGCCTCCTACCAGTACACGGTGATCGCGTCCCCGGCGGCGGCCTACTTCAAGGGCGGCGTCCGGCCCGTCTCGGTCTGGCTGTCGGAGGACTACACCCGGGCCGCGCCGGGCGGCACCGGCGAGGCGAAGTGCGGAGGCAACTACGCGGCCGCCTTCGCGGGGCAGATCCAGGCCGTCCAGAGTGGCTGTGACCAGGTGGTGTGGCTCGACGCGGTGGAGCGCCGGTGGGTCGAGGAAATGGGCGGGATGAACCTGTTCTTCGTCTACGGCAGCGGCGCGGACGCACGGATCATGACTCCGGCGCTGACCGGAACCATGCTGCCGGGGATCACCCGCGACTCGCTCCTCACCCTTGGCCCGGACCTCGGGTTCCCCACCGGGGAAGGCAAGATCTCGGCTGACCAGTGGCGCGAGGAGTGCGTCTCGGGCGAACTGACCGAGGTGTTCGCCTGCGGGACCGCCGCGGTGATCACCCCGGTAGGCAAGGTCAAGAGCGCCAGCGGCGAATGGATGATCGGGGACGGCACCCCCGGGCCCGTCACCATGCGCCTGCGCGAGGAATTGGTCGGCATCCAGTACGGCCAGCACCCCGACCCCCACGGCTGGGTCCACAAGATCTGCTGAGTTCTGGGCGGACACCGCAGGCTTTTCCATTTTGCGGCTGAAATGAAAGCAACCTTTAGCCTCCCGGCGTGTCTTACTTAGGTGAGCACGTTTTGTCCCTAACGGGGAGGCTGATGTGGATCGTTGCTTAGTCCGGCGGGCCACGGTGCCGGCCGTTGTGGCGCTGTGCGTGGCCAGCGTCGTGGGCTGGACCGGGGTGGGTGGGGCGCCGGCTGCGGCGCGGGGCCCTGCGGAGATCTCCAGCGCGGCGGGGGCGGTCAAGGGGCCGGCCGTGCTGCTGGTCAACGGGGACCGGGTCATGTCGTCGGGCGGAGCGGGCCGCCGCCACGTGGCGGTGGCACCGGCGTCGGCTCAGGGCCTGGCCGGGGCGACCATGAGGCTCAGCCTGGGCGGCCATCACTACGTGATCCCGTCCGCGGCCGTTCCCTATCTGAATCACGGGCTGAACTGGACACTGTTCGATGTCTCGGCGCTGGCCGCGGCGGAGAAGGCGGGCCGGCTGCCGGTCCGGATCAGCTACGGGGCGCGGCTGCGTGCCCTGCCCGGGGTGACCATTACCCGGTCCGGCGGCGGCCTGGCCTCCGGATACCTGACCGCCTCGTCGGCGCGCGTCTTCGGTGCCGCGCTGATCCGCCAGTTCCGGGCGGATCGCCGCAGCGGCAGTTACGGCCGGGACGGGATGTTCGCGGGCGGGGAGTCGGTCACCCTGGCCGGAACCACTGTCGCGGCGACCGCCCGTCCGGACCTTCCGATGCACGTCCTTACGATGACCGCGACCAATATCTCCGGCAAACCGGACAACGGCGATATTGTCTTCGTGCTCAACGAGGACAACAGCACGCTGTTCGGCGACCCGATCGAGTCAGAGAACGACTTCTACCGGGGCAGCACGAAATTCAGCGTGCCCGCGGGGAACTACTTCGCGCTGGGCCTGTTCTTCGATGCGTCCGGCGCGACCCGGCTGGTCGTCCTGCCGCACTTCAGCGTGCCGACCACGGGGACCGCGACGGTACCGATGGCCGAGAGCCTGGCCAGCAGCAAGATCACCTTCGCGACCTCGTTGCCCGCGAGGGTGACGGACGTGCAGGCGACCCTGCTAACCCAGTCGGCGGCGGGACCGGAGTCCGGATTCAGCTTGGACAACGCCAATATTCCGCTGTACCTCAGCCCGACCACCTCCGCGCCGCCCGTCGGGCATCTCTACCTGGGGGTGAACGGGCTGCTGCATTCGCCGTCCACGGTGGCGTCGCCGTATCAGTACAACCTGGTGTACCAGGACACCAGCGGGGTGATCCCGGCGCAGGACTACACCGTCCAGGCCAGCAGCCTGGCCACGCTGCACGAACGGTTCTTCCAGGCCGGCCGGGCCCAGGGCGCGTACTTCCGGCTGGGGTTCTACCCGTGGGAAGGCGGCTACTTCACCACCATCTATCCGCAGGCGCTGCCGTACCAGCGAACCGTGTACGCCAGCGGTGACCCGGCCGCGCTGTGGGCCGCTCAGTACTTCCAGTCGTACGCGACCCTGGCTGGTGGCCAGTCGGCTTCCCTGGAGCAGTACACGGCCGGGCAGACGGTGCCCGCGGACTGGAACGCCGGCCCGCTGCACGCGGGCACCAACATGAATCTCATCGGCGCGGCCAATCTGTTCACCGCGGTACCGTCCGCGAGCCGGTCGGGTAACACCCTGGCCTTGGACGTCACCCCATTCAGCGACAGCGAGCCAGGGCATCTCGGGTCGGGATTCCAGCCGGGAATCTTTGGCTCGACCGGCAAGGTGACTGGCAGCTACGAGATCGACCAGAACGGGAAGAAGATCGCGGGCGGTAACGCGGTCCAGGCGGCGCAGGGCGGTACCGCCCTGTATGCCCAGGCCAGGCTGAGCGCCAAACCGTCGGTGATCAAGTTCGCGGTGAGCGCCTCCAGAACGGGACGGGCTTACGGGCTGGCCATGTCCAGTCGCACGGTATGGACCTGGCCCTCGGCCCGGCAGGCGGGGACGGCGCTGCCGGCCGGGTGGATCTGCCCGGCCGCCAAGACCTGCGTGGTCCAGCCGATGATGACGCTCGGGTACTTCCTACCCGGGCTGGGCCTGGATGAGTCGGCGCCACCCGGTCGGCAGGTCCTGGACTTCTCCGCGGCACACCTGCAGCTGGCGGCGGCGGCCGCGGTCAAGGACGCCACGGTGCAGGTGTCGCAGGACGGCGGGAAGACCTGGCGGTCGGTCGCCGTGACCGGGACCGGGCCGGGGAGATTCCGCGCGGTGTTCAGCGACAAGTCGGCCGGCCCGGTGGCGCTGCGTGTCACCGCCGCGGATTCGGCCGGCAGCACGATCAAAGAGACCATCCTGTCCGCCTACAAGGTCTCCTGACCGGAAGCATGGAGCGGCACATCATGAACGTTTTAGTGTCTTCCGCTGCCTCCTGGCTACGCCGGCCAGCGCGGGCCGCCGGAACCCTGGCTATGGCGCTGTCTCTGGCCGGCGGCGTCCTGGCGGCCGGCGCACCGGACGCGAGCGCCGCGGCCGGCCCGTCCGCACCGCCGGTGCGCCAGCCTGCCGCCGGAATGAAGGCGGCCTGTGCGCCGGCCCGTCCCGGGTTCGCCCGGTGTTACGCGCTCTGGGGGCCGCAGGCCACCGTCAACCGGGCGATCGCCGCCGGGGTCACCGGTGCGGCCGCCACCCCGAAGGGGTGGGGAGCCAAGGCCCTGGAATCGGCCTACAAGCTTCCGGTCAGCCGCCGCCCGCACCAGACCGTCGCGGTCACGATCGCCTACCACACCCCCCATCTCGCTCACTACCTGGCGGTCTACCGCAAGGAGTACGGTCTGCCGGCCTGCACGTCCGCGGGGGGATGCTTCCGCGTGGTCAACCAGAACGGCCGCACGTCCCCGTTGCCATCCTCCGGCAAGGGCAGCGGCTGGGACCTGGAGATCACCCTGGACATTTCGATGATCTCCGCGGCGTGCCCGCACTGCCACATCCTGGTCGTGGAGGCGAACCAGCCGTCTCTCCCCGCCCTGGGTAAAGCCGAGGACACCGCGGCCCGGCTCGGTGCCCAGGTCATCTCCAACAGTTACGGCATCCGTGAGGATGGTTACTCCGACTCGCTGAGCAAGTACTACGAGCACCCGGGGCACACCATCGTGGTGTCCGCCGGTGACTTCGGCTACACCGCGGCCAACTGGCCCGCGAACCTGCGCAGCGTGACCTCAGTCGGCGGGACCGAACTGCGCCGCGCGGCGAACGCCCGCGGCTGGTCCGAGACCACCTGGGACAACGGCTGGGGAGCGGGCGGCAGTGGCTGCTCCGCCTATGTGCCCAGGCCCTCCTGGCAGCCAGCCACCGACTGTTCCATGCGTACCGTCGCCGATGTGTCCGCGGCCGCGTTCAACATCCCCGTGTACAACACGGTCTACGGCGGCTGGGTCACCGTGGCCGGCACGAGTGCCTCCGCGCCCCTCATCGCCGGGGTCTACGGCCTGGCCGGCAACGGCGCCACCACCACCCACAAGTTCCTGTACGCCCACGCGAGTTCGCTGTTCGACATCACCTCGGGGAACAACGACTGGTTCTCGGGCGGCAAGGGAGCGGCTTGCGGTTTCGATTCCCTCTGCGTCGCCGGCCCCGGCTACGACGCCCCCACCGGCCTGGGCACCCCCCACGGAACAGGCGCCTTCTAAGGCCCGGGCAGGCGGTGTGCGCCCCCGTTCGTGGCCGGTGCACGTGCGGCCCCGGGCGGGGGCCGGGTGCGTGCGCACGGGCGGGGGCCAAGGTACGTGCGGCACGGGCGGGAGCCGGTGTACGTGCGGCACGGGCGGGGGGGGCCGGGGTGCGTGCAGTATGCGCGGGCGTAACCGATACGGCGCGCGGCAGGCCACTCTGCGCGGCGGCCGTGACCAGGGAACCAGGGCGATGCAGGGCCAGCCCGCGCATACTGCACGCGCCCCGGCTGCGGCATTAAGGTGCGACCACCCAGCCGGATGTGTAACACTGTGTGCATGACGTCCGGCCGCATCATTATCGGCAGGCGCGTCGGCACCTAGCAGGGCCGCCCAACGGCTGGCCGCCCGCACCGCCGACGCGCAGACCTCTCGCATGCCGCGAGGGGTCTTTTTTTGCGGGCACACAGATTCTTCAGCACTGGCAGCAGTCCAGCAGCCATCCCGGCCCGCGGTGCTCCGCGCCGCACGACAGAGACGGACCCAGGTCATGCCCGACGATGTGTTCCACGTCTACGACACCACGCTGCGTGACGGAGCCCAGCAGGAGGGGCTGAGCCTGACCGTCGCCGACAAGCTGGCTATCGCGCGGCGCCTCGACGAGTTCGGGGTGGGCTTCATCGAGGGCGGCTGGCCGGGGGCGATCCCCAAGGACACCGAATTCTTCCAGCGTGCCCGCACCGAACTAGACCTCAGGCACGCGCAGCTCGCCGCGTTCGGCGCGACCCGCCGGCCCGGCGTGCAGGCGGCCGACGACCCACAGGTCGCCGCTCTGCGCGAGTCCGGGGCGCCGGTCGTGACTCTTGTCGCCAAGAGTCACGACCGGCATGTCCGGCTGGCCCTGCGGACCACGCTGGAGGAGAACCTGGCGATGATCCGCGACACGGTCAGCCACCTGCGGGCCGAGGGACAGCGGGTGTTCCTGGACGCGGAGCACTTCTTCGACGGCTACCGCTCCGACCCGGCCTACGCGCTCGAGGTGGTCCGGGTGGCCACGGCTGCCGGGGCGGCGGTGGTCGCGCTCTGTGACACGAACGGCGGGATGCTGCCCGGGGAACTCGGCGACGTGGTGACCGCGGTAGCCGCGGCCACCGGTGCCCGGCTCGGCATCCACTGCCACGACGACACCGCCTGTGCGGTGGCGAACAGCCTCGTCGCTGTGGACGCCGGCGTGACCCACGTGCAGGGCTGCGCCAACGGGTACGGCGAGCGGGCCGGCAACGCCAACCTGTTCAGCGTCGTGGCCGGGCTCCAGCTGAAGAAGGGCCAGGTCGTGCTGCCCGAAGGCTGCCTGGCGGAGATGAGCCGCGTCAGCCACGCGATCAGCGAGGTCACCAACGTCACTCCCAGCACCCATCAGCCCTACGTCGGTTTCTCCGCGTTCGCGCACAAGGCCGGCCTGCATGCGTCGGCGGTCAAGGTGGACCCGATGCTCTACCAGCACATCGACCCCGAACTGGTCGGCAACGACATGCGGATGCTGGTGTCGGACATGGCGGGCCGCGCTTCGGTCGAGATCAAGGGCAAGCAGCTCGGCTACGACCTGTCTGGTGACAAGGACACCGTCGGCCGGGTGGTCGGCCAGGTCAAGGCGCTGGAGGCGCGCGGGTACACGTTCGAGGCGGCCGACGCGTCCTTCGAGCTCCTGCTGCGCGACGAGCTGGCAGGCGAGCGGCGGCGCCACTTCCAGGTCGAATCGTGGCGGGTCATCGTGGAACAGCGGGCCGGCGGCGAGGTGGCCAGCGAGGCGACCGTCAAGCTGCACGCCAAGGGCGAGCGGATCGTGGCTACCGGGGAGGGCAACGGGCCGGTCAACTCGCTGGACAAGGCACTGCGGCTCGGCCTGGAGCGGCTCTACCCGGAGCTGGCCAGGCTGGAACTGGCCGACTACAAGGTGCGCATCCTGGAGGGCTCGCACGGGACCGGCGCGGTCACCCGGGTCCTCATCGAGTCCAGCGACGGCACCGGGGCGGCCGGCGGTACCTGGAGCACGGTGGGGGTGGACGAGAACATCATCGCCGCGTCGTGGCACGCCCTGGAGGAAGCGGTGACGTACGCGCTGCTGCGGGCGGGCCACCAGCCCGTAGGCGACGGCGAATGATCCTCCCGGTGACCCGCCTGTACGGGCGGGTCACCGGGGCCGGCCCTGAGTTCACGGCGAAGTCGTGCTGTCGCGCCCTGTTACTAGAACCGGGCTTGCCGGTATGGTTCGGGCATAAGCCTCCGTACTTACGGCAGAGCTCCAGACCCCGGCTCAGCGCCAGCCAGTAGCTACCAGGCCACTGTCAACGCTGCGCGGGTCACCCCCAGCCGGGATGCGTCGCCTGGCAGATTGCGCTGCGCGCGGGCCGCCGCGCTGGCCCTCTACGTCATCCTCGGCCTGGTCGAAGGCCTCTGGGTCGCCCGGATCCCCGGCGTCAAGGAACGGCTGCACCTCACCGACGGGCTGCTGGGCCTGTCCTTGCCGGTGGGCGCCGCGGGGCTGGTCGCGGTGATGCCGCTGGCCGGCCGTCTGGCTGACCGGTTCGGCAGCGCCCGGCTGTGCCGGCTGGCTGGGCTGGCCGTCGCGGTCTTGCCGCTGGCCTTGTGGACGGCTGGCACCTTCGCCGCGCTCATCGGCGTACTGCTGGCCTACGGTGTCACCGGCGGCCTGATGAGCGTGGGCCTGGGTGCCCAGGGCGTCCGGATGGAGCAGGCCTACGGGCGGCCGCTGATGGCCTCGTTCTACGCGTCCTTCAGCCTGGGCGGGCTGGCCGGGGCGGTCCTGGGCGGGCTGCTGGCCTGGCTCGGTGCCGGCCCGGCCGCGGCCCTCACCATGACCGCGGCGGCCACGGTAATCGTGGCGATTGCCGGGCGCTCGCTGCTCGCCGAGCCCGCCGGGCCAGGAGGCCGCGTGAGCGCCCGCCCCAACCGCCGGGCCGGCCGGCGCGGCCTGCGGACCCGGCGGCCACCCGGCACCCGGTGCCGCGTCCGGCCCTGGCGAGGCGAGAGTCCCCGATGGCGGGGCCCGGGCTCGTCGCGGCTGATGGCACTCGGTCTGCTCGCCCTGTGCTCCCTGATAGCTGAGGGTGCGGCGGCCAACTGGAGCGGGCTCTACTTGCAGGACAACCTGGGTGCCCAGCGGGGAATCCCGGCCGCCGGGTTCGCGGCCTTCTCCCTCGCGATGGCCGCGGGGCGGCTGGCCGGCGATCGGCTGACCGCCCGGTACGGCCCTGCGGGCACGCTCCGCAGGTGTGCCCTGCTGGCCTCGGCCGGACTGGCTTCGGCGTTACTCAGTCGCGACTCGCTCGGTGCGGTCATCGGGTTCGCCGTCAGCGGCGCCGGGTTCTCCTGCGTGATCCCGCAGTTGTTCTCGGCGGCCGGGCGGGTCGACTCGGACTGCCCGGGCGGCGGCATCGCCCGGGTGGCAGGCGTCGGCTATCTGGGCCTGGTCGGCGGCCCGGCGCTGATCGGCGCGTGCGCGAGCCTGGCCGGCCTGCCGGCCGCGCTGGGAATGGCGGCCGTGCTCGGGCTCTGTGTCGCAGCGTTCGCTCAGGTCCTGGACCGGCCGGTGACAGCCACGGTACCCGGGTCAGCGGAACGGATCCTGTCCCACCGGCCGGATCATGATCTCGCTGACGTCCACCGCGGCGGGCTGGCCGACGGCATACATGACGGCCCCCGCGACGTCGGCCGGGGCCAGCGCCGGGTCGGCCTGACGCTCCGGTCCGATCGGCCCGGCGTCGGTCAGGCCGGGCTGGATCAGGGTGACCCGGACCCCGGTGCCGACGCACTCCGCGCGGATGCTCGCGGCCAGCGCGCTCACCGCCCATTTGGTCGCTGAGTACAGGCTCCCCGGCCGGGTTACCCGGCCGGCCACCGAGCCGGTGAGCAGCAGATGGCCGCCGGACCGGGTCAGCGCGGGCAGCACGGCCCGGGCCGTCAGCGCGGGGCCCAGCACGTTCGTGGCCACCAGCCCGTGCCACTCGCCCGGGGGCAGGCCGTCCCGGCCCAGGAACGAGGTCGGCGCGGACCAGCCCGCGTTGGCGAACACCACGTCCAGCCGGCCCATCGTGCCGTCCACCTCGCCGACCAGGGCGAGCAGCTGATCCCAGTCGGATACGTCGCAGCAGACCGGCAGGGCCCGGTGCGGGCCGCCGAGATCCGCGGCCAGGGCCCGGAGCGGGCCTGGCCTGCGGCCGGTGAGCACCACCCGGTAGCCGGCCCCGGCGGCCGCCCGGGCGGTGGCCGCGCCGATGCCCCCCGACGCCCCGGTGATCAGGAAGACTGGATCCGGCACCAGGCCAGGCTAGCGGCCCGGCCGGGGGCCGGGAGCGCCACGGTTTCCCGTACGGTGGGACTCATGGATGACAAGGAGATCCTGGGCCACATCGACGAGCTGATCCGCACCGAGCACGAACTCCGCGGGCAGGTCGCCGACGGCAAGCTGCCCAGCAACGAGGAACAGGCGCGGCTCCGGGCGGTCGAGGAGTCACTGGACCAGTGCTGGGATCTGCTCCGCCAGCGCCGCGCCCGCCGCGAGTTCGGTGAGAACCCGGGCGATGCCGCGGCCCGCCCCGCCTCTGAGGTAGAGGGCTACATGCAATAGGCCCCCAGGCCCGTTGCCGTGCCCAGCCGGGCTGCCGCGCCCAGTAGGCGCGCTCAGTAGGCTCTAGAGGGTCCGGCAACGAGCCCGGGCCGAGGGCAGGACTCATCGAAGAGGTTGAGCGGTGCGCATCGCGAGATTTGCCAAGGGCGGCGAGGTCGCATACGGGGTGGTCGGGGAAGCCCAGGCGGATGGGGCCGGCGCGGCCCGGCCCGAACCCAGGGCGGGTGGCCTGAGCGTCATCGCCGAGCTGCGGGGGCACCCGTTCAGCCCGGGCAAGGGGGGCGTCCAGTTCACCGGGGCTACGTTCCCCCTGGATGACGTGCGGCTGCTGGCTCCGGTGCTGCCGAGCAAGGTAGTCGCGGTGGGTCGCAACTACGCCGATCACGCTCGCGAGATGGGCAGCGAGCCGCCGGCCGAGCCGGTCCTGTTCCTCAAGCCGTCCACGGCGGTGGTGGGGCACGGGGACCCGATCGCCTACCCGGTCAAGCTGACCCAGCGCGTGGACTACGAGGGCGAACTCGCGGTGATCATCGGAAGGCTGTGCCGGGAGGTGCCCGCGGCCCAGGCGGCGGAGGTCATCTTCGGCTACACCTGCGCTAACGACGTGACCGCCCGCGACCTGCAGGCCCGGGACGGCCAGTGGACCCGGGCCAAGGGGTTCGACACGTTCTGCCCGCTGGGCCCCTGGATCGAGACGGACGCCGACCCCGCCGATCTCGGGCTCACCACGGTGGTGAACGGTGAAGTCCGCCAGCAGGCCCGCACCTCGCAGCTGCTGTACGACGTGCCCGCGCTGGTCGAGTACGTCAGCACCGTGATGACCTTGCTGCCCGGCGATGTGCTGCTGACCGGGACCCCGGCTGGCGTGGGGCCCCTGGAGGACGGAGACGAAGTGTCCGTGACCATCGAGAACATCGGCTCGCTGCGCAACACGGTGGTGAACCGTGACTGAGCCCGCCCCGCCGGCCGATAACCAGGCCACCGGCGGGGTGCGGGTCCGCTTCGCCCCCTCGCCCAGCGGCGACCTGCACGTGGGCAACATCCGGACCGCGCTCTACGCCTGGGCCTTCGCCCGGCATACGGGCGGGACCTTCGTGCTGCGCATCGAGGACACCGACCACACCCGGGTCACTCCCGAGTACATCGCCTCCGCGCTGGACACGCTGCGCTGGCTCGGCCTGCCGTGGGATGAAGGGCCGGAGGTCGGCGGCCCGTACGGCCCGTACCTGCAGAGCGAGCGGCTGGACATCTACGCGGGATGGCTGCAGCGGCTGCTGGCCGACGGCCACGCCTACTACTGCTACTGCACGCCGGAGGAACTGGCCGCCCGGCGGGAGGCGGCCCGCGCCGGGGGTGGCCCGAGCGGCTACGACCGGCACTGCCGGGTCCTCACCGCCGAGCAGGTCGCCGCCTACCAGGCCGAGGGCCGCAAGCCGGTGGTGCGGTTCCGGATGCCCGAAGGGTCGACCACGTTCACCGACCTGGTCCGCGGTCCGGTCACCTTCGACCACGAGCACGTGCCCGACTTCGTGCTGGCCCGCGCCGACGGCTCCCCGCTGTACACGCTGGCCGTTGCGGTGGACGACATCCTGATGAAGATCACCCACGTGGTGCGCGGTGAGGACCTGCTGTCCTCGACCCCGCGGCAGATCGCCGTGTACCGCGCGATGGGCGTGCCCGAAGACGAGTTCCCCGTCTTCGCGCACCTGCCCTACGTGCTCGGCAAGGACGGCCAGCGGCTGTCCAAGCGGAACGGGGTCGTGTCGGTCAACTGGTACCGGCAGGAGGGGTTCCTGCCTGAGGCGATCGACAACTACCTGGCCCTGCTGGGCTGGTCTCCCGGGGACAACCGGGAGGAGTTCACGCTGGCCGACCTGGCCGCCGAGTTCGACCTGGCCCGGGTGAACAAGAACCCGGCCCAGTTCGACGTGAAGAAACTCGAGGCGATCAACGGCGACAAGATCCGCGCGCTGGACCCGGACGATTTCGTGGCCCGGATCATCCCGTTCCTGCAGCGGGCAGGCGTGATCGGTGACCCGGTGAGCGAGGCGGAACTGGCCCTGGTCACGGCAGCCGCGCCATTGATCCAGACCCGGATCAGCCGGCTCACCGAGGCGCCGGGCATGCTCGGCTTCCTGTTCGCTGATGAGGAGCGTTTCGAGGTGGACGCGCAGGAGGCCGAGCGGGCCCTCGGCCCGGACGCGCTGCCCGTGCTCCAGGCCGCGGAGGCGGCGGTGGCTGAGGTGCAGCCGTGGACGTGGGAGGCCATCCAGGCGGCCCTGACCGCGGCGCTGGTCGAGCCGACCGGGCTCGGCCTCAAGCCCCGGCCGGCCTTCGCGCCGGTGCGGGCCGCGGTGACCGGACGCCGGGTGTCTCCGCCGCTGTACCAGTCGATCGAGCTGCTGGGCCGGGAGCGCACCCTGGCCCGGCTGGCCCGCGCGATCAAGACGTCCGGTTAGCCCCAGGACGGCCGGTGGCAACGAAAAACCGGCAGGCCCTCCTGATTGAGGAGGCCTGCCGGTCATCACCTGCTGGGGTACCAGGACTCGAACCTAGACTAACGGGGCCAGAACCCGTCGGGCTGCCAATTACCCCATACCCCATCGCGCACTGCGCCTGTGCAGTGTAGCCGAACCGACCCCCCTCCCGCGAAACGATGAGTGCCGATGGTCGCGGTTCAGCGCAGCTCGAAGTCGGCGAAGTCGAAGCCTGGTGAGACCAGGCAGGCGATCAGGGACCAGGAGGCCGCTGGTGCGGGCGGGACAGGAGTGGCGGACTGCCAGGCTCCCGCCGGGACGAGGACCTGAGGCTCGTGCCCGGCTTGCGGGTCGGGCCCGACCTGGCGGGTCTCCTCGCCGATCCGCAACTCCATGGGTGCGCCGCCTTGCCAGAGCCACAGCTCATCGCCCCGGACCCGGTGCCATGCGGACTCCTGGCCCGCGGGCAGCAGGTACAGGATCGCCGTGGCCAGGGCCCGCTCACCGGGCCACCCGGCTGGCAGCGTCCGCAGCGGGGAGCGGTAGGTCTCCCGGAAGAAGCCGCCTTCCGGATGGGGCCCGAGCCGCCAGCGCTCCACCGCCGTCGCGACGTCCATCCCGTGGGTTGCGTCCATGCCCTGCCTAACGCTCGTCCCGGCCCGGGCATGCCGGGCCGCCCGCGGCCTGCGCTGCCGCACGGAACCCGGCCCGGCACCTGGGGGGTAGATGCCGGGCCGGGTTCCGTGCGGTGATCAGGCCAGTCCGTCGGGGCCAGCCGGGTCACGGACGGGCAGGTGCGGTCAGATCCAGCGGCGACGGCGGCTGCTACGGGTGCGGCTCCGGCTGTACCGCTTGTGGCCCCGCTCGTGGCCAGACAGCCGGAACAGGATCAGCAGGATCAGGGCGCCGACGATGGAGCCGATGACCCCGGCCGTGCGGAGGTGGTGGACGGTGAGGGTGTGGTATTCGATCAGGTTCAGGATGAACCCGCCGAGGAAGGACCCCAGCACGCCGAGGACGATGGTCCCCAGCAGGCCGATGGGGTCGCGGCCGGGAACGAGCAGGCGGGCCAGCGCTCCGGCGATGAGTCCGACGATCAGCAGAACGATGATGAATGCCAACATGTGCGGCATCTACCCCTACAAAATGTGATCATGCGCTACTCTTCGCCGTTTCCAGATTTCTGGTTTTCGGCGGCCGGACTGCTTTTTACCCGGCCCGCCGCGGGCCGGCGCCGCGGCGGGCCCGGCGGACGTGCGGCCCGCGGGGGGCCGGGTACGCCGGGTCATGTCCATTTGGCGTCATCCCACGCGGTACCCTACGATGCAGTGTCTGGCCCCGTCGTCTAGTGGCCCAGGACGCCGCCCTCTCAAGGCGGTAGCGGCGGTTCGAATCCGCTCGGGGCTACTCATGGAGTAGCAGGTCACAGGCCCGGTTCCCGTTCCAGGGGAGCCGGGCCTTGATCATTTGCCGCCTCGCGGGGACCGCGTAGTCCGAGCGTGCGGAAGGTTCAGGTGGTCGGTGTGATCCGGTGGCTGGGCAGGGGCGAGCGAGAGGACCGTGAACGGCGTGCCCACAGTTGAAGCGGTGTTCCGCTACCCGGTCAAGTCCATGCTCGGCACCCGGATCGAGCAGGCGGAGGTGCGTGCATCTGGCCTGGTGGCTGACCGGGGCTGGGCTCTGGTCGACCTGCAGACCGGCAAAGTCGCCAGTGCCAAGCAGCCCCGGCTGTGGCGGTCCTTGCTGCAGCTGCGAGCTGAGCACCACGAAGGCGCCGGCCGCTCAGATCCCGCCGGGGCGGTAACGATCACCCTGCCGGACGGTACCGCGGTGCGGGCTGGCGATCCGGGTACCGATGAGGTGCTGTCCGGGTTCGCGGGGCGCCCGGTGGCGCTTCGCCACGGGCGTGAACCCGGCGCCGGGATTGACCGGGCGGTGCCCGAGGAAGTGCTCGCCCACGGCGCCGGCGCCGACGTAGCTTTCGAGTCGCTCGAGCTATCCCAGCAGGCGCCAGGTAATAGCTTCGTGGACTACGCCCCTGTTCATCTCATCACCACCGCGACCCTGGCGGCCGTCACCAGTGCGGCCGGCGCGGCACCGGCTCCGCGGGTGTTCCGCCCCAACCTGATACTGGCCACCCCCGGCCTGAGTGGCTACGCCGAGAACAACTGGGTCGGCCAGCAGCTGGCCATTGGCGCCCGGGTCCGGCTGGAGATCTTCCTGCCCACCCCGCGGTGCGCCGTGCCGACGCTCGCCCACGGCCTGCACCCCGGCAATCCGCAGGTGCTGCGCGTCCTGGCCCGGGAAAACCGCATCCCCGTCGAAGGCTTCGGCCTGCAGACCTGCGCCGGCGTCTACGCCAAGGTCATCAGCCCCGGCCGGATCCGGACCGGCGACGAGGTCCGCGTCGGCCCACATCCGAGGTGATCGGCCGGGCTGAGCGGGGCAGGATGCTTAGGGTGGCTCCGCGTGGATTTGCGGCCGGACGCCGTCACCCTATCCAGCCGCAAGGTGACGGCCGCAAGGGAAGAAGGTGCCCGGAATGGGCGATGACAACCAGATCCACCACGAGTACGAGCGCGTCGTGGTCAGCGGTGAAGGCGCAACGGCCCGGGAGATACGCATTTACGGCAGCGGGGGCCGGCTGATCTTTGAGGGCTGGCAGGTGGCCGACGACAGCGGTCAGACTGCCTGGATCAGCGAGGCCGCAGCCATAGCCGTCTTCGGCCAGCCGCTGTCTCCCGGCGAGACGGCGGAGGCTGGCCCGCTGTGGCTCTTCGACAACTTTGCTGAGGTCAGAGACATGGGCTCCTGTTCACCGCCGTTCATGGCTGAGGTGGCCAAGTCCCTGGGCGAGCGGTACGAGTCTGCTTAGGCCGAACTCCAGCGCCGCGCTGCAGGGCCAGGGCCAGCGCTGAGCCGCTCGCCTTCTTGCGCGGCTAGCCCAGCCGCGGGGGAACGTGCCGGTGTCCGGCACCAGGTGATCCTCTCGATCGTCGGCGTGGACCAGGTGCCCCAGCTGGTTTATTACCAGGCCAAGACCCTGCACGAGGACCTGCTCCGCCAGGGGCCTGCGCCGTACTCCATCGTGCGCGCCACCCAGTTTTTCGAATTCATGAACACGCTGGTGTCCGAGACCTCTGACGACACCACCGTTCGCCTGCCCGCGACCCGCCTCCAGCCGATCGCCTCCGCCCATGTCGCCGCCACGGTCGCCGGCGTCTCCACCGGCACGCCGCTGCGGGGCATCTGGAGCGTTGCCGGCCCGGATGTCTTCCCCCTTGACGAACTCGGCCGGTTCACTCTGGCCGCACGGCAGGACAACCGGACCGTCATCACCGACAACGAGGCCGGGACCTTCGCGGGCGTCACCGGCGACGTGCTCACCGCAGGCCCGGACGCACACCTGGCCACCACGCACTACCAGGACTGGATCCGCCCGGCCCGGTAACCGGGCAGCCGGCTACCCCGGAACCACCCAGGGTGGCCGGGCCTAGATCGTTGTCACCCTGCTACCCGCCCGGCTTCATGTACCGGCTGAGGAAGGCGATGATCCCGTCGATCGCGCGCTCCTGGATCTGGTCGGGAATGGTGGAGCCGTCAGCCGCCAGCGGGAACACGTAGCCGTGCAGCGGGTGATCCCAGGACACCCACTCGGCGTCCTTGCCGCCCTCTTTGAGGAGGTCGTAGCTGAGGCGGAAGATCCCCTGGAGATGGTCGTCGTCCCGTCCCATGACGAGGATCGGCACGTCGATCGGCGCGATCCGCTCGTGAGCGACCTGCAGGTTTGTGCGTGCCCTTACCCACGAGGGATTCCGCATCTGCATGTCCTCGATGTCCCGCAGCCCGGTCTGGGGGTTGACGGGTGCGGCGTCGCCGAGCCTCAGGTCGAGGAACTCATGATTGGCCGGCTCGCTGGCGACGCCCGCCCGCAGCATCCCCGGGTAGGCGAAGGCCAGCTTGAACAGCATCTCGCCCGCATGGCTGACGCCGACATGGCCGAGGTTGCCGGCATCCACCTGCGGGTGCCGGCGGACGTGCTCGAGGATGGCGAGTTCATCCTCGAACTCGAGCGGTGCGCGGTTCATGACCTCCATGCCTTGACGGCCATCGACCGCAAGCGGGCCCCCGCGGTTGAAGCCGAGGTCAACCTCCGTGCGGTACCGGCCCCACCCGCAGGCGTAACCCCCGGCGAGCAGGCGCTCCATGATGTACGGGCGGGAACGCACCCACTCCCGCAGCCAGCCGATCCCGCCCCCGCCGTTGCCATAGGCAAGGAACACGAACGGGAACTGCCCCTCGTCGGCGGGCGTACGCACCACATAAGGCACGTACAGGCCGTCGCGTGACTCGGCCAGATAGTAAGCCGCGGGGCGGGCAGACCCCTCGACGTCTTCCACGAAGAGGGGTTCGCTGGTGCTCCACTGCCCGGCTGTCATGCCCAGCCCGCGCCCGGGCTCCGTCCCTCCGGCGTCCCGGCAGCGGCCGGGAGCGCGCGCCTGCCCCCTGACGGGGACCCTGTCCCACTGGTCCTCATGATCTGTTCCGCACGCGAGCATCGTACAAGCAGTCGCTAGCCTGGCTCTCGCAGGGGATACAACGCAAGAGTCAGCACCCGCCCAAGTACGACGGCAAGGATCGCGACCGTTGCCGCTCCTGACCTGGCCACCGCTGAGGACGTCGTGCAGGACGCTTTCGAGCGGGTGCACCGCCGCTGGCACCGGCTGCGCTGAATGAAGCGGGGTGTGCGGGGCAGTAGTCGCCGCAGGGGCAGTAGCCGTGCCTGCCGGTGCGGCCATCTCGGTGGAGGACGCGATGACCTTTCAGAAGAAGATCAGGAACAAATTCCAGATCACCCGCGGCCGCGCCAAGCAGAAGCTGGGCCGCGCCACGGGTAACCGCCGCATGCGGGCGGAGGGCCTGGCCGACCGTATCGGCGGGAACGTCAAGCAGGCTGGCCAGCAGGTGAAGGATGCGGGCCGGGATCTACGCCGCGGGGTTAAGCGGTAGCTCCGCTCTGGTGCAGAATCGGGTCATACGCGGTGAGCCGCTCCGGTACCCGCAGGGCGAGCTGGTGATGGTGATCGACTGTGCCCAGCTCGATCGCTCAGCAGAGTTCTGGACCGCCGTGCTGGGCTATGTCCGGGACGGCGTGGCCACTGGCCGCTATCAGGGCCTCCTGCCTGCCAATGGCCAGGGCGCGGAGATCCTCCTGCAGCAGGTTCCGGAGGCCAAGCAGGGCAAGAACCGGGTTCATCTCGATCTGCGCACCCGCGAACTTGAGCCTGAGACCCGGAGGCTCGTCAGCCTTGGCGCCCGGATGCTCACTGAGCAGCCGGTCACCGAATACGGATGGCGCTGGCACATCATGGCCGACCCCGACGGCAATGAGTTTTGCGTGCTGCAGCCGCCCGCCTCTTACTGGGCCGGCTAGCAGCACATGGCGCCCCTGCGGTCATTCTGGCAAAAGTTTGTAAAGCACAAGTTTTGCCGCCAACGGGGGTAAACCAGCCGCAGTCAGCTGGGCGTCTCTCTGCTGCATGGCGCCGACCAGCCAACTTCCCTAACGCTGTGCGCTGGTCTCGCACCGCGGGCCCGGCCGTCGGCGGGCCTTGATCATTTGTGCCGATGTCCGGGGTTGCCGTCTGAGTCGTAGAGAGCCGTGGTCCAGATGTGCAGCAGGGTGCTGACCAGGGTGTCCTGGTCAGCGAACGGCGGGGTGTTCGTGGCGGCGAGATAGTAGAGGCGTTCGCCGAGCCAGGTGAGCGCGCTGGCCAGGGCCGGGATGTCCTCGCCGCTGAGCCGGCGCAGGACGCGCGGATCGGCACTGAGCTGGGCGACGGTCGCGTCGGTGAAGGTCTGCATCTGCTCGAGCCACAGCGCCGTGAGGCGCGGATCGGCCCGCCAGTTCTCGACGATGGCGCGCAGGACCGGTGCGCTGGACCGCCACAGCTCGGCTCCGGCGGTGATCCCGGCGCGCAGCGCGGCAGCCGGGTCGGCCGGGTTCGCCAGCCATGGCGCCGCGGCCGTGTGTCCTTGCGCCACCGCGCGGCGGACGAGCTCGGCGAGGACGTCGTGCTTGCTGTCGAAGTAGAAGTAGAAGGTGCCGCGCGAGACTCCGGCCGCGGTCAGGATGTCGCTGACGGCAAGATCACCGAAGTCATGGTCGGTGAGCAGGCCGGTGGTGGCGGCCAGGATGGCCTCGCGCAGGTCCGGGCCGCCATCGTCGCGGAGCGCCGCGCGGCGGCCTTGCCGCCGGCGCGCAGGCGGCCCGGGCCGCGGTGACGTGGACATGGTCAGGAGGCTACCAACGAAGCTGTATAGACAGCATGTCTGAACACTATGTATAGTCACCTGGGTGAGCACGCTGACTTGCCACCTGGTGACCCGGAACCCTGCTGCGGCGGCGGCCTACGGCTCAGTCCTCGGCGCGGCGGAGGCCTTCGGCGGGGGTACGGGCTGATGCGCTACCGGCTGTTCGGCGCTAGCGGGCTGCGCGTGTCGGAGCTGTTCCTCGGGGCGATGACCTTCGGTGAGCAGGGCGGCGGGGGCGCCCCGCCAGATGAATGCCGACGGATCGTCGATGCGTACGCCGACGCGGGTGGCAACGTCATCGACACGGCCATCAATTACCGGGGCGGCGCCAGCGAGGAGATCCTGGGCGATCTCCTGCGCGGGCGCCGGGACCGGTTCGTGCTGGCCACCAAGTACACCGTTTCGCGGGACCGGGACGATCCCAACGCCGCCGGCAATCACCGCAAGAACCTGCGGCTGTCACTGGAAACGAGCCTGCGCCGGCTGCGCACCAGCTACATCGACATCTACTGGGTGCACATGTGGGATCGCCACACCCCGCCCGAGGAGACTATGCGTGCCCTCGACGACGAGGTCCGCGCCGGGAAGATCCTCTACGTCGGCATCTCCGATACGCCCGCATGGCTCATTGCCCGGGCGAACACGCTGGCCCAGTGGCACGACTGGACGGCCTTCACCGGTGTCCAGGTGCCCTACAGCCTGCTGCAACGCGACATCGAGCGTGAGCTGCTGCCCATGGCCGACGTCCTGGGCATGACGGTGGCCGCATGGAGCCTGCTGGCGGGCGGGATCCTCTCCGGCAAATTCACCGGAGCCGATGCCGCCGGAGCCGGGACACGCATCGATCCCGCCACCCTCACCGAGCATCAGCACACCGTGGCCGCCACCGTGCAGACCGTCGCCGCTGAACTCGGGGTCACCCCAGCCCAGGTCGCCATCGCCTGGACCCGGACCCGGTCAGCCGCCATTCACCCCATCATCGGGGCGCGCCGCCCCGACCAGCTGCTGGACAACCTCCGCGCCGCCGATCTGGAACTCCCCGGTGAGACCATCGCGCGGCTCGACAGCGCCACCGAACTCGACCCCGGCTTCCCCGCCACCTTCATCCGAGACACCAGCCCCTGGGTCTTCGGCGCAGCGGCCGATGTCACGACCCGGTAGTCGGGGCGCGAAGACCTAGGCACGGTCACCTCGCGTCGCCCGGGCTCTCCCCGGGAGGCGCCGCGGTGAGTGCGCCAGCCCGGGCGGCTGCCGTCGCGATGGCCGCCGCGCGATCGGCGACCGCCGGGCCGAGTGGCTCAGCGGTCACGAACAGCCGGTAGTAGAGCTGTGCGGTCACGATCTGGATGACCGCGGCGGCATCGGTGGCCGCCGGGATCTCGCCGCGGGCCGCGGCCCGGTGCACGACCACACTCATCGTGGCGGCCCGGGCCGCGAGGAACTGCGAGAGCACCTGCCGGGCGGCGGGGTCCCGCACGGCGGCCGCGACGACGCTGGCGAAGGCGGCCCCGATGGCCGGGTCCGAGAGCGTGGCCACGACCGCGGCAGCGAGCGCGCGCAGGTCGGCCCCGAGATCCCCCTCATCGGGGACGGTTATCTCCTGCGCCGCGTACCCGGCCATGAGATCAGCCAGCAGCCCGTTGAGGCCGCCCCAGCGCCGGTAGACGGTGGTCTTGGCGATACCCGCCCGCACTGCCACCCGCTCCACCGACGCGCCCGCATAGCCATGCTCCGTCAGCTCAGCGGCCATAGCCTCCAGGACCGCCGACCGGGTCCGGGCCGTCCGGCCTCCGGGCCGGAGCGTGCCAGGCGCCTTCTGATCCAAAGTGCACCCCAGTTGCGTTAAGTCTGAACGTGCCATAGCCTCACTCTAATGCAACTGTAGTGCAGTTTGGGTGTCCAGCCGGCCCGAGGCTGTCATCCACCGCCAGACCCAGGAGGACCAGCATGCCTGTCACTGAACCAGACACCGCCTTCTGCCTGGCCCGCGTCGGTAAGGCCGGGGCAGGCTGGGACACGCTTGTCGTCAGCGGCGCGGCACACACCGCTCTGCCCGCCCAGGACCTGTGGGCGGTCTGGGCCGATCTGGAGCACTGGCCGCTCTGGTCGCCCCTGCACCGCTCGGTGACCAGGACCGCCGCGGGCGGGCTGGCCCCGGGTATGACCTTCGATCAGGAGATCAGCCTGGGGTTCCCGGTAGGAACCACCACCGAGCATGTCACCCTCGCCGAACTCGAACCCGCCCGGCGCGCGGCCTGGGCGGGCGCTGGCAACGGCATCCGGTCTTGTCATCTGTGGAACTTCACCCCACTGCCCGCAGGCGGCACCCGGGTCAGCAATACCGAGGCATTCACCGGCCTGCCAGTCGCCATGTTGCGCCCACTGGTGGCCCACCGCTGGAACCGCGCTTTCCAGGACGCGGTTGACGGCCTCATCCGCCGCGCCGGGAACGGCAGCCACGCTGCCCGATGACCGCTACGACGCGACATCCATCCGGCTGAACGATCCGGCATCAAGCCGGCGGCGGCGGGCTGAGTGACCGTTCCAGGTACTCCCAGACGGCCCGGACCGGGCCGTCGGCGTAGATGTTGCGCCGCTTGGACCGTGACTCCCCGGGCCCGGACCAGCTGGGCCACCCGCCGAAGGCGTGGGTGAGCATCTGCTGCGCGCAGGCCCGTTCCAGCAGGACCGCGGCCACCGTGGCGGTCTGCAGATCAGGACCCACGGTGACAATGCCGTGATTGACCAGGAAAATCGCGGACGCGGAACCCAGCGTAGCGGCGACCTCCCGGCCGAGGTCCTGGGTCAGGATCAGGTCGCCGGTCCCGGTGAAGCGCGGCACGTCCGGGGGCACGAAATAGTTCGCGGCGTGGCTGACCGGCCGCAACGGCTGGCCGGTCGCGGCCAGCGCGACCGCATGCGGGGGATGCGTGTGCACCACGCCGCCGACGTCGGGGCGCGCGATCATGACTTCGGTGTGGATGGGGTATTCGCTGTGCCGCGACCCGTCGCCCTCGAGGACCTGGCCGTCCTCACTAACCAGGTGCACCCGCTCCGGGATCACCTCCTCCAGTCCCCAGCGGGCGGATTTCAGCCACACGCCGTGGCCGTCCGGGTCCCGGGCCGACGCGTGTCCCCAGATGAGATCGCCCTGCCCGGCGGCGGCCAGGATTCGTGACGCGGTGGCCACCAGGGCCCGGATGTCCTCGCTCATGTGTCTCCTCGATGTCGCGGCGCCCCTCGTGTCCATCTTGAGAGCGCAACGTCCATCGTGAGTTGCTTCCGGTCAGCCGCGGCCGCCACTGTTGTGTGACGTGATGTGCCGGAGGGAAGGCGGCTAGCCGTGCGCCAGCCACGGTCCTCCCCATGCTCACGGGAGCCGCGCAGCCGTCAGGCGAGCTTGATTTTGCCGCCCGTCACCTTGATCGCCTGGGCAGGCAACGGGCCCGGTGCGGGCCCTGAGACCACGCTGCCGTTCTTGACGCTGAACTCGCTGCCATGACAGGGGCAGTCGATGGTTCCGCTTGCGACCTTGTCTACCAGGCACTGCATGTGGGTGCAGACCGCGCTGAACGCCTTGAACTCACCCGCGGTGGGCTGGGTGACCACGACCTTCTCAGCGGAGAACACCTTCCCGCCGCCGACCGGGATCTCGCTCGTGCTGGCCAGCGCCGCGTTCCCGCTGTTTCCCGCCTGCCCGGACCCGGACGTGCTGCCAGACGACGAACTGCTTCCCCCACCGCACGCGGCCAGGGTGGCCGCCAGGCCGGCGAAACCCGCGCCCGCCAGTGCGGCCCGCCGGGTCGTTTCCCGGCCGGGCAAGGAGTCCTGCGTCACGATGTCAACCTCCGGGCATGGTCGGATAGGAACTCCCCACGCCCAGGTAGCACGGCCGCCCGCCGGTCCCGGTTCAGCGCCCAGGGGCACCTAATCAGTTGTCAACGAGCTGGGCCCGGCCCTCAGCGTCCGCGCACGTCCAGTGCGGTCAGCACGACGAACACGATCGTGACGATAGCGAAGATGCCGTGGGCGATCACGACCGGCAGCTGGAAATGCCGTTCGGGTGGCCCGGGGGCTCCGGAGTGGGTAGCCCGCCCGGCGCCAGGTGCTTCCGTTGCGGCGGGGTTAAACAGGCTAGCCGAAGCGCTATGCGCGCCGGTTGCTGCGACGGCCACCCGCGGGGTCCGGTGTGCGCGGTACACCACGATCCAGCGAGCCGCCATGATCAGCCCCAGGACTGCGACGATGGCGAGGACCGCCACGGCGGCCCAGGCGAGGCGGGCCGCGCCACTGAACAGGTAATAGCCCCACAGGCCCAGCCCCGCGATGGCGAGCAGCGCGTGCGCGCTGATCACCGGCACCGGCAGGCGGGTCGCCGCTCCGGCCTGGAATTCGTGGTCGTACTCGATCAGCCAGATGGTCAGCAGGTAGAGTCCGCCGCTGGCGGTGATCAGCCAGGAAAACAGGGCAGCAAGCGACATCGGCAGCGTCCTATCGTCCGCAGGCGGAGCCGCCCGGGTGGTACTGCCGCGGCATCCGCAGCGCCGGGTGGCACAGCCGGGTCCGAAATGGGGGAAAGACCCGGTTTTCCCGTTATGACGGATTAGATCGCTGGCTAGTTCAGCCGGCCTCGCCAGCGGGCCTACTTCTTGCGGGCGCGGGCGGCGGCCTGCTGCTCGGTCCTGGCCCCGGAGGTGGCGAGCGACCCGCGGGGGTGATTCGGGACCCTGATTCGGGGTAGCCACCGGCCAGGAAGCTCGTGAGCGACGCTCGGGGAGCGCAGGCATGCCAGAGGAGCCCGGCGCGAATCCGTCACCGCCGGGCCAGGCTGCGGTTAGCGGCACGCCGGGTGCGCCGGGCACGCCGGGTGGGTCCCGGCCGTTCCCGGCCGGCCTGCCGATGCTCCCCCGGCTGCGCCTCTCCGCCTGCCACCGCCAGGCCGCCGGGAGCACCGCGACTGAGGCTGACTGGCTCGACGTACTCGTGCGGCCGGGCGGGACAGCCGCGCTGGTCATCGGGCACGCCGAGGGGCCGAGCGGGCTGATTGCGGCGGCCGCGGCGCGGCTGCGGGCCGGCCTGCGGGAACAGCTGCACGCAGGCGCGGCCCCGGCGGAGGCCCTGGCCCGGCTGGCGGCGGCCGGGCGAGGGTCCCCGGGCATCCGCGTGGCGACGGCGAGCCTCGCCGTGCTGGACCCGGCGACTGGACAGCTGCGCTATGCCAGCGCCGGCCAGCCATGGCCGGTGATCTGCGAGCCGGCCGGTGCGGACGGGTGGCTAGCCCGGTCGGCCGGCGAGCCGGCCGCTCCCGGCGCCGGCCCTCCAGAGCCCGGCACCGCGGTCCTGCCGGCCGGAGCGGTCGTGCTGCTTTACGGCCGGCGGCCCGGCCGGGCCGCCGGGAAGAGCCCCGCCGCGGGTGCCCGTGAGGTCGCTGACGCGGTCTCGCCCGCCCTGGCTGACGGGGGGCGGGCCACCGCCGCTGAACTGGCCGACCGGGTGGGCCCGGCGGCGCTGGCGGGCCTCACCGGCGACGGCGGCGCCGTCGCCGTGCTTGCCGCGTACCGGCTCAGGACTCCGGTCGCTGGCTGGTCGATGAGCTTGCCCGCCGAGCCACTGGCGTTGCGCCAGCTACGGGTCCGGCTCCGCGACTGGCTGCAGGAACTCGGGGCGGCGGCGTCCGACCGCACCGACCTCGAGCTGGCCGTCTGGGAAGCCGCTGTCAACGCGATCGTTCACGGTCGGCCGCCAGCCGGGGACGCGACGATCACGGTCCGCGCCGCACTCGACGACGCGGGGCGGGCGGTGGTTCAGGTGAGCGATCGCGGCCGGTGGCGGCCACCGGGCGGGGCGGATCCTGGCCGGGGGTGGCCCGGCGGGCAGGGATTGTCGGTCATCAGGCAGGCCACCGACGAGCTGGATATCGCCCCCGGGCCGGCCGGGACCACGGTGACGATGCGCCGCGCGCTCAGCCGCCCGGTTCAGGGCGAGGCCCAGCCGGGGGGAGTATCCAGCGACTGCTGCACATCACGGTAGGCCGGCATGATCTGGTCCAGGCTGGCGATCCAGGCCGGCAAACCGGGTGCCATCCGGCGCCACTCAGAACATCGGGCGGTCCGAAATACCGGTCTGCGACATGTGAGCGGACGGACAGCGCGCAGAAGCGGCGGTGACCGGCCAGCCGCCGCTCGCTGGGTAGGGTGCGGGACATGACCACTAACTGGCCAGCCTGCTCTTATGACGACTGGCGCGCGACCTGCGACACGCTGCACGCGCACACCCAGGTACTGGGCAAGCTGGCGGTCCGGCTCGCCCCGCCGGAGCCCCAGCTCCAGCACGCGGCGCTGCGGCTGACCGCCCGGGGATGGGAGACCGCGCCGCTGCCCGCACCGGATGGCTCCGGCGCGCTGGTCGCCGCGCTGGACCTGCGGACGCACGAGGCCGTGGTCGAGCACAGCGGGGGACCGGCGGAACGGGTCCCGCTGACCCCGGACCGTCCCGTCGCCGATGTGACCCGCGAGGTGCTGGATGCCGTGCGGCGCCTTGGCGGTCCGGTCGCGATCGACCCGACCCCGCAGGAGGTCCCGTGGAGCGTGCCGCTGGACGAGGACCGCGAGCACGCGACCTACGATCCGGCGCAGGTCCGTGACTACTTCGCCGCGGCCACCCAGGCGGCCCTGGTCCTGGCGGAGTATCGCGCCCCGTATCGGGGCCGGTCCACCCCGGTCAACGCCTGGTGGGGCTCGTTCGACCTCGCGGTGAGCCTGTTCTCCGGACGGACCGTCGAACCGCCGTCCTCCGCTGGCTTCATTATGCGCAACGCGGGGGACGCGCAGCAGGTCGAGATTGGCTGGTGGCCCGGTGACGGCCGCTACGGGAAGGCCGCGTTCTACGCGTACGCGCACCCGGCGCCGGAGGGGTTCGAGGGCCTGTCGCTGTCCCCGCCGGCCGCCCGCTGGGACAGCGCGCTGGGTGAGTACGTGCTGGACTGGGACGACGTCCGGGCCGCCGAGGACCCGCACGCGCTGGCCGTGGGGTTCGCCCGCTCCGCGTTCCAGCATGCCTGCGAGGCCTGCTCCTGGGACCCGGCCCTGGCCGCCACCGTGGCCGGAACGCCGCCTCCCGTCATCTGACCGGGCCGCCGCCTCCGGGCTGATCTCCCCGCGGTCAGGCCGGGCGGGGGAGGGTGGCGAGGAAGGCGAGCTTGGCCAGGAAGTGCTGGGTCCCGCCGCCGTCGTGCCCGTTGAACTGGTAGACCTCGATCTGCTTCGGCCCGGCGTAGTGGTTGAACGCGGCGAAGACTGTGGACGCCGGGGTGATGTCGTCCACCAGCCCCACGGAGAACAGGGCCGGCGCCGTAGCCCGCTTGGCGTGATTGACCACGTCGAGGTAGGACAGCGTGCTGAACACCCGGTCCACCTCGCCGCGGCGCACGCTCAGGTAGTCGATCAGCTCCACGTAGGGCCGGCTGTCGGTCATCTCCACGGCCCGCCGGAAATGGGCCAGGAACGGGACCTCGGGCAGGGTCGCGGCCACGTCGCGGGCCAGATGAGCCGCCACGATGGCCAGGGCGCCGCCCTGGCTACCCCCCGTCGTCACCACGGACCGCGCGGCGCTGGCCGGATGACGCCGCGCCGCGGCCACCGCCTGGGCCGCGTCGATGAACAGGCGGGTGTAGTAGTGCGTGCGCGGGTCGGCGACGCCACGGGTGAGGAAGCCGGGCGTACTGGGCGCACCCGGGTCGCTGGGATCGGGAGTGTCGGCACTGCGCCACCCGCCACCCTGCCCCCGGGTGTCCATGATCAGGTGCGGATGGCCAGCACAGCTCCAGGTCAGCCATTCAAACGGGTCGCCGCGCCCGCCGCCGTAGCCGATGAACTCGACCACGAACGCGCGGTCCGGCGGGCTCACGTGCGGCAGCAGCAGCCACGCCTTGATGGGGTCGCCGGCGTAGCCCGGGAACGTCACGTCGACGACGTCCGCGTGCTGGATCCGCGTCTGGGCGGCGGCGAAGACCGGCTCAGTGTCGTGTGCGGCCGCGGCAGCCAGCTCGCTGGCCCAGAACTCGTCAAAGTCCGCGGGCTCTTCCACGGCGGGCCGGTACTGGCGCAGTTCGGGCAGGGGAAGATCGCGGAGCATAGGGTCCTCGCGGTCGGTCAGTCGGCGGGCAGCAGCGTGATGTCCGGATGCAGCGCCCGGCCGAAACCCACCTCCCGGCGCTGGCCGGTGAGAGTGTATCTGAGCGTGGTCTCGATATCCGTGCTCGACCGGCCGACCCGCAGCTCCACCTGGCCGGGGTCCACCTGCCGGCGGCCAGCCGGCCCGGTGTAGCAGGTGAGATCGGCGTGCACGGTGAACTGGACGGTACGCGAGCTGCCCGGCGGCAGGTCAACCTTCGCGGTCGCGATCAGCTGCTGGACCGGCCGGGCCACCTCGGCGACCAGGTCATGCAGGTACACCTGGATGACCTCGGCCGCCGGGACGGTGGCGCCGTTACGGAGTGTCGCGGTGAACTGGCAGCAGCCGTCGGTCGGCCACTGCGGCGGTGAGCATGACCGGACGCTGACCCAGGTGACCGGGATGTAGGACAGTCCATGCCCGAAGGGGAACAGCGGGGTGGGGTCGATGGTGCTGACCTGGGTGCGCTGGCCCAGCCGGGACGCGAGATAGGTGGCCGGCTGGTTGGAGCCCGGGCCCGGGAAGCTGACCGGCAGGCGGCCGGATGGGTTGACCCGCCCGCTCAGCACGTCCGCCAGGGCGGCCGCTCCCTCCTCGCCGGGGTAGAAGCCGCACACCGCGGCGGCCAGCCGGCCGGCCTGGCGGGACAGGTCGTACGGCCGCCCGGCCAGCAGCACCAGCACCACCGGCGTGCCGGTGGCCAGCAGCGCGTCGAGCAGCTCCTCCTGGCGGCCGGGCAGCCGCAGGTCGGCCACGTCGCAGCCCTCGCCTGAGGTGCCCCGCCCGAACAGGCCGGCCAGGTCGCCGAGCACCGCGACGCAGGCATCCGCGGCCCCGGCCGCCGCGGCCGCCTCAGCCAGGCCAGCGTCGTCCCCGCCCAGCACCGGGCAGCCGTCCGCGTAGCTCACCGTGTACCCGGCCGGGTCGGCCTGCAGTGCGTCCAGCACAGTCGGCACCTCGATCCCCAGCGGCACGCCTGGGTGGTGGACGATCACGTGCTGCGGGAACGAGTAGCAGCCGAGCATGGCGCTCGCCTCGTGCGCCCGCGGCCCGACGACCGCGATCCGCTGTCCCGGGGCCAGCGGCAGGACGCCCTGGTTGGCGAGTAGGACGATCGACTGGCGGGCGATGTCCCGGGCCAGGGAGCGCGATTCACGGTCATCCAGCACCGCGCCTGCCGCGGCACCCTCCGCGGGGCCTCCCGCCCCGGCCAGCTCCGGGTCTGGCGACCAGTCCGGGTCGAGCAGACCCAGCTCGCACTTCTGGCTCAGTACCCGCCGCACGGCCCGGTCGACCAGCGCGATATCAATCGTCCCGTTTTCCAGCGCGGCGAGCAGCGGGTCGCGGTAGCAGTCCGCGGTCGGCAGCTCCACGTCGATGCCCGCGCGCAGCGCCAGTCCGGCCGCTTCGGCCCGGGTCCCGGCCACCCCGTGCAGGCTAGCCAGGAACGCCACTGAGAAGTAGTCGGAGACCACCGTCCCGGTGAACCCGTAGTCCTCCCGGAGCAGGCCAGTCAGCAGGCTAGGGTCAGCGGCCGCCGGCACCCCGTCCAGGTCGGTGTAGGAGTTCATCACCGAGCGGGCCCCGGCCCGCAGCGCCATCTCGAACGGCGGCAGCAGCACGTCGGCCAGCTCCCGGGGGCCGATCGAGACCGGGGCGAGGTTCCGCCCGCCACGTGAGGCCGAGTAGCCGGCGAAGTGCTTCAGCGTGGCGACCACCCCGGCCGACTCCAGGCCGCGCACGTACCCGCTGCCGATCACGCCGACCAGGTAGGGGTCCTCCCCGATCGTCTCCTCGGCCCGGCCCCAGCGCAGGTCTCGCAGCACGTCCAGGACGGGGGCCAGGCCCTGGTGCACGCCGAGACGGCGCATGGTCGCACCGATCCGCGCCGCCATCCGCTCGATAAGGTCCGGGTCGAACGTCGCACCCCAGCACAGCGGCGAGGGGTACACCGGGGCCTGCCAGGCCGCCAGCCCGGTCAGGCACTCCTCGTGCACCATGGCCGGGATGCCGTGCCGCCCGGCCGCCATGATCTGGCGCTGGCTGCGCGCCACGGCGCGGGCCCCCTCGGCGGGGAGCACCGGCGCGCTGCCGTACACCCGGGTCAGCTGCCCGATGCCGTCCTGGATGAGGCTGTCCCAGCTCACCTCGGCTGCCACCTGGTCGTGCTGGTGCGGTGCGACGTCGCCGCCGCCGGCGTCCGCCCCGAGCCAGACGCCGTAGAGCTGGGCGACCTTCTCCTCGGTGGTCAGCTGCGCGAGAAGGTCGTTGACCCGTTCCGTGGCTGCTGCCGACGGGTCGCGCCAGGTCCCGGTGGCCAGGCTGCGCTCAATGGTCACGTGTGATCCCGTCCGTCCGCCTGGGGCGGCAGCGTCTCGTGAGGGTGTGGGGTTGAGCCCCACGCGGGCGAGAATAGCGCTCTAAAACGTTATCGACAACGATTGACATCGGGCCGTCCCCAGGTAGACGCCCTCGTCTGGGTCAGGCCTGGCCACAGCCGGCCTACCGCGCGCGGGTGGACTGCCGCACCACCAGCTCGGTGGCGAGCGTGATGTGCGTGGAGCGGATATGGTCGCCCCGCATGAGCTTCAGCAGCAGCTGGATCGAGCGCTCACCCATCTGCCGGATGGGCTGGTTGACCGTGGTCAGCGGGGGAGAGCAGAGGGCGGACTCGGGAATGTTGTCGAACCCGACGACCGACAGGTCCTCAGGCACTCGCAGGCCCAGCCCGGCGGCGGCCTCGATGACCGCGATGGCCGACACGTCATTAGCGCCGAAGATAGCCGTGGGCGGGTCGGCGCGGGTCAGCAGCTGGCGGGTGCATTGTGCGGAGACCTCCGGGTCGTAGTCGCCCACGACGATCAGCCCGTCATCGACCGCTACCCCGGCCGCGCCGAGGGCCTCTCGGTACCCCTGCTCGCGGAGCTGCGAGGACTGCAGGTCGGGCCGTCCGCCGATCATGGCGATCCGGCGATGGCCAAGTCCGAGCAGGTGGCGCGTGGCTAGCTGGCCGCCGCGCAGGTTGTCGGAGTCGATCGTCGGCAGCCCGGACTGGCCGGTGTGCGGGTCGATCGCCACGATGGGAGCGCCGTAGTTGACGTCGACCACGGTCGGCGTGACCAGCACGGCCCCGTCGATCAGCGTCCCGCTCAGCCGGGACAGGTAGCGGCGCTCCCAGCCCACGTGGCTGCCCGCATGGCCGCCGGCCGAGTAGATCACCATCTCGAAGCCGGAGCCCCGGATCGCGTCTGCGGCGCCCTTGAGCAGTTCGGCACTGAACGGCTCGAGGTCGGCGACCAGGATGCCGATGACGTTCGTGCGGTGGTTACGCAGGCTCTGCGCGACCAGGCTGGCCTCGTACCCCAGATCGTCGATCACCGCCTGGACCCGGGCACTGGTGTCCGCGGCCACGCCGTAACGGCCGTTGATGACCTTGGAAACCGTGGCGACGGAAACGCCAGCCTGTGCTGCGACGTCACGGATGGTGATGCGGGGGGTTGAGTCCACGCGGCGAGGATAGCGTATAAAACGTTATCGACAACGATTGACATGACTCAGGCAACGCGCAAAACTCTGCGGCAAGCCCAGGTTGGCCAGGTTCGGGACACTTCCGCCATCCGCGTCAGGAGATGACCAACATGCGCAGCCTCCGAAAGCCAGCCGCCGTCACCATCGCGGCGGCAGCCGCGCTTGCCCTCGCCGCCTGCGGTAGCAGCGGCGGCAGCACGCCCAGTTCGAGCAACGGGAAAGTCACCCTCACCTGGTGGACGAACGCCACGGCGGGGCAGCTCAAGACCGTCTGGCAGCAGGCGGCCACCGCGTTCCACGCTACCCACCCGAACGTGACGATCCAGGTGGAGCCACTACAGAACGAGGCCTTCACGACCAAGGTCCCGCCCGCCCTGGCCTCCAGCAACCCACCCGACATCTACCAGCAGTGGGGGGGCGGCGGTGAGGCCACCCAGATCCCGTCGGGCAAGGTCGCCGACCTGACCAAGCTCAGCTCGGGGTGGATCAGCCAGGTCGGCTCTGCAGCCGAGGCCTGGCAGGTGAACGGCAAGCAGTACGGCATTCCCTACGACCTGCACACGGTGGGGTTCTGGTACCGGAAAGACCTGTTCGCCCGGGCCGGGATCGCCGCCCCGCCGACCACGCTCGCGCAGCTCGAGACCGACAACGCCAAGCTGAAGGCCGCGCACATCGTGCCGATCGCGGTCGGCAGCAAGGACAAGTGGCCGGACGCGTTCTGGTGGGAATACTTCGCCCTCCGCGAGTGCCCGACGGCCACGCTGAAGGCGGCCATGAAGGCCGTGAACCTGTCGGCCTCATGCTTCACGCAGGCGAGCAACCAGCTCAAGTCCTTCATGGCCACCAAGCCGTTCCAGGACGGCTTCCTGGGCACCCCCTCGCAGGTGGGGGCGGGCAGTTCGGCGGGCATGGTGGCGAACGGCAAGGCGGCCATGGAACTGCAGGGTGACTGGGACCCCGGCGTCATGGCCCCGCTTACGTCGGACAAGACCCTCAACTCCAAGCTGGGCTGGTTCCCGTTCCCGGCCGTCACCGGGGGCGCCGGGTCGCCCACGACCACGCTGGGCGGTGGCGACGGCTTCTCGTGCACCACGCCGGCCGCCGAGCCGGCCTGCGCCCAGTTCCTGCAGTACATCGACAGCACGCCGGTACAGAAGAAGGTCGTGGCGGCGAACGTCGGCCTGCCGGCCAACCCGGCCGCGGCCTCGGCGCTGTCCATGCCCGCGCTGAAGCAGGTCCTGACCTACAACCACGCGGCACCCTACATCCAGACCTACTTCGACATCGCCTTCCCCACCAGCGTGGGCCAGGCCCTGGACGCCGCGATCGCGACGTACTTCGCCGGCCAGGGCTCGGCGCAGTCCATCATTACCGCGGTAAGCCAGGCTAAGAGCCAGTAAGCCAGGCACGCGGGCTCCGGCGCGGCGCATCCAGCGCCGCCGCCGGAGTTCCCGGCCCCGGCTCCGCTCACCGTGGCCCCGCTGAACGAGGAAGGTGCTGATGGCCGTCGCAGGCGACAAAGACGTCGATATCCCGCAGGCGGGGACGACGGGTCCCGCCCCGCCCAGCCCCGCGGCCCGCCGGCTCTCCCGCATCGGACGGCTCTCCGGCCCAGGCATGGGACTGGGGTCCCGGCGGTCCCGGCCCCGGCTGCGGCGCCGGCTTGAGCTGGTCGTGCTGCTGGCTCCGGCCCTGGCCTTGTTCGTCGGCTTCGTGCTTCTGCCGATCGTCCTGGCCGCCTGGGATGGGATGCACAGATGGACCGGCTTTGGCTCACTCGGCCCGTTCGCGGGCCTGTACAACTACCGGCTCGTGCTGTCCGATCCGGTGTTCCGCGAATCGTTCGTGCACAACCTGATCATCGTGTTCGCGTCGATCCTCATCCAGCTTCCGCTCGGCCTCGGGATGGCCCTGCTGCTCAACCGGCCGATCCGCGGGCGGGCTTTCCTGCGCACGCTCGCGTTCGCGCCATTCGTCCTGCCCTACGCCACCACCGCCGTCATGTGGCTGCTGCTGCTCCAGCCGGGGGGATTCCTGGACGAGGTCATGAAGGCGGTCGGCCTGGGCGGCCTCGTCCAGCTGTGGCTGGCCAACCTGCACCTGGTGATCTACACCATGATCGTGGTGCTGACCTGGCAGTTCTTCGGCTTCGCCATGATCTTGATGCTGGCCGGCCTGCAGGGCATCCCCCACGAGCTGCGTGAGGCGGCCGCCCTGGACGGGGCGAGCGGCTGGCAGGCCACCCGGCGCATCACGCTGCCGCTGCTCGGCCCGACGATCAGGATCTGGCTATTCCTGACGGTGGTTGGCTCGCTCCAGGTCTTCGACCAGGTGTGGATCATGACCGGAGGGGGCCCGGCCAACGCCTCCAGCACCATGGTCACCTACCTGGTCCAGCACGGCTTCCAGAGCTACGAGTTCGGATACGGCAGCGCGGTGGCTGTGATCATTTTCCTGATCTGCTTCATCTTCGCGCTGCTGTACCAGCGCTTCGTCCTGCGCCGCGACACCCGCGGCGCCCTGACCCGCGCGGTGGGGTGACAGACGTGTCCACGATCGTCGAAGCCGGCCCGCCCCGTTCCGGTCCTGCCCGGTCCGGCCCCGCGGCCCAGCCCCGCCGGCGCCGGCGCAGAATCTCCCCGCTGACCCCGATCACTTACCTGGCCGCGCTCGTCCTGGTGGGCGTCACCGTCGTGCCGCTGCTGTTCGTCTTCATCGACGGCTTCAAGAGCAACGCACAGATTAACGCCTCCGCCACCGGGCTGCCGAACCCCTGGGTCACGCACAACTACGCGCAGATGCTCACCTCGGCGGCGTTCTGGCAGCCGCTGCGCAACAGCGCCGTGATCGCCGCCGTAGCGACCGTCCTGGTGGTCGTGCTCGGCTCCATGGCCGCGTTCGCGCTGTCCCGTTACGCGTTCCGCGGGCGGGAAGGGCTGTTCCTGCTGTTCGCGGTGGGGCTGCTGTTCCCCATCAACGCTGCGGCGCTCCCGCTGTACCTGATGCTGGACAAGATCGGGCTGCTCGACAACCCCATCGGCGTGGCCCTCCCCGAAGCCGCTTTCGGCCTGCCCATCACGATCGTGATCCTGCGGCCCTTCATGCGCGAGATCCCCGGCGAACTGGAAGACGCGGCCGTGGTGGACGGGGCGACCCGCATCGGGTTCTTCCTGCGCATCCTGCTGCCGCTGTCCCGGCCCGCGCTGGTCACCGTGGCCGTGCTGGCCTTCGTCCAGAGCTGGAACCAGTACCTGATCCCGCTGCTCGTGTTCACCAGCCAGGGACGCTTTACGCTGCCCCTGGGGGTGGCGAACTTCCAGACCGAGCACGCGCAGGACACGGCGAGCATTCTGGCATTCACGGCCCTGTCCATGCTGCCCGCCCTGGGCTGCTTCATCTTTGCCCAGCGGCATCTGGTGGGCGGGTTCACCGGCGCGGTCAAAGGCTGACCGGTGCCCCGGTCATGGAAGAAGCGGGCCGGGAGGTGAAAGCGACGCTAGTCTTCCACGGATCTGGCGCCTATTAACCCGCCTGCCCGGTCAGCCTGCCCGGTCAGCCCCGCCCGGTCAGCCCCGCCCGGTCAGCCCCGCCCGGTCAGCCTCCGCGGTTGGCTCCGCGCGCCCGCCCGATGTCCGCTCCCGGCGCTGCCGCACGGACGCGCGTTCCATCATCGTCTCGATGGGGGACTCCGGCCGCATCGCGCTCATCGCGAATTCGACCGGGCAGTTGGCCCCGTCATAGGTGGTCCTGGTGATCCGCAGCACCGGGCTGCCCGGCTTGAGTTCCAGCAGCTCGGCTTCTGAGCCGCCCGCGGCGGTGGCGGTGAATACCTGCCTGGCCCGCATGATGCGGACCCCGTAGCGTCCCTCGATGGTCGCGTACAGCGAGTCCTCGAGCAGGGGTTCGGCGTCGAGCCCGGCAAACCGTGCGCAGGGCAGCCAGGAGTGCTGGACCGCAATCGGGTTGCCGTCCACGAGGCGTACCCGCTGGATGGTGACCGTCGCCGCGTACGCCGCGAGCTGCAGCGCCTCCCGGGCCAGGTCGGTCGGCTGCTCCACCGAGGCCTTGATGAGCCTGGACTCCACATCCCGGCCCTGGCTGCGCATTTCCTCGGTGAAGCTCAGCAATGCGCCCACCCGTCTCGTGGGCAGGCACTCGGCGGCGAAGGTGCCCAGGCCCTGGCGCCGGACGACGACACCCTCGCCGGCCAGGGCCCCGATCGCCTGGCGTACCGTCATCCGGGCCACACCGTACCGTGCGGCGAGGTCGGTCTCGGACGGCAGCCGGTCGCCGGCGGCCCATTCGCCGACCGTGATCCTCATCCTCAGGTCGTCTCGGATGCTCACGTGAACAGGCTTAGTCATGACTTTTCCTGTGATAGATGACGTGACGTCATCACGAGTCGGACCCTGGAGCGGCCCGCCCGGAGTCCGGGCGTCAGGCCCGGTAATACGTGACACCCCACTGACCACACCGAATTGTTATCCATAGCCAACCATTCCGCCGCACCGGGAGAAGCTACAGGCATTTTTTCGGGCTGTCAAAACAAACTGTGAATACAGCTTGTGCACTCAGAATATAAGCACCGGGGCGTGACGCAAAGCTGTTCTGGCTATGTCGACAGGTAGGGCGCACTATGAGGTCAGATTTTGGTAATGGGCCCGCCAGGGATGCGTCATCCGCGAAGGTAGCAGTGAGGTCAGAGGGCGCTCGCGCCATCCGGTGGTGGCTCGCCGGGCGCCCGGGAAATACCCGATCGCTACGGCCGCGGCCAAAGCCGCCCTGGAGGCCCGCATACTCGCCGGAATCTCGCCCTACCGTCAGTCCCACGCATTAGCGCGCAATTGCGCCGCTCGCGGTGAGATGGCCGGACAGCCCGCCAGAATCACCTGGCGGACCGTGATCCCGCCGTAGTGCGGCGAGACGATTCCCTGGCGCACTTCAAAAACGCCTCCTGTTAAAGCCGGCCTCGGCCCGACCAGTCCCGCCTGACCAGCCTCGGCGCGACCAGCCCCGGCCTGTTGAGCCTCGGCCTGACGAGCCCGGCCTGGCCAGGCTCCGGCGCTCCCGGGTCAGGCCGGGACCGGTACCCCGCTCATCGCGACGCTGACCACCACGACCGGGCAGGGGGCGTTCCGCAGGCAGGCCCGGGCCACCGGGCCGATGCCATCGGGTGCGCAACCGGCGCTGCCCAGCACCAGCATCTCGGCACCGTCGGCGTGATCGAGCAGCACCCGGGCCGCCAGTCCTTCCGCGATCTCCACGGTGACCGCGACCGGGGGCGCGCCGCCGACCGCGGCCGTCACCTCGTCCTCGAGCCGTTGCCGGGCGTCCAGGAGGTCTTCTGCGCGGTCCGGGGGGCAAGAGTGCGAAGCATAGGGTGCTACCCGCTTCGCGGCGTCCTCCCAGGCTCGCGCCACGTGCAGGGTCGACCCCCGCAATCCCGCTTCGCGAACTGCCCATCGCAGCGCGGCCAGTGAGGCCGATGAACTGTCTACGCCCACCACGATGCGCTGCAGCCCCAGGTTCTGGTTCAGCGCCGCACCTCCTTCGCAGGGTTAGTCGGGAGGGCCAGCGTCCAACGCGTCACCCGCTGCGTCCTGCTGCCGGAGGTACAAATACCCAGTGCCGGCTACTCTCACCCACTTGGGGAGTTACGCAGCGGAACTTCACCCTCTGACCCAGCCTCTTGACCGCAGCCTCTCCCGTCCGGGGCCGGACGGGAAGGGACTTTGTGCCCTAAATGCCGCCGATTAGCCGGGTCTTCCGGACCCGTCCGGGCGTGGTCATCGGGGCCGGGCGCCTGAGCCGCGCAACCGGACCGCGTCCAGCGGCGGCGCCGCGAGCGGCGGCCCGTGGTATCCGGTGACCTGGCCGAAGCGCTCGCCGTGGCCCCAGTCGCGGGCCGCGTCGATGATGTCCTGGGGTGTGGTCCCCACGAAGTTCCACCACATCACCACCGGCTGCTCCAGCGGCTCACCACCGAGCAGGAACAGCTCGGCGTCCGCAGCAGCGGCCAGGGTCACCTGATCCCGCCCGGTGGGCAGGTACAGCAGGGTCCCGGGGATGAGCGCGGCCCCATCGGCCTCCGCCGTCCCGGCGGCCATGAAGATCACGTGCTCGTAGCCCGGCTCCAGGCCGAGCTGGCCGCGGGTGTCTCGGCCCGCGCGGACCTGGGCGCCCACCACCGGGGAGAAGACGGTGGCTGGTGAACGCACGCCCGCCAGCGACCCGGCGAAAACGGTGATCTTGAACCCGGCCAGCCCCGCCGCGGGCAGCTCGGGATGGTGCTCGAAGGCCGGCGCCACCTGCCGCTGCGAGCCGGGCAGGGCCAGCCAGAGCTGGACGCCGTGCAGCCGCGGATCATGCTCGCGGGGCGATTCCTCGGCATGGGCGATCCCCCGCCCGGCGGTCATCAGGTTGAGCTGGCCGGGCTGGATCATCTGCTCACTGCCCAGACTGTCCCGGTGCAGCACGTTCCCGTCCAGCAGCCAGGTGACGGTCTGCAGGCCGATGTGCGGGTGCGGCGGCACCTGCATCCCGGCCACGCCGTCCACCGACATCGGGCCGTAGTGATCCACGAAGCACCAGGCGCCGACGCTGCGCCGGTGCCGCAGCGGCAGCAGCCGGCGGACCTCGATATCCCCGACCCGGGCCACCCGCCCCGTGGTCAGCTCGCTCCCGGCCAGCTCACCCACGGCCAGCTCACCCGTGGTCAGCTCACCTGGCTGTCCGTGCGGACGAGGGGTATCCGGGACGGTCACATCCGCGTCAGCAGTGCTCATGTCCCCATTCTGCGCCCGACGTTCGGCCCTGGACCCGGCTGGTCAGCCAACCAGCGTCTTGACCGCGGCGGTCAGCTCGGTCAGCGCGCCCTTGGCGTCGGAGAAGAACATGCTGGTCTTCGGGTCCACATAGAGCTCGTTGTCGATGCCCGCGTAGCCGTGGCCCATGGACCGCTTGATGACGATGATGCTCTTGGCCTGGTCCACGTCGAGAATGGGCATCCCGGAGACGGGGTTCCCGGGCCGCCGCGCGGCCGGGTTGGTCACGTCGTTGGCCCCGATGACCAGGGCCACGTCGGTCCGGGCGAACTCGGGGTTGATCTCGTCCATCTCCTTGAGCTGCGGGTAGGGCACGTTGGCCTCGGCGAGCAGCACGTTCATGTGGCCGGGCATCCGCCCGGCGACCGGGTGGATGGCGTAGCTGACCTCCACCCCGCGCTCCTCGAGCACCGAGGCCAGCTCGGCCACTTGGTGCTGGGCTTGCGCGGCGGCCAGCCCGTAGCCGGGCACGATGATGACCTTCTGGGCGTAGGCGAGCTGGATGGCGGCGTCATCGGCCTGGATGGACCGCACGTCACCGCCGGGCCCCTCGATCGCCGGGCCGCTGTCACCGGTGCCGAACCCGCCCACGATGATGTTGCGGATCGAGCGGTTCATCGCGTCCGCCATCAGCTTGGTCAGGATGCCGCCGGACGCGCCCACCAGTGCGCCCGCGATGATCAGCGCCCAGTTGCCGATGACGAACCCCGCCATCGCCACCGCGGTGCCCGTAAAGGCGTTCAGCAGCGAGATGACGACCGGCATATCCGCGCCGCCGATCGGCAGGACCATGGTCACGCCGAAGATCAGTGCGGCGGCGATGATGATGATCAGCACCACGACGCTGGGCGTCGCGATCATGTAGCAGGCGCCGCCGACCGCCACCAGCGCGGCGGCGACGTTGACCGCCCGCGAGCCGGGGAAGACGATCGGCGCCCCGTCGATGAGGCCCTGCAGCTTGCCCGCGGCGATGATCGACCCGGAGAACGTGACCGCCCCGATCAGCACGTCCAGGATGGTGAAGACCGTGGTCGACTCCCCGATCCCCCCCGAGGCGAGCCTGACGTAGTCGTGGATCCCGACGAGAGCGGCTGCGCCGCCGCCCACCGCGTTGAAGATGCTGACCAGCTGGGGCATGGCGGTCATCTCGACCGTGCGCGCCGCGTACAGGCCAGCGCCGCCGCCCAGCAGCGCACCAGCGATCATCACGATCCAGCCGGTGGTGGTGACCGTGCCCGCGTGGGCGACCAGGGCCAGCGTCGTGGCCACGGCGAGCGCCATGCCCGCGGTGGAGACCTGGTTGCCGCGCCGGGCCGAGGCAGGCGAGTTCATCAGGTGCAGGCCGAACACGAAACACGTCGCGGCCGCGACGTACAGCAGCTGGGTTACCCAGTCGAACGCGCTCATGCCTGGCCGCCCCGCTGCGCCGCCTGCTGCCCGGCGGCCGGAGCCTGGCCGTTGCCGCTGACCGCTGCCGCGGTATCCGCGGCCGGTACCGGGGTGCGCGACCGGCGGAACATCTTGAGCATCCGGCCGGTGACCACGTAGCCGCCGACCACGTTCATCGCCGCGAAGGCGGCGGCCACGAAGGCCAGGATGTATCCGAGGGCGTCGTGCGCGGTCACCGCGATGAGCATGGCGCCGGCCAGCACGATGCCGTGGATCGAGTTGGCCGCCGACATCAGCGGGGTGTGCAGGGTGGCCGGCACCTTGCTGATCACCTCGAAGCCCACCAGCAGGGCCAGCACGAAGATGGTTATGTCTGTGAGCAGTTCCGTGGTCACGGGGTGGCACCTCCGGGTGCGTCATCACCGGGTTGGGTCTTGGCGAGGAGGGCGGCGGTCGCGGGCTGGATCACAGCGCCGTCGTGCGTGATGACGACTCCGGCCTGGATCTCGTCGGAAGGGTCAATGGCCAGCGCGCCGTCGGCCACCATGTACAGCAGCAGCGTGGTGATGTTGCGGGCCAGGAAGGCCGACGAGGCGGCGGGCACGCTGGCGGCCAGATTCCCGGCGCCGATGACGGTGACCCCGTTCCCGGTGACGATCGTCTCGCCCGGCACGGATCCCGCCACGTTGCCGCCGAGCGGGCCGGACCCCATGTCCACCACGACCGCTCCGGCGCTCATCGCTTTCAGCGCGTCCTCGGTGACCAGCAGCGGCGGCTTGCGTCCCGGTACCTGAGCGGTAGTGATGACCACGTCATGGCGGGCGATATGGCCGGCCAGCTCGGCCTGCTGGGCCTGGCGCTCGTCGTCGGTGAGCGCCCGCGCGTAGCCGCCCTCGCCCGCCGCGTCGCGCACCGACGTGAGTTCGATGAAGGTGCCACCCAGCGATTCCACCTCGGTCTTGGTCTGCGGCCGCACGTCGTAGGCGGACACCACGGCGCCGAGGCGCCGCGCGGTGCCGATGGCCTGCAGGCCGGCTACCCCGGTACCCAGGATGAGTACCTTGGCCGGCCGCGCGGTGCCCGCCGCGGTGGTCAGCATGGGGAAGAACCGGCCGAACGCAGCCGCCCCGACCAGGGCGGCCTTGTACCCGGCCACGTTGGCCTGCGAGCTCAGCGCGTCCATGCCCTGCGTCCGCGTCAGCGTCCGGGGCAGCCCGTCCAGGCTGATCGCGGTCACGCCCCGGGCGGCCAGCGCGGCGGCCAGGCCAGGATCGGCCAGCGGGCTGAGCAGGCCCAGGATGGCCTGGCCCGGGCGCAGCGCGCCGGCCAGCTCGCGGTCCGGCTTACCCACCATCATGATCAGGTCGGCGTCGGCGAGCAGCTCAGCCCGGCTCACCACGGTCGCGCCCGCTTCCGCGTAGGCGCTGTCCGCCAGCCACGCGCCGTCCCCGGCCCCGGATTCCACGAGTACCTCGAGTCCGGCGCCGCGCAACCGCGCGATCATCTCCGGAACGAGCGCCACCCGGCGCTCGCCGGGTGCTGACTCCTTAATGACAGCTACCTTCATGGACGCGACCTCACGATGTCAGGGCGTGGACGGAAAGTAGCCTGCGCCGCATGCGACTCGGCGGACAGAGGCCACCGTCCCGCCGCACGGGGGACCTCCGGGCATGATCGCACAAGATCACTCTCCGGCTCCAGTATCGCCGATGACCCCACCCCCAGCCTCCCCCGCCCGGGGGAGGCCCGGTGTTCCGCGATGAGACCGCGCCTGGTGTGGCACCTGCGCAGCCAGTGACCGCAGTCGCGCCGCACCCATGCTGCTCCGCGGGGCAGCAGCGTGGGGGGCGCCGCCCACCTCGCTAGGACAGCGCGGGTGCGGCCTATGTCGCTGGCGGGCCTGGCGCCTAACGGCCCGGCACCGGGCTCGCTGCGTGCCTGTGGTTGGGGCCGTGGCTCGCCGGGGGTTAGCTGGCACGGCGGAGGGCGGCGCTGATCCGGTCGCCCGCGGTGACCACGGCGTTGGCGTGCAGCCGTCCCGGGGAGCGGGTCAGCCGCTCGATAGGACCGGACACCGACACCGCCGCGATGACCTTGCTGCCCTGGCCCCGGACCGGGGCCGAGACCGAAGCGACCCCGGCCTCGCGCTCGGCCACGCTGGCCGCCCAGCCCCGCCGCCGGACCTGGGCCAGCGAGGCCGCGCTGAACTTGGCCCCGCGCAGCCCCCGGTGCAGCCGCTCGGGCTCCTCCCAGGCCAGCAACACCTGGGCTGCGGACCCCGCGGTCATCGGCAGCGCCGTGCCGACCGGCACGGTGTCACGCAGCCCGGTGGCCCGCTCCGCGGCGGCCACGCAGATCCGGCTGTCCGCCTGGCGCCGGTAGAGCTGCGCGCTTTCCCCGGTGAGATCGCGCAGCCCGACCAGGACCGGCTGGGCCACGGCGAGCAGCCGGTCCTCACCCGCGGCGGTGGCCAGCTCGGCGATCCGCGGGCCCAGGATGAACCGGCCCTGAGCGTCGCGGGCCACCAGCCGGTGCCGTTCCAGCGCCACCGCGATCCGGTGCGCGGTCGGCCGGGCCAGGCCGGTGGCCTGGACCAGCTGGGCGAGCGAGGCCGGGCCCGACTCGAGGGCGGACAGGACGGCCGCTGTCTTGTCCAGCACGCCGACTCCGCTAGAGTTGTCCATGGTCCGATATTGCCGTCTCGCAATGCGAGACGCAAGTCGGGGACCCGGCCCCTTGAGAGAGAAAGCTTTTCCAGGTAGACACCAGTTCCAGGCCGATACCAGGTAGACAGGGACAAGGGGCCCCAGCTAGACGGTTCGCGACGAGGCGCCCGCTGAAAGGGGTTTGTTGCATGGGACGTACGCTCGCGCAGAAGATCTGGGATTCGCATGTCGTGCACCACGCCGACGGTGAGCCCGACCTGCTGTATATCGATCTCCACCTGATCCATGAGGTCACCAGCCCGCAGGCGTTCGACGGCCTCCGGCTGGCCGGGCGCGGCGTGCGCCGTCCCGACCTGACCGTCGCCACCGAGGACCACAACGTCCCGACGCTGGGGGTGACCGGCCCGGGGCTGCCGCTCGTGGGCCCGGGCAGCCCGGTGACCGACCCGGTCTCCCGGGTCCAGGTCGAGACGCTGCGCAAGAACTGTGCCGAGTTCGGCATCCGGCTCTTCCCGATGGGGGACGCCGGGCAGGGCATCGTGCACGTGATCAGCCCGCAGCAAGGGCTGACCCAGCCCGGCATGACGATCGTCTGCGGTGACTCGCACACCAGCACGCACGGGGCCCTCGGCGCGCTCGCGTTCGGGATCGGCACCAGCGAGGTCGAGCACGTGCTGGCCACCCAGACCCTGCCCCAGTCGCCCCCCGCCCAGATGGCGGTGAACGTGGCCGGCGACCTGCCTTTCGGGGTGACGGCCAAGGACCTGATCCTGGCCGTGATCGCCAAGATCGGCACCGGCGGCGGCGTCGGCCACGTCCTCGAATACCGCGGCGACGCGGTGCGGAACCTGTCCATGGCGGGACGGCTGACCGTCTGCAACATGTCGATCGAGGCGGGCGCCCGGGCCGGGCTCATCGCCCCGGACGACACCACGTTCAGCTACCTGGAAGGCCGCGAGCACGCGCCGCGCGGCGCCGACTGGGAGAGCGCCCTGGACTACTGGCGGTCGCTGCCGACCGACGCCGACGCCCCGTTCGACCGGGAGGTCACGCTGGACGCGGCCGCCCTGACCCCGTTCGTGACCTGGGGGACCAACCCCGGCCAGGCGGCCCCGCTCACCTCCTCCGTGCCTGACCCCGACGCGATGGACGACGCGGGCGACCGGGCCTCGGCCCTGCGCGCGCTGACCTACATGGGGCTGACCCCGGGCACGCCGCTCACCGACATCGCCGTGAACACGGTGTTCGTCGGCTCGTGCACCAACGGCCGGCTCGAGGACCTGCGCGCCGCGGCCTCGGTACTGCGCGGCAAGAAGGTCGCCGACGGGGTGCGGATGCTGGTCGTTCCCGGCTCGATGGACGTGAAGCTGGCGGCCGAGCGGGAGGGCCTGGACGACGTCTTCACCGCCGCCGGAGCCCAGTGGCGCTCCGCGGGCTGCTCCATGTGCCTGGGCATGAACCCGGACACGATGGCGCCGGGCGAGCGCAGCGCGTCCACCTCCAACCGCAACTTCGAAGGCCGCCAGGGCAAGGGCTCCCGCACCCACCTGGTCTCCCCGCAGGTGGCCGCGGCCACCGCGGTCACCGGCCGCCTCACCGCCCCCGCCGACCTCTAACCGGGAGGGAAATCAGCTATGGAGCCTTTCACCACGCACACCGGCCGCGCGATCCCGCTGCGCCGGACCAATGTCGATACCGACCAGATCATCCCCGCCGAATACCTGAAGCGGGTCAGCCGTATCGGATTCGCCGACGGCCTGTTCGCAGCCTGGCGAGCCGATCCCGAATTCATCCTCAACCAGCCCGTCGCGGACGGGGCGACCATACTTGTGGCTGGACCCGATTTCGGGATCGGGTCATCCCGGGAGCACGCGGTCTGGGCTCTGGGGGATTACGGTTTCCGGGCCGTCATATCAGCGCGATTCGGTGACATCTTCCGCAATAACGCGACAAAAGCGGGCCTGCTCCCGGTCCGGGTTGCCGCGGAATTCGCGGAGTCATTGCAGGACGCGCTCGAGGTGACTCCGGATACCGAGGTGACGGTGGATCTGGTCGCCCGGGAAGTGCGCGCCGCCGGCCCCGCCGGCCCCGTCGAACTGCGGGCACCATTCGATATCGACGACTACACGCGGTGGCGCCTCATGGAAGGACTGGATGACATCTCGCTTACCCTGCGTTATGCAGATGAGATCACCAGTTTCGAGCAGCACCGGCCGCACTGGCTGCCCACGGCCGACGCAGTGGCCTGAAAGTGCCCGCAGGACAGGAAATTCGGGCGTCTGGGGGCCGACACGCCGGGATTTTACGCGTAGGTCATTGTGCCCAAGCGCTGGATCGCCTAATTTCGGGCAGGTCAGAGGTCGCGGCTACGGCTCCCTGTCCGCGCGACCTCCCGTGGGGGAACCGCAGGAGTGATTCATGAACAAGCGTGACTTGATCGATGCGATCTCCGGCCGGCTGGGGGACAAGAAGACCGCGACCGAGGCGGTTAACGCGGTGCTGGACACCATTCAGCACACCGTCGCCAAGGGTGACAAGGTCGCGATCACCGGGTTCGGCGTCTTCGAGAAGGCTGTCCGGCCGGCTCGCACCGCCCGTAACCCCGCCACCGGTGCCACCATCAAGGTGCCGAAGTCGTCTGTGCCCAAGTTCCGTGCGGGCGCGGACTTCAAGGCGGTCGTGAATGGCGACAAGAAGGCCACGGCCGCGAAGAAGCGCTAGTCCGTCCTTCGCGACCGGGGGCCCGCCAGTACAGCGGGCCCCCGGTCGCACTTACCGGACGCCCAGTCAGCGCAGGCCGGGGGACTTGCTGAGGGCCGTGGCGATCAGACGGTCAATAAGTTCCCGCAACGAAAACCCGCTGGCTGCCCACATTTTGGGAAAATAAGACGCCGCGGTCATTCCGGGCATGGTGTTGATCTCATTGAGCACGATCTCGCCATCCGGGGTGTAAAAGAAGTCCACCCGGGCGAGCCCCTCGCCGGACACCGCCTCGAACGCGGCGGCGGCCAGGCGGCGCACCTCCTCCAGATGATCGGCCGGGATCGGGGCCGGGATCACCATCCGGTTCGCGTCGTCCAGGTACTTGGCCTCGAAGTCGAAGAACTCCTCGCCGCCGTCCACCACCAGCTGCCCGGGCATGCTGGTGTCCGGCGGCGCGCCGTCCAGCCCCTCGAGCACGGCACACTCGACCTCCCGCCCGGGGATGGCCTGCTCCACCAGGACCTTGCGGTCGTAGCGCCGCGCGGTCTCGATCGACTCGTACAGCCCGGCCAGGTCATCGGCCCGGGACGTGCCGATGCTGGAGCCGCCGCGGGCTGGCTTGACGAACAACGGCCAGCCCAGCTCGCCGATCGCATCCAGGACCCGCTTGCGCTCGGTCTCCGCCGCCCCGGGCGGCCAGTCCCGGTCGCGGACCACCACGAACGGGCCCACCGGCAGCCCCTTCGCCTTGAAGATCAGCTTCATGTACTCCTTGTCCATGCTGACCGCGCTGGCCAGCACGCCCGCGCCGACGTAGCGGACGCCCGCCATCTCGAGCAGGCCCTGCATGGTGCCGTCCTCGCCGAAGGGGCCGTGCAGCATGGGCAGGACCACGTCCACCTCGCCGAGCTCGCCGGGAATGGCCCCGGGCTCTTTGGTGGCCAGTGCGCCGGCGGCCGTCCAGGGCAGCACCTGTCCCCCCGGCTCGGCGACCGCCTCGACCGACGGCAGTTGCCCGTCGGTGATGGCCAGCCGCTCGGGCTCGTCGGCGGTCAGCACCCAGCGGCCGTCGGGCAGGATCCCGATCGGGACGACGTCGTAGCGGTCCCGGTCGATGCAGGCCAGCACCGTCCCGCCGCTCGCGCACGAGATCGCGTGCTCCGGTCCCCGGCCGCCGAACACGACCGCGACCCGGATCTTGCGCTTCTGGCTCACGCTCGCCCCTCTCCCAGACCGTCCAGGGCCTGGTGCACGTCTGCGATCAGGTCCTCGGCGTCCTCTAGACCGATGGAGAACCGTACCGCCCCAGGATCCATCCCCGCAGCCGCGAGGGCCGCGTCGTCGAACTGCCGGTGCGTCGTGGATGCCACGTGGCTGACCACGGTGTGCGTGCCGCCCAGCGACGTGGCTACCTGGCCGACCCGCAACCGGTCGGCGAGCTCGTACCCGGCCTGCCGGCCGCCATGCGGGGTGATCGTGACGATGGCGCCGAACCGGGTGCCCTCCGGCCCGGCGTCGAACAGCCGGATCGCCGTCTGATGCCCCGGATGCCCAGGCAGGCCCGGGTAGTCCACGCGGCGGACCGCAGGATGCCGGGCCACCGCGGCGGCAAACAGCATCGCGGTGGAGCACTGTCGGTGGACCCGCAACGGCAGCGTCTCCAGCCCCCGGCGGAGCAGGAACGCCTCGTCGGGGGCCAGGGCCCCGCCGGTGTCGACGCGCACCGCGCGGACCTGGCTGATCAGGCCGGGCGCCCCGGACACGACCCCGCCGGTGGTGTCCGAGTGGCCGCCCAGGTACTTGGTGGCGGAGTGCAGCACCAGGTCCGCGCCGTGTTCCAGCGGCCGGCAGATCACCGGGGGCGCCATGGTGGAGTCCACCACCAGCAGCGCGCCGTGGGCGTGCGCGATCTCGGCCAGGGCGGGCAGGTCGGCCACGGCGGTGGTCGGATTGGCCACCGTCTCCGCGTACACGATCTGAGTTTCCGGCCGCATCGCCGCGCGGACCTGATCGGTGTCGGTCACGTCCACGAAATCGGTCTGCACCCCGAATCGGGCCGCCACGTGGCGCAGGAAGCCGTACGTGCCTCCGTAGACCGCGGCCGGCGCGACCACGTGCCCGCCCGTCCCGGTAAAGGTCCAGAACACCGTGCTGATCGCGGACATCCCGGAGGCAAAGGCCTGGGCCGCGGTCGGCCCATCCAGGCTGGCGCCGTTCAGGCTGATGCTGTCCAGGCGATGGCCTTCCAGCGCGGCGACCGCGATGGCGAACGCGTCCGCGGTGGGGTTGTCGATCCGGCTGTAGCTGTAGCCCGCCGCCTCGCCGTTCAGCAGCGCCGCGTACTCGGCGCTGGAGGAGAAGGCGAACGCCGCGGTCCGGTACACCGGCGTGCCGAGCGGCTGCTGCGCCGGGACCGGCGCCTGCGGCAGGTGCACCGCGCGGGTGTTCTCGCCCTGCTGGTCAGACGCCATAACGCTCCGGCTTGGCCGAGCGCGAGGTGAGCAGCATGGCCGCCTGGTCCAGGGCGATCTGCCCGTGCATCACGCCCACCACCACCTCGGTGATGGGCATCTCCACGGCGTGGCTGCGGGCCAGTTCCAGGATCGGGCCGGCCGACTTGGCGCCCTCGGCGACCTGCGTGCTGACCGCGGTCACGTCGGCCACGGCCATGCCCCGGCCCAGCATCTCGCCGAACGTCCGGTTCCGCGACAGCGGGGAACTGCACGTGGCGACCAGGTCACCGAGGCCGGCCAGGCCGGCGAACGTGTGCTGGTCCGCGCCGAGCGCCGCGCCGAGGCGGGTGATCTCGGCCAGCCCGCGGGTGATCAGGGTGGCCCGGGTGTTGTCCCCGCTGCCCATGCCGACTGCGATCCCGATCCCCAGCGCGATCACGTTCTTGACCGCGCCGCCCAGTTCGCAGCCGATCACGTCCGGGTTGGTGTACGGCCGGAAGTACGGGGTGTGGCAGTCCTGCTGGAGTCGTTTAGCGAGCGTGTCGTCGGTGCAGGCGACCACGGTGGCGGCGTGCTGGCGCTCGGCTATCTCCCGGGCCAGGTTCGGCCCGGAAATGACGGCGATCCGGTCCGGGCCGGCCCCGGTGACATCGGCGATCACCTGGCTCATCCGCTCATGGGTGCCGAACTCGATGCCCTTCATCAGGCTGACGAAGGCCGCCCCCGCGGGCAGCAGATCCCGCCAGGCCGTGAGGTGATGGCGCAGCGTCTGGGCGGGGACAGCCAGCACGACGAGGTCCGCCTGGTCCAGCACCCGGTCCGCCTCGGCGCTGGCGGTCAGCTCGGCCGGCAGGGTGATGCCCGGGAGGTAGTCCGGGTTCTCGTGCCGCGCGTTGATCGTCGCGACCAGGTCTGGCCGCCGGCCCCACAGCCTGACCGGGGTGCCGGCGTCGCAGAGCACCTGGGCGAAGGTGGTGCCCCACATGCCGGCGCCCATGACCGCCGCCCTCACGTCGGCGTCGCCTCGTGCGGGTCATCACCCGGTACGGCCTGTTCCCGGGCGGCCTGGCGCGCCGCGCGGCGGGCCAGGGCCGGGTGGTAGGGCGTGGCCGGCGGCTGCCCGCCGCGCAACTGGGCCAGCAGCCCGGCAATGTCGGCCATGATCGCGTTCGTGGCCCCGCGCAGCACGTCCCGGGTCAGCGGCTTCCCTTCGTACTCGCTCAGGTCCACCGGCGGCCCGGCCAGCATCCGGACTAGCTTGCGCGGCACCGCATGCGGCTTGATCTCGCCGTAGGGGAGGATGTCCTGCGCCCCCCACTGGGCGACCGGGATCACCGGGACCCCGGTGGCCAGGGCCAGCCGGGCCACCCCGGTCTTGGCCACCATCGGCCACTGGTCCGGGTCACGGGTGGCGGTGCCCTCCGGGTAGATGATCACGCACTCGCCGTCGTTCAGGGCCTGCTCGGCGACCTTCAGCACGTTCGCCGCGTCGGCTTCTCCCCGGCGCACCGGCAGCTGGCCGAGCACCCGCAGGAAAGGGCCGATCAGCTTCACGTCGAACGCCGACGACTTGATCATGAATGCCGGGTACCGCCCGGCCTCGTGCACGAACAGCGACATGGCCGGCCAGTCCGCGTACGACAGGTGGTTGGCCGCGACCAGCATGCCGCCCTCGCGCGGAAAGTGCTGGTAGCCCTGCCAGTCCCGCTTCATCAGCGACTTGATCAGCGGGGGCAGCACCACCTTGGTGCCGTTCCGCCACGCCTGGGAGTAGCGCCGGTCCTGCCGCGCGCTCATCGCTGCCACCCGCTCATCCGGGGATCTCCCGCTCTCGTCCGGCTGCTCGTCATCGCAGTCAGTCTCCCGTTCCGCCCGCCACCCTGTACAGGCAAACCCGGACGAGGCCGACCCACCAAGGCAAACGCCTCAGGGTAAACCTCGCCAGGCCGGCCCGGGACCGCGCTCTCCGCACGCCGATCAACCCGCCGCGCTGAGCACAGTATGGTCGCCGGTGTGACCGAGATGCCGCTCACCTGGTCGGTGGTGATCCCCGTCAAGGTACTTGCCCGGGCCAAATCCCGGCTCGCGGGCCTGGCCGGCCCGGCTAGGTCGGAGCTGGCGCTGGCCATGGCGGCGGACACGGTCCGGGCGGCTGCGGCCTGCCCCGTGGTCGCGACCGTCGTCGTGGTGACGGACGACCCGGCGGCGGCCAGCGCGCTGGGCGCGCTGGGGGCCTGGGTGGTGGCCGACGAGCCGGATGCCGGGCTCAACCCGGCCCTCGCGCACGGTGCGGCCGTGGCCGCGGCGTCGTGGCCGGACCGCGGCACGGCGGCGCTGGCCGCGGATCTGCCCGCTTTGCGGCCCGCGGAACTCGATCGCGGACTCCGGGTGGCGGCCCAGTGGCCGGAGGCGTTCGTGGCCGACGCGGCAGGCACCGGCACCACGCTGTACGCGGCCCGGCCCGGGACGGCGTTCCGGCCGCGTTTCGGGCCCGGATCGGCGGCCCGGTACCGGGACGGCGGTGCCACCGAGATCCTGCTGGCCGATGTGCCCAGCCTCCGGTCAGACGTGGACACCCCGGCCGATCTGCATAACGCGATCAGCCTGGGGGTGGGCCCGCGCACCGCCGAACTGGCCGCGCAGCTCAGCTGAGTCCCGGGGCCTAACGGTTCGGGCGGCGACGGCGGCCTAGCCGCAGCCCGACCAGGACGAGATCCACCAGGACCACCACGATGCCGATGATCAGCAGGTAGAACAGGCCCTTCACGACCACGCCCACGATGCCCAGCGCGATGGCCGCGATGATCAGGAGCAAGAACAGCACCATCCGAGGACTCCGATCCTGACTGCTCAGCGCCGGGCGAGGCGGCGCTCGCCGCTCGCCCCGGGCTGGTACTCGAGGTTGTAGTGCTTGAAGACCGCTTCCTCGTCACCGGCCGGCAGTTCCCCGTCGGTGTCGATGGACGGCGAGCCCTTCACCAGGCTGCGCGGGTAGCGGACCTTGAGGTAGCCGGGGCCCACGGTGGCCTCGTTCAGGGGGACGAACACCAGCCGGTGCCGGGTCGGCAGGCCCACCGTGATGGTCGCGAACGAGGGCTCGTCAGTGCCGGTATCGACGTACACGGACTCGAGCGTCCCGATCTTGTGACCGGCGTCGTCGACCACATCGTGGCCCCGCCATTCCCGGATATCAGCCGCCTCGAACATGCTGGCCCTCCTGACCTCTCTGTGGCCGTACTACCCAGCCATCTCCACGTCATCCAGAGACGTCAGGGAGGTGCCGGGCGGATGCCCCCGCCCGGGCGGCGATGCGGCGCCCGGCGCGTGGGGGCGCCGCGGGCGGGACGTCTAGATGTGCACGATGGGGCAGGTCAGCGTCCTGGTGATGCCGCTCACACACTGGATCTGGGCCACGACGAGCTTCCCGAGGTCATCCACGTTGCCCGCTTCGGCCCGGACGATCACGTCATAGGGTCCGGTCACGTCCTCGGCGAGGGTCACCCCCTTGATGTCCCCGATGCGGCGCGCGACGTCAGCGGCTTTTCCCACTTCCGTCTGCACGAGGATGTAAGCCTGGACCATGCGTCCTCCCCGGGGGGCCTCATTGCCTTCGGCCGGAATGGCCACGCTACCCTAAATTCAAAGACGGCCGCCGGGAGGGCTCCATCACCGTCTCGGATCTGGGTGAATTCGGGCTTATCGCGGCGCTGGCCGCCCGTTTCCCGTCGGCCCCGGGCACGCTGGTGGGCATCGGTGACGATGCGGCGGTGCTCCAGGCCCCCGACGGGCGCGTGGTCGCCAGCACTGATCTGCTCGTCGAGAACCGGCATTTCCGCCGGGACTGGTCGTCTGCGCGCGAGATCGGCGGCAAGGCCGCGGCGCAGAACCTCGCGGACATCGCGGCGATGGGTGCGGTGCCCACCGCGCTTCTGGTCGGCCTGGCGGCTCCCGCGGATCTGCCCGTGGCCTGGGCCGAGGACATGGCGGCTGGCCTGGCGGAGGAGTGCTCCCGGGCCGGCGCGGCCGTGGCCGGCGGCGATCTGTCCGGTGCGCCCCTGATCATGCTGGCGGTGACGGCCCTGGGGGACCTGGGGGGCCGGGCCCCGGTCACCCGGGCCGGGGCCCGGCCCGGGGACGTGGTGGCCGTGGCGGGCGTGCTCGGCCATTCCGCGGCCGGCCTGGCCCTGCTCCAGGCGGGCCGGTCCGAGCCCGCGGACCTGCTCGCCGCGCACCGCTGGCCGCATCCGGACTACCCGGCGGGCCCGGACGCGGCGCGACTCGGTGCCACGTCGATGATCGACGTCAGCGACGGCCTGGTGCAGGACCTCGGGCACCTGGCCGGGCAGAGCGGGGTCCGCATCGACGTGACCTCCGCCCGGCTGCCCGTGAGTAACGTTCTGCGCGCCGCCGCCGATGCACTAGGCGGGCCGGATCTGCTGGACTGGGTGCTCACCGGCGGTGAGGATCATGGCCTGGTGGCCACCTTCCCGCCGGGGACGTCGGTGCCCGGGCGGTGGTCAGTCGTGGGGCAAATCCGTGAAGGTCAGGGTGTGTGGGTGGATTCGCGGCGAGCTGAGGGGTTGTCCGGATGGAATCATTTTTGACGCCCGAACAGCCATCACTCCCCGTATCCATCAAATTACAAGCGTGTCACTACAGTTAGCCTGCCCTTTTCGTAGGTATAAACCCCCCAATGCGATCAGCGGGCAAGAGAGCAGTACCCCGGCACCGGGCGCCGTCTGCGGCCGCCCGCGTGCGGGCCTGTGCGGCCCGCATGCTGGGGGGCCCGGGCCGCGAGTGGCGCGGCGCGGATGAACTGCTGCCTGGCCTGGACGGTGGCCGGTCGCGCCGGGACCGCTCATCGTCCGGCTGGAGGCGGATCAGCCCGGCGTTGCGCAGGCTCGTCGTCACCCCCACGTTCGCTGCGGGCCTGGGCGTAGTAGTGGCCGCCTTCCTGGCGGCCAACATGTCCCGGACCGTACTGCACTTCAGCGCCCCCATCCCCGGCAACCAGTGCTCGGCCGGGGACTGCCACGCCCAGCAACCGCACGGCGGCACGCTCGCCTCGGCCCGCCCCGGTGTGCACATCACGCCCAGGGTCCCGGCCGCGTCCGGCCCGGTCACCGCGATCCAGCCCGGTGGTAGCCAGCCCGGTGGTAGCCAGCCCGGTGGTAGCCAGTCCGGTGGTAGCCAGTCCGGAGTTAACCAGCCGGCTGGCAGCCAGCCGGGTGGTAACCAGCCAGGCGGGACCACGGCGGCGGCCGGGGGCAGCGGCGGGCCGCAGCCCGAGGTGGGCAGCCGGGCGTTCAGCATCACCTATCAGCAGGTCGAGCGGTGGCCGGGCGGGTTCGCCGACCAGATCACGATCCGCGGGCTCAGCGGGACCAAGACCCAGGCCTGGAGCCTGGCCTTCGCCTACCCCGGGGCGCGCATCGCCGCCGTCCAGGGCGCGCGCTGGGAGCCGGGCCGGGCGGGAGCCGGGGTGGCGCAGGGCGTGTCGTGGCCCGGCTCGGGGCAGACGCACCGGTCCGCGGCCACGGTGCGGCTCACGGTCATCGTGGAGGGCCAGCCCGCCGCGCCGTCAGGCTGCGCCTTCGACGGCCAGCTCTGCACGTTCGGCGAGCGCGCGACCCCCTGATCTTCGGCTGGTTAGGTCCTGGCCACGGGGTGGGGCACGTGGGCGCCCGGTTTTCGTTAGGGAAAATAAGACGCGCGACGGGGCCCGGTGACCGGGGGTTGACGGGCCGCTTCGCGGCAGAGTGACCGGGTTGGGGCGGGCCGGGTTAGGGCTGGCCAGGCCGGGCGGGCTAGCGGGTGACTTTGCCGGCCTTGATGCAGGACGTGCAGACCCGGATCCGCCGGCTGGTGCCCCCGGTGCGGGTCCGCATGATCTGGATGTTCGGGTTCCAGCGGCGCGGGGTGCGGCGGTGGGAGTGGGAGACGTTGTTGCCGAATCCCGGCCCCTTGCCGCATATCTCGCAGACAGAAGACACGGGACGCTCCTTGCATGCAGGCGGATGGTGCTGGCCAATGTGCCCGGGCTCGGGCTGCGGACACGTCACCGCACCGCCGCGCCCTCGGGCAGGGCTCAGGATAACCGACCAGCCGCCTGGAGCGCGAATCAGCGCCGGCCCGGGGCGCCTGGCCCGCGTGGCGGGCGCTTCTGTCCGCACCGCAGCCTATTCTGAGAGGCCATGGCGAGGCTTGATGACCGGCTCGACCGGGAGTTCGACCCGCGGACGGCCAAAGTCCTGGCCAAGGCGCTGGACGTGCACACCGTGGGCGAGTTGCTGCGACACTACCCGCGCCGCTACGAGCAGCGGGGCGAGCTGACCGACCTGGCCTCACTGCGCGACGGTGAGCACGTCACGGTGCTGGCCCAGATCTCCGCCGTCACCACCCGCACCATGAAGAACCGGCGGGGCAACCTAACCGAGGTGACCGTCACCGACGGCCACGGCACGCTGACCCTGGCCTTCTTCCGCCAGCCGTGGCGCGCGAAGGACATGAAGCCCGGCCTGCACGGCCTGTTCGCCGGCCAGGTGTCCTCTTATGGGCGCAAGCGCCAGCTCATCCACCCCGACTGCGAGCTGCTCGGCACCGCGGACCCGGGGACCGAGATGGCGGCCGAGCATGCGGCCGAGATCATCCCGGTGTACCCGGCCACCAAGGACCTGGCGTCCTGGAAGATCGCCAAGGCGATGCGGACCGTGCTGGACACGCTCGACATCGCCGACGACCCGCTGCCCGCCGAGGTCCGCACCCGTTACGGCCTGCAGAGCCAGCTGGCCGCGTGGCACGGCATCCACCGCCCGGTGGAGTTCGCGGACATCGAACCCGCCCGGCTGCGGCTGAAGTGGGACGAGGCGTTCGTGCTCCAGGCCGTGCTGGCCCAGCGGCGGCGGGCCGAGGACGCGCTGCCGGCCACCCCGCGCATCCCGCGGCGCGGCGGCCTGCTCGAGGCGTTCGATGCCCGGTTGCCGTTCTCGCTGACCAAGGGCCAGCTGACCGCGGGCGAGGAGATCACCACCGCGCTGTGCCGGGAGCACCCCCTGCACCGCCTGCTGCAGGGTGAAGTGGGCTCCGGCAAGACGTTGGTGGCGGTCCGGGCGATGCTCCAGGTCATCGACGATGGCGGGCAGGCGGCCCTGCTCGCCCCCACCGAGGTCCTGGCCCAGCAGCACTACCGCTCTATAACGGCACTGCTCGGCCCGCTCGCCCGGGCCGGCGAGCTGGACGGCGCGGAGCACGCCACCCGGGTGGCCCTGCTCACCGGGTCGCAAGGGGCCAAGGTGCGCCGGGCCACGCTGGAGGAGGTGGCCTCCGGGGCGGCGGGCATCGTGATCGGCACCCATACCCTGCTGTATCACCGGGTCCGGCTCGACGATCAGATCGTTTTTGATGATCTGGGCCTGGTGGTGATCGACGAGCAGCACCGGTTCGGGGTGCAGCAGCGGGACGCGTTGCGGGAGAAGGCCCGGGGCAGCCGCCCGCACGTGCTGGTCATGACGGCCACGCCCATCCCGCGCACGGTGGCCATGACGGTGTACGGCGACCTGGACGTGTGCACGCTGACCGAGTTGCCCGCCGGGCGGGCGCCGATCACCACGCACGTGGTCCCCGCCGCGGACAAGCCGCACTACCTCGCGCGGACCTGGGAGCGGCTCCGCGAGGAGGTGGCAGGCGGCGGCCAGGCGTACGTAGTCTGCCCGCGCATCGGCGCCGAGGACAGTGCCGGGGAGCCGGGCCTGGGGGCGGACCCGGGGGAGGGCCCCGAGGTGGCCGGGGGCGACGACGGCGCCGACGGTGAGTACGAGCTCTACGAGGAGGACGCCGAGCGGCCGCCGCGGTCGGTCGTGGACTTGATGGCCGAGCTGGCCGACGGGCCGCTGGCCGGGCTGCGGATGCGGATGCTGCACGGGCGGATGCCCGCCGAGGACAAGGACGCGGCCATGCGGGCCTTCGCCGACGGGTCGGTGGACGTGCTGGTAGCCACCACGGTCGTGGAGGTCGGCGTGGACGTGCCGAACGCGACCATCATGGTGATCATGGACGCGGACCGGTTCGGCGTGTCCCAGCTGCACCAGTTGCGCGGCCGGGTCGGCCGGGGCGGCAAGCCCGGGCTGTGCCTGCTGGTCACGGACTCACCACCAGGCAGCCCGGCGCGAGAGCGGCTGGAGGCGGTCGCGGCCACCGTGGACGGGTTCGCGTTGTCCCGGCTCGACCTCGAGCAGCGCCGGGAGGGCAACGTGCTGGGCGCCGCCCAGGCGGGCCGCAAGTCCGGGCTGAAGATGCTGACCCTGCTGCAGGATGAGGAACTGATCGTGCAGGCCCGGGCCGAGGCTCAGGCGCTGGTGGACGGCGATCCCCAGCTGGCGGCCCACCCCGCCCTGGGCGGCGCGATCCGGACGCTGCTGGACGAGGAACAGGCCAAGTTCCTGGAGAAAGCGTGAGCCGGTCGCGGTGGGCGCGTTTGGTCTGGACGGGCTTGAGGTCGGCGCGCTTGGTGCGGACGCCGCGGTGACCAGGGTGATCGCCGGCGCGGCGCGGGGCCGCCGGCTGGCCGTCCCAGCAGGCCGGCTCACCAGGCCGACCAGCGACCGGGCCCGGGAAGGGCTGTTCAGCACGCTCGCGGCGCTGCACGGCCCGCTGGACGGCGCGGGCCTGCTCGACCTGTACGCGGGTTCCGGGGCGGTCGGCCTGGAGGCGCTGTCCCGGGGCGCGCGGCGGGTGCTGTTCGTGGAGGCGGACGCGCGCGCCGCCCGGGTGATCCGGGACAACATCGCCGCGATCGGCCTGGCCGGGGCCGAGCTGGTCACCGACCGGGTGGAGCGGCTGCTCAGCCGGGGGCCGGCCGGGCCGGACCGCTACGACCTGGCCGTCGCCGACCCCCCGTACGCCGTCACCGACGAGGAGGTCAGCGGCGTGCTGGCCGCGCTGGCCACCGGCGGGTGGCTGGCCCCTGAGGCGGTCGTCGCCGTCGAGCGGGCCACCCGCTCCGGGCCGGTCAGCTGGCCGGCCGGGTATACGCCGGACCGCTCCCGTCGCTACGGTGATACGACGTTCTGGTACGGTCTCGCCGCAGGCACCCAGTCGACCGCAGAGTTGACGGAATTACCGTGATGGACAGCGCAAATGTAGTGCCGGAAGGGCGTGACCGCGTGCGTCGTGTCGTCTGTCCAGGCTCGTTCGACCCGGTGACCAACGGTCATCTCGACATCATCAACCGGGCGGCGCTGCTGCACGATGAGGTGCTCGTCGTCGTCGGGGCCAACCAGTCCAAACACGGACTGTTCACGGTGGAGGAACGGGTCGAGATGCTCCGCGAGGTGACCTCCGGCCTGAAGAATGTCGAGGTCGGGACGTTCCGGGGGCTGCTGGTCGAGTTTTGCCGGGTTAACGGGGTCTCGGCGATCGTGAAGGGCCTGCGGGCAGTCAGCGATTTTGAGTACGAGATGGAGATGGCGCAGATGAACTACCGTCTCGCGGAGGTCGAGACGCTGTTCATCGCGGCCAATCCCGTGTACAGCTTCCTGCGGTCCAGCCTGGTCAAGGAGATCTGCCGGTACGGCGGCGACGTCACGTCGCTGGTCCCGGAGCTGGTGTACGAGCGCCTCCAGGAGCGGCTCGGTTCCGGCTGACCGCGGGGGCTGGTCCGGTCACCGGCTGGACCGGCCGGACGGCGCCTTAAGTTGGGAATCGGCTGGTACCCGGGTAGGCTGATCAATCCAACCTCGCCAGACACCGTAATTGCTATGCCACATTCACGAAAAAATCCGTCGGCGCGACTCGATCCGCGCAAACCCCTGGTCTTCAGCACTCTCGACCTCGGCCGCAGTCCCGGATCGGAGTACTCGCAGCAGCGCACCGTCCCGGCTCCCGCATACGCCCACGCCGGGCTAGCTGGCGTGCCCGAGGGCAGCGACGTGGAGCTGGACGTGCGGATGGAGGCGGTGTCGGAGGGTGTTCTAGTCACGGCCACAGCCCGGGCCCAGATCACCGGGGAGTGCGCGCGGTGCCTGGAACCGATCAGCCAGCCCATCGAGGTCCAGGGCCAGGAATTGTTCGCCTACTCTGCGGACGACGGCCCAGACGACGCTGAAGGGTACTCTCTGCAGGGGGACCTGCTCGATTTCGAGCCGGTCCTGCACGATGCGCTCGTGCTCGCGGTCCCGCTGGCGCCCCTGTGCCGGGAGGATTGCCCGGGGCTGTGCGTGGAGTGCGGCGTACCACTCGCCCAGGCTGGGCCCGACCACGGGCACGGCCCGGCCATCGATCCGCGGTGGGCCAGCTTGCAGCAGGCTGCCTCACGGTTCGGTGGTCCTGGCCCGGGAGGACCCGAGCTGGGTGAGACGGAAGTGAACGGGAACGGCCGGCGGGCAACCTCCGCGGGCGAACCGGACGACTGAGTTCAGATTTAAAGGAGAGTTAACGTGGCTGTTCCCAAGCGGCGGATGTCACGCAGCAACACGAGGGCCCGCCGGTCACAGTGGAAGACGTCCGCGCCGACCCTGGTGCGCTGCCCGCAGTGCCGGGACCCGAAGCTTCCGCACACGGCCTGCCCGACGTGCGGAACCTACAACCGTCGCCAGGTGATCACACCAACCTGATGCGCTGAAAGGGTACTGCGTGAGAGGCAGGTCAAACGGCAGCGTGGCAGGCGAACCGGACAGTTCGGAGCTGCTACGGGCCATCGACACCGGGCTGGGCCCGGCGTTGCTGGAGCGCGCCCTCACGCACCGTTCCTACGCGTATGAGAACGGCGGGCTGCCCACCAACGAGCGGCTCGAGTTCCTTGGCGACGCGGTCCTTGGCCTGATCGTCACGGACACCCTGTTCCGCCGCTATCCCGACCTTCCCGAGGGCCAGCTGGCCAAGCTGCGGGCGGCCGTGGTGCAGATGCGGGCCCTGGCCGGGGTGGCGCGATCCCTCCGGCTCGGCTCCTATATCCGGCTCGGCCGGGGTGAAGAAGGCACCGGCGGGCGCGACAAGTCGTCGATCCTGGCCGACACCCTGGAGGCCCTGATCGGCGCGGTGTATTTCGAGTGCGGCCTGCCGGCCGCGGACAGCCTCGTGCACCGGCTGTTCGATCCGGTGATCGACCGCTCCGCGGAGCTCGGTGCCGGGCTGGACTGGAAGACCTCACTGCAAGAACTCACCGCCTCCGGGTACCTGGGCGTCCCCGAGTATCACGTCGAGGAGAGTGGGCCCGACCACCAGAAGTTCTTCCGTGCGTCGGTCCGCGTGGGCGGCCGGACGTACGGGTCCGGATCGGGGCGGTCGAAGAAGGAAGCTGAGCAGCAGGCGGCGGAGGCCGCCTGGAAAGCGATCAGCGGCGGAAACGAGAGCGGCTCGGACGCCGCCGCCGGGGGTGTCTCGGCGAACGGCGCGGCGGCCAGCGGCAGTGCAGCGGGCGGCGGTACGGCTGCCGTCAGCGGGCCGGTGGTCGGGGGGCCGGTGGGTGGCGGGGCCGCCAACCCGGGCCATCCGGCGAACGGTGCCCATCCGGCCTCGGATGATGCCGGGCCCGGCCCCGCGTCCGTCCCCCCGGTCCCGCCCACGGCTGAGGGCGGCGCCGAGCCAGCCGGCGGCTGACCCCGTGCCGGAACTCCCCGAGGTCGAAACCGTCCGCGGCGGCCTCGACAAGCACGTGGTGGGGCGCACCATCGACACCGTCGAGGTGCTGCACCCCCGGGCGGTGCGGCGCCATCTGGCCGGGTCGGCCGACTTCGAGGCGGTACTGCGCGGCCGGACCTTCACCGGCGCACGACGCCGGGGCAAGTACCTGTGGCTGCCTGTCGCCGAGGATGCCCTGCTCGCCCACCTGGGGATGAGCGGTCAGTTGGTAGTCGGCGATGCGGAACGTCCCGTGTCCGGGCACGTCCGGGTCCGGTTCACCTTCACCGACCAGGGTCCTGACCTGCGTTTCACCGACCAGCGGACGTTCGGCCACCTGGTCTGGGCCAGCGGCGGGGCGGAACTGCCGCCGCTGATCGCGCACATCGCCCCGGACCCATTCGAGCCTGCCTTCGATGACGAGGTGTTCATCGCCCGCCTGCGCGCCCGCCGCACCGGGCTCAAGCGGGCCCTCCTCGACCAGTCCCTGGTCAGCGGGATCGGCAACATCTACGCCGACGAGGCCCTCTGGCGGGCCCAGCTGCACTGGGCCCGGGCCACTGAGACGCTCAGCCGCGCCGAGGCCGTCCGCGTCCTCGCCGCGGTCCGAGAGGTTCTGGCCGACGCGCTGCGGGCTGGCGGCACCTCGT
>DASQRM010000255.1:0-2092 GCA_035642895.1 Streptosporangiaceae bacterium | reverse complement strand
GCTGCGCCCCGATACGCCAACCGGCAGAGCGTGCGGTCTCAAACACCGTCAAGTGTGGGTTCGAATCCCACTCGGGGCACCCAGGGGGTGTGCGTCAGATTCGTAGGGGTTCTGGATTGTAGCTGGCTGCGGGCTTAATCTGAGAGTGTTAGTACTCTCAGATTGGGGATGCCGTGCCTGACGGGCCTGATGAGCTGGCGGAACTGGAACGCCGGCGTGCGGAGCTGTACCGGGAGCTGGGGCAGGTCGGGGACTTCCGGCGGGGGTCGCTGAACGAGGTCCGCAGGAAGTGCGGGAAGCTGAACTGCGCGTGCGCGGCACCGGATCACCCGGGGCACGGGCCGCAGTGGAACCTGACGCGGAAGGCGGGCGGGCGGACGCGGACGGTGCACCTGAAGCCGGGGCCGGAGCTGGAGAAGACGCGGCGGGAGGTCGCGGAGTACGAGCGGTTCCGGGACCTGGTCGGGCAGGTCACGGAGGTGAACGAGGTGATCTGCTCCGCCCGCCCGGCCGTACCGGGCGATGCCGGCGGCGATGCCCCTTCCGGGACGGGAGGGGAAAAAGGGGGCTCCGGGCGGCCCTGGCGCAGGGGAAGGCCGCCGAGCTAGGCCGGCTGGCCGGCGAGGCGGCCAGGGCGCTCGGCTGCGGGAATGCTGGCCTGGAGGCCGCCGAGCAGGTGCTGCGGGCCGGGCTGCTGCGCCTGGGCGGTGCGGTGCTGGGCGAGGTCCTGTCCGCCGACCGCGGCCACCGGGGACCCCGGGTCCCGTGCGGGAACGGCCACGAGGCCGGGTTCGCCGGCTACCGGGACAAGGCATTCGACACGGTCCTCGGCCCGGTCCCGGTGACGCGTGCCTGGTATCACTGCGCGCAGTGCGGCCATGGCCTGGCCCCGCGCGACGCGGAACTCGGGGTGGCGCGGGAAAGCATGTCACCGGGGCTGGCCGCGATGAACGACATCGCCGCCGCGGCCGGGCCGTTCACCGGCGCCGCCCGGCTGCTGCAGGAGATCGGCGGGATCCGGCTCACCGCCAAGCGCGTCGAGCGCGCCGCCGAGGCCAGCGGCGCCGCCGTCGCGGCGGCCGGCCGGGACCGGGCTGCGCTGATCGCGGCCCGCACGCTGGTCCCGCTGCCGCCCTCGCCGCTCCCGGACAAGCTCTACGCAGCCATCGACGGCACCGGCGTCCCCGTGACCAGCAGGGAGACCGCCGGGCGGGAAGGTAAAGGCGAGGACGGCCGGGCGCGCACCCGCGAGGTCAAGCTCGCCGTCTTCTTCACCCAGGACAAGCTCGATACCGGGGGATACCCAGTCCGGGACCGGGAATCGACCAGCGTCATCGCCACCTTCGAGCCCGCCGCCGCATTCGCTGATCTGGTAAAGGCCGAGGGCATCCGCCGCGGGGCGGGCCACGTCCGGCAGTTCACCATCCTCGGCGACGGCGCCACCTGGATCTGGGGCATCGCCGCCGCCAAGTTCCCCGAAGCGACCCAGATCGTGGACCTGTTCCACGCCCGCGAGCACCTGCACTCCCTGACCAGGTCCCTGGAGTTCATGCTGCTGGACCGCACGGACCAGTGGCTCGCCGCCCGCCTGGAGGACCTGGACTACGGCTACATCGACGGCATCGAGGCCGCCGTCCGCAAGTACCCCCTCGAAGGCGTCAAGAAGGACGAAGTCGAGCGGGAACTGGGCTACTTCCTGAACAACGCCCCGCGCATGCGCTACCACTGGTTCCGCCAGTGCGGCCTGTTCACCGGCTCCGGCGTCGTCGAGGCCAGCTGCAAGACCGTCATCGGCCAGCGCCTCAAGCAATCCGGCATGCACTGGACCGTCGCGGGAGCCGACGCCATCACCGCCCTGCGCTGCCGCGAGGCCAGCAGCACCTGGGAAGCCATCTGCAACAACCAGGACACTCAGACACGCACAGCCTGACCAGCAGGCCAGTCAAGCTACTCACCAGTCACCACAAAATTGACGCGCACCCTCCGCGGCGTGGCGGAGTCACAAATGTCAGACCCAAGGCGTATACCGGAAGTGTCCTCATCAAGGAGGCCCACGATGCGGTCAGCAACCTCCGACCTCACCATCAGCACC
>DASQRM010000254.1:0-45881 GCA_035642895.1 Streptosporangiaceae bacterium | reverse complement strand
CGCTGCTGGCGGCCCTGGCCCTGCCCCGGGGCTCCGGCGGGCGGCGCCTGCGCGCCGCCGCGGCGGCGGTCACCGCGGCCGGCCTGGCGGCAGCCGGGACCGCCGTGGCGCTGGCCGGAACCGGCCAGCTGGACAGCCAGGCAGGCCAGGTATCCCACCAGGGCCCAGCAGGTGGTGGCGGCCCACGTCGGCAGCAGCCGGGCCCATCGCGGCCGGGCGGTGATCGCAATCAGTTCGGAGGTGTGGCGGCGGGCATCCCGGGACCCCATCCACGCGGCCGCGCCGACCACCGGAGTGATGAAATCCAGAATCGCGCCGCTTTGCAGGCTGACCGCGCGCATGTTCCACAAGGGCGGCATGGCCATGGTCTTGCGGTACGTGGTGAGCCAGAACAGCGCGAAGACCACCGGCAGCATCCACAGCATGGCGTTATGGCGCAGCTCCATGCGCAGCAGCCGGGCCGTCACCAGCGCGGGATGACGGGGGACCGGCCGCGGCCGGGAGACGGCCGGGGCGTTCGTGACGGTCATGACCGGGCCCCGGCGAGGACGGCGCTGTATCCGCGTTCCAGCGGCGAATCGCCTAGGGCCCGGTCTTCCGGGCCAGCGTCCTCGCCGCGGGCGACCAGGTCGGCCGGGGTGCCGTGAAACACGATCTGGCCCTGGTCCATGAGCGCGACCTGAGCGCAGGCGGCGCCGACGTCTTCCACCAGGTGGGTGCTGACCACGACGGTGGCGCGCTGGCCGAGGTCTCGCAGCAGGCCCCGGAACACCATCCGCTGCTCGGGATCCAGCCCGGCGGTCGGCTCGTCCAGCAGCAGCAACTCCGGCTCGTTGACGATGGCCTGGGCGATCCCCACCCGGCGCAGCATCCCGCCCGACAGGGTGCGCAGCCGGGCCTTCGCCTTGCCGCCCAGCTCGACCCGTTCGACGGCCGCCGTCACCGCGGCCTGAACCCGCGCCGCGGGCATCTCCTTCAGCAGCGCGAAATACTCCACGAACTCCGCCACCGTGAAGCCTGGGTAGTAGCCGAGGTTCTGCGGCAGGTACCCGAGCCGGCGCCGGATCTCCTGCCGCGGACCGTAGCGGCCCGGATCCCGGCCCAGCAGCCGTAGCCGGCCGGAGGTCGGCGGGACCGCTGTCGCCATCACCCGCAGCAGCGAGGTCTTGCCCGCCCCGTTGGGGCCCAGCAGCCCGAACACTCCCGGGCCCGCCTGCAGGTCCGCCCCCGCCACGGCCATGGTGCGGCCGAAGCGCCGGGTCAGCCCGGTGATCTCGACATTCATGATGCGCCTCCCGGAGGCGGGTTAGACACAGGGCGGTGCGTGAAAGAAGCACCGCGGTTAAGGCTGTCTGCTGGGCCGGTGCGCGTCATCGCACCAGGGAGCTGGATTGGCGGTCATACCAGGCAGGTAGTCCGGCCCGGCGGCCAGGCAGGCTCATACCTGGGTATGACCATGCCGGTGTGATGAGCGCTCGCCCCTTAGCGGCCTACGCTGACATCGTGAAACGGATGCCCGGCAGCGCACCGGCGGCGAGCAGCGTCGCCCTGGCGGCGGCGCGCCGGGCGTGGCGCGGGCTGATCCAGGTGCTGGCGGGCCCGGACGCGCCCCCGGTCTGGTGGCATCCGCCGTGGCCGCGCCGGGCTTATCTGGCGCTGAGCCTGACGACGCTCGTGCTGTTCGTGTTCAGCCTGGCCAGCATCCACACGCGGCCCACCGTCACTGCCGCGCCGCCCGCTTCGTGCCGCGCGGCCCCCTGTTACAACTTCCACTACCCCCCGCTCAGCGCCGGGCAGTTGCTTCTGGTCATGGCGGTGGTGGCACCGCTGCTGCTGGCGGCCCGGTACCCGCTGCTGGGCTGGCGGATCGGGTGGCTCGCGCTGCTGCTCGCCCCGCTGGTACCGGCTCAGTGGCGGGGAGGCTGGCCCTGGGGCCCGGCGCAGGTGGTCGTGCTGCTGGTGCTGTTCTGCGTGGCCGGGGTCCGTTACCGGCGGCCGGTGCTGTGGTGGATGTGGGCGCTGAGCCTCATCCCCTGGTGGCTGTGGCTGGTGCGGGACCTGCCGGACTTGAACGGCCCGATCACTGCGACCATCTTGTTCACGGCGGGGACGATCGCCGTGGACAGCATCAGTTCCAGGTGGGGTGCCCAGCGGGCGCTGGCCGCCCAGACCGAGCGCACCGAGCTGGAGCGGGCCCGGCGTGCCGTCCTGGAGGAGCGCACCCGGATCGCGCGGGAACTGCATGACGTGGTCGCGCATCACATGTCGCTGATCGCGGTCCAGGCGGAGACCGCGCCGTACCGCCTCAGCGACCTGCCGGAATCAGCCCGCGCCGAGTTCACCTCGCTGAGCGGGGTGGCCCGCGAGGCGCTGGCGGAGATGCGGCGGCTGCTCGGCGTGCTGCGCTACGACCAGCCCGCCGGGCTAGCGCCGCAGCCCCAGCTCTCAGACCTGCCCGCGCTCGTCGAGTCCGCCCGCCGCGCCGGGGTCGCGGTCGAGCTGGCCGTGCCCCAGGCGATGGGCGACGTGCCTTCCGGCGTGGCGGTGTGCGCGTACCGGATTGTGCAGGAATCGCTGTCCAATGCCAGCCAGCACGCGCCGGGAGCGGCGGTCAGCGTGTCGGTGGGCCATGACGGCGGGGTGGTCCTGCTGCGGGTGGCCAACGGGCCTGGCGGACCCGCCGGGCCGTCCCGGAGCGAACCCGGGCCCGGTCACGGGCTGACCGGGATGCGTGAGCGGGTCGCGCTGCTCGGCGGCTCGCTCTCGGCCGGCCCGTCGGCCGGGGGCGGTTTCGTGGTGTCTGCGGTGCTCCCGCTGGGCGAGACGGCATGACAGCCGGCGGCGGTGCGGTCGTCGGCGGTGCGGCGGCGGCCAGTGATACGGCGGCCAGTGATACGGCGGCCAGCGGTGCGGCGGCCAGTGGTGCGACCACACGATGCCTGATCGCCGATGATCAGGCCATGGTGCGCGAGGGCTTCGCCGCGGTCCTCGCCGCCCAGCCCGGCCTGGTGGTAGTGGGCCAGGCCGCTGACGGCGCCGACGCGGTCCGCCAGACGCGGCACCTGCGACCCGACGTGATCCTGATGGACGTGCGGATGCCGGTGCTGGACGGCCTGCAGGCCACCCGCCAGATCCTCGGCTCCGCAGCCGGCCCGGAGCAGCCGCGGGTGCTGATGCTCACCACGTTCGACCTCGACGACTACGTGTACGAGGCGTTGCGGGCTGGTGCCAGCGGCTTCCTGCTCAAGGACGCCACCGCTGCCGAACTGGTGCATGCGGTGCGCGTCGTAGCCGCCGGTGACGCCCTGCTCGCCCCCGCGGTGACCCGGCGGCTGATCGCCGACTTCGCCCGCCAGCCACGCCCGGACCCGCCATTCCCGGCCACGCTCGGCGCGCTCACCCACCGCGAGTCCGAGGTGCTGCGGCTGATCGCCCGCGGTCTGTCCAACACCGAGATCAGCGACACCCTGGTCATCGCCCAGCAGACGACCAAGACTTACGTCGGCCGCATTCTGGCCAAGCTGGACCTTCGCGACCGGGCCCAGGCTGTCGTCTTCGCCTACGAAACCGGCCTCGTCACGCCCGGCGGATCAGGCCCGGCAGGACCAACCCCGGCAGGATCAACCCCGGCAGGATCAAGCCCGGACCCGGGGCACCAGCAATGAACACGCCAGGACGGCGAGCCGGAACCCCCCGCAGTGCTGTCCGCCAGAACGTGCTCGACGCCGGGAACGAACGACCGACGCTGCCTGCGCTGGGAGCGCAAGCCGGGACGGCCCCGCAAGGTGACCGCCTCCGCAAGCTGACGGGTCGGTCCAGGCGGGCTGGGCCACCTGCAGCGCATCGCCCTGCGCCCGGTCCTCGACCTGGTCTGCGTGGCGCTGGCCGCCGAGCAGGCGGGCGGGGCCCGCGGGTGCCCGGAGATGGAGCGCCCAGCTGGGCATCTGATCCGCCACCTCCGGCTTAGCCACGTGAACCAGTCAGCGCAAGAATTGCGCAACAACAATACAGTTTAGAGCAAAAAATAGTCATAATAACGACACTAGTCACCGGTTTTAAGGAAAGGCTAGACAAGAGCCTTGTGAAACGGGGTTATGAGGCCTTAATGTCAGGTCACCTCGTGAGCTCCCGTGCTCCCGGGTGTCCTGCGGCGTCATCCCGAAAGGCATGTATCCCATGGCACGGAGCAGCATCGGAGCGCAGGTCGCGTGGTCGCGCAGGCCACGGCACATCGCCGCCGCCATCATGGCCCTGGCCGCCACCGCCGCTCTCGGTATCGTGTCCGGCGGCCCGGCCCTGGCCCGCCCGGGCTCAGCCACCGCCCCGGCCCCCGTGGTCACCCGCGCGGCCCTCGACCCGTCGCTCGTCTCGGGCCGCGGGGCCGACCCCGGGTTCGCCGAGCAGGAGGCCGAGAACGCCGCGACGGACGGCACCGTCGTCGGCCCCTCCACCGCGGCCTACACGCTGGCGGCCGAGGCCTCCGGGCGGTCGGCGGTCAGCCTGACCCCTGGGCAGTACGTCGAGTTCACGCTGCCGGCCGCGGCCAACGCGATCAACGTGCGCTACAGCATCCCCGACGCGCCCGCCGGCGGCGGGATCACCGCCCCGCTCGACGTCACGGTCAACCGCGGCCACCACCAGACCATGACCCTCACGTCGCAGTACGCCTGGCTCTACAACGAGTACCCGTTCTCCAACGACCCGGGCGCCGGCCCGCTGCACCCGGACTGGTGGACGACCGAGTGCAACTGCGTCCCGGACGCGACGACGCCCGCGCCGGTGTTCCCGACGCCGTTCCGGCCGAACCACTTCTACGACGAGCAGCGCCTGCTGCTCGGCCGGACCTACCCGGCGGGCGCCACCGTGCGGCTGACCGCTCCGGCCGGGAGCGGCGCGGCGACCACGACCATCGACCTGATGGACTCCCAGCTCGTCGCGCCGCCGAGGTTCGTGGCGCGGGCCGCGAACGTGGTCCTGTTCGGCGCCGACCCGACCGGCCACCGCGACTCCGCCGGCGCGTTCGACCGGGCGATCGCGTTCGCGCAGCGCACCCACCTCCCGGTCTACATCCCGCCGGGCCGGTTCCAGGTGGACCGGCACATCATCGTGGACAACGTGACCATCGAGGGGGCCGGCAGCTGGTACTCGATCGTCTTCGGCCACCAGGTCGACCTGAGCACCCCGGCCCCCGACGGCTCGGTGCACACCGGCGTGGGCTTCTACGGCAAGGACGCGTCGGCCGGCGGCAGCAGCGACGTGCACCTGTCCGATTTCGCCATCGAGGGTGACGTCCGCGAGCGCATCGACACCGACCAGGTGAACGGCATCGGCGGTGCGCTCAGCAACTCGACCATCGACGGCCTCTACATCCAGCACACCAAGGTGGGCATCTGGCTGGACGGCCCGATGACGAACCTGAAGATCACCAATAACGTCATCGTCGACCAGGTCGCCGACGGCATCAACTTCCACACCGGGGTCACGAACTCCACCGTGTCGGACAACTTCATCCGGAACACAGGCGACGATGGCCTGGCCATGTGGTCGGAGAAGACCGAGGACGCCAACGACACGTTCGACCACAACACCGTGCAGACGCCGGTCCTGGCGAACGGCATCGCCATCTACGGCGGCACGGACAACACGGTCTCGGCCAACCTCATCGCCGACCCGATCCGTGAGGGCAGCGGCATCCAGGCCGGGTCCCGCTTCGGCTCCGAGGCGTTCACCGGGCAGCTGCAGATCACGGACAACACCACGGTGCGTGCCGGGACGTACGAGCTGAACTGGAATATCGGCCTCGGCGCCATCTGGATCTACGCGCTCGAGAAGAACATCAATGCCGACATCGAGGTGACCGGGGACAATTTCCTCGACAACACCTACAACGCGATCATGCTGGTCTCGGACTTCTCGGTGAAGGACCTGTATTCAATCACTAACGTTCATTTCAGGGATATCAAGGTCGACGGCACGGGCACCTCGGTAGTCAGCGCCCGCACCGCCGGATCCGCGTCCTTCCAGAACGTCCAGGCCCGCAACGTCGGGGCGGTGGGCGTCAACAACTGCGGGTCCTTCCACTTCACTGCGGCCGGATCGGAGTTCTCGCTGACCGACCTGGGCGGCAACACGGGAGGCGGCGTCACCGGGCCCTGGCTCGCCCCGTGGGAGCTGCCGAACACCATCACCTGCAACGACCGTCCGCCGGTCGTCCCGCCGCCGGCCCCCTCGCCTTGGTGACCCTCCGGGTGAGGTCGGCGGTCAGGCGGTGGCCCCGGCCGGGCGGCCAGTGCACCGACGACGAGCTGGACCAGCAGGTCACAGCGGTTCCGGAAGCGGCGCCGGTCCAGGCCAGGCAGTTGCTGGGTGAGCAGGCTGGTCACGCCCGGCGGATCAGGCCCGGCGGGATCCACCCCGGCAGGATCAGCCCCGGCAGGATCAACCCCGGACACCGGGCCCCATCAATGAATACGCCGGACGGCCAGCCGGCACCCCGCAGTTCCGGCTGGCCGTCCTGATTCTGCGGCGGGCACCAAGCGCCCTGATAAGGCCAGCATGGCCGAGCGCGGTTGAGCTGGGGTTGACCCTGAGTGGAGTCCGGATCCTCGCCGGCTCGACGCGGGCTTCCGCAAGTGCGCCCACGCCCACCTCGCGGGTCCCGGCCCGATGCCTTCCTGTATCTGCCGCCGTAGACTTCTGGCAGGCCTTCTTGCGGCTGGTGACGGCGGGAGCGGCGATGTCCGTGTTCATCGAGGTCGTGGCCTGGATCGTCATTGTTTTCGGGGCTGTGGCCGTCGTGGTCACGCTGGTCCGCCTGGAGGCGGGCCGCCACGCCAGGAACCACCGGCACGGCCGGGCCATGCCCGTCGCTGCAGCCTGGTCAGACCTGCGCGCTTTCCTTCCTTTAGTCGCGATCGGGGTGGCGCTGCTCGGGAATCGGTGGCAGCCCGGCACGCCCGAGACAGAACGCGAAAGGCGCAACTACCTGCTCGCCTTCGCGGCCACCATCCCGCTGCTTACCTATGACTGGAAAGCTGACACGGCCGGGTGGTGGCTGATGCATATTCCGGTACTCGCGGCCGGGGTCGTGTGCGGCGAGGCCGTCCTCCAGTACCTCATGAGACGCAAGTCAGGCGGGTCTACGGCTGAGCCGTCCTGATCAGGACCTCGACGCCGTCGAGAATGCGGTCCAGGCCGAACCGGAATTCTTCCTCCTCGTTCCAGCCCGAGGAGTCATCGCCGATGCTGGCCGACCAGGCCAGCCGGTGCAGCCGGGGATAGGTCTGCTCGTCGGCGACCTCCCGTACCAGCCCTTCCCAGGTCCAGGCGGGCAGCGGCTCAGTTCCGGTCGTCGCCGCCTGCGCCTGCCGGGCCGCCCGGGCAGCGTCGTGGGCCATCCGGGCTTCGCTGAGCGTGTAGGAGCTGATCAGGCCGATGACCCGGAGCTTGTCCGCGTCGGGCAGGCCGGAATCGTCCATCGCCTCCAGCCCGCGCTCCACGAACGTCAGCGAGTTCGGTGCCATCGGCGGCGCGGCCATCGGCATCTGGGTGATCCACGGGTGGCGGTCGATCATCTCCCGCTGGACCATGGCCCACATCCGCAGCCGGGCCCGCCAGTCATCCCCGGTGATGACCAGTTCTTCGGCCCCCTGGGCGCTCCCGTTCCACATCAGCTGGAGGAGTTCCTCCTTGCTGGCGACGTGCCGGTATAGCGACATCGTGGTGAAGCCCAGCTGATCGGCGACGTGGGCCATGGACACCGCCTCCAGGCCCTCGGCGTCGGCGATCCGGATAGCGGCCGCCACGATCGCGTCGACGGACAGGCCGGGCTTCGGACCGCGCTGGCCCCGGCCGCGGCGGCCCCAGAGCAGGTCCAGGCCCGGGGGGAGCGGCGGAGACGACTCACTCTGCGCAGGCCGGACGGCGTCAGCACCCCCAGCATTCCCGGCACCCTGAGCAGGCATCGTCTCCTCCGTCATCCCGCCACCTTACGGGGCGGCCGCCAACTTCCGGAGTTAGCGGGATACCCGCTTGACCTCAACTGTGTACGGCGCATACAGTTCAGTGTATGTCATACACAGTTGAAGCCACGGGCATTTGCAAGTCCTTCAGCGGCCACCCCGTCCTGGATCACGTGGACCTGACCGTCGAGACCGGCTCGGTACTGGCCCTGCTCGGACCGAACGGCGCGGGCAAGACCACGATGGTCCGGATCCTGGCCACCCTGATGCGCCCCGACGCCGGGACCGCCACCATCGCCGGGCACGACCTGCTCACCGACCCGGTCGGGGTCAAGGAGTCGATCAGCCTCACCGGGCAGTACGCGGCGGTGGACGAGAAGCTGACCGGCCGGGAGAACCTGGAGATGATGGCCCAGCTGCTGCGCCTGTCCCGGATGGCGGCCCGGGCCCGGGCCTCGGAACTGCTGGCCGAGTTCGACCTGGCTGACGCGGCCGCCCGCCGGGCCGCCAAGTACTCCGGTGGCATGCGGCGGCGCCTGGACCTGGCCATCAGCATGATCGCCCGGCCCCCGCTCGTGTTCCTGGACGAACCGACCACCGGACTGGACCCGCGCAGCCGCGAACAGACGTGGAGCACGGTCCGCCGTCTGGTCGATGAGGGCGTCACGGTGCTGCTGACCACCCAGTACCTGGAGGAAGCGGACCAGCTCGCGGACACGGTCGCAGTGCTCGATCACGGCCGGGTCGTGGCCCGCGGGACACCCGATGAGCTGAAGGCGAGGCTCGGCGCGGAAGTCGTCCGGCTCCAGTTTGCCGACCAGGCCGCCTACGAGCGGGCGCTCGCAGGGCTCGACCCGGTGCGCGCCGACGGCCAACTGCGCACGATCGACGTCGCCACCGAGGGCTCGGCAGGTGAGATCTTCCACCTCCTGGGTGAGCTCCAGGAGGCCGGTGCGCCCGCGCACAAAGTGTCCACCTACCGCCCCAGCCTGGACGACGTGTTCCTGTCCGTCACCGACACCGACACCGACACCGTCACCGGCACCGACGCCGGAACGAACACCGACGACGCCGCCAGTGCTGCCCACGCCGAACCTAAGGAGATGGCCCGATGAGCATGACCTACGCGCTCACCGACTCGCGGGTGATGGTCACCCGCTGCGTCCGCCGGTCGCTGCGTGACCCGGAAGCGTTCTTCACCGCGCTGATGCTGCCCGTGGTGCTGATGCTGCTGTTCGTGTACGTGTTCGGCGGCGCCTTCCGTGGCAGCGGCGCCTACGTCGACTACGTGGTCCCCGGCCTTATCGTGCTGTGCGCCGGGTTCGGCGCGGGCACCACGGCGGTCGCGGTGGCCACCGACATGAGCAACGGCATCGTGGACCGGTTCCGGTCCATGCCGATCAGCGGCTCGCTGGTCCTGGTCGGCCACGTCGTGGCCAGCCTGGCCCGCAACCTCGTCGCCACCGCGCTGGTCATCGGCGTGGGCCTGGCCGTGGGCTGGCGGCCCAGCGCGGGCCCGGCCGGCTGGGTGGCAGCCGCGGCCATGATCGTGTTCTTCGTGCTGGCCCTGTCCTGGCTGGCGGCCGCGGTCGGCCTGCTGGCCGGCAGCGTCGAGGCGGCGAACTCGTTCACGTTCGTGCTCATGTTCCTGCCCTACGTCAGCACGGCGTTCGTGCCCGCCCAGACGCTGCCGTCGTGGATGCGCGGGTTCGCCGAGCACCAGCCGTTCACGCCCATCGTGGAGACCATGCGCGGCCTGTGGATGGGGACCACCTCGACCGGCGCGGCGGTCGGTCACGAGGCGTGGATCGCGTGCGCCTGGTGCGCGGGCATCCTGGCCGTGTCGTTCGCGGCGGCGTCCTGGCTGTTCCACCACCGGACCGCGGCCTGATCGCCGGAGGCACGGCCGAGGGGTGGGTGGCCGGGCCACCCACCCCTCGGGTCATGCCTTCACTGTCCCGGCCGTCACACCCTACGACCCGGGCGTCGGGGTGGTGACGAGGACGATCCCGGCGGGATCGAAGCCGTCACCCGACTGCGCCCTCTCGCCGCCCAGGTTGATATCGCCCACGACGGCATCGGTGGCCGTGTTGAGCACGGTCACGGTGCCGGCGCTGTTCTGGCCGACCCACAACTGCTGGCCATTCGGCGTCAGGGCCAGGGTCTCGGGGTCTCCGGCGACGGAAATGGTGTGGCTCACCCGGCCGGTCGTGGCGTCGATCACCGAGACGGTGTTGGGGTCCGGGTTGGCCACGTAGACGGTCTGGCCATCAGCCGCCACGATGACCTGCCACGGCAGCTCACCCACCTTGATCGTGCGGGTGACTGTGTTGTTCGCGGCGTTGATCACCGCAACGGCGCCGGAATCGGTGGCGGTCACATAGACGGTGCGGCCGTCGGGGGAGACCGCCACGCTGCGCGGCTCGCCGAGACCACGGATCACCCTGAGCACCTGGCGCGTCTGCGTGCTGTAGATCCACAGTCCCGCCGAGGTGGCTACGTATGCCCGCATCCCCGAGGGGGAGAAGGCGACCGCGCTGGGGTTTCCAGACAGGGGCAGCTTGGCCACGACCTTGTCGCTGGCGGTGGAGATCACGCTGATGCCCGACGGTGACGACCGGGACGTCTGGGGGCCGGCGTCGGCCGACCACACCTGCTTGCCGTCGGGCGTGACGGCCAGGCTCTCGGGGAAGAGGCCGACGTTGATCAGTTTCTCGTCCGGGTTGTAGTTCTTCGGGTCGAGCTTCGTGGTGTCGATGACCGCGACCGTGGAGTTGCCCGCGTCGGCGAAGTACAGCGTGCTGCCGTGAATGGCCACGCCCTCGTTGGTGGAGTCGTAGTCGTAGTGACCGGGGTCACCGGGCACCTGCCGGTCACCCACGTGGTAGGTCTGGATGATGTCGCAGGTGGCGGTGTCGATCGCGGTGAAACCATCCGAGCCCGCGTCGGACACGTACGCGGCACCGGCCGGGCCGCCGCAGGCCGAGCTGAACAGGTGGGTCCGGGCGGGGCTGGCGTGCCGGGCGCCGGAGTGGGCAGCGGCCAGGCCGGCCGTTGTCCCGCCGGCCAGGATGACGGCCGCGGCGGCGGCGAGGAGGACGGTCCGGCGTTGGCTGGCGCCGTGGGGAGTGGTGCCAGACAGGTCACGTCGAAGCATGTCCGTCACGCTCCCTTGACCGCTGCCGCGGCGGTCGTGTTCCGCACCGGTTTGCGCCCGGGCGGCTGGACCGGGAAATGCTGGTCCTGCGCGGGAATGACCGGCAGCGCGAACTCCCGGACCTGCGCCTCGGCCCGCTCCAGTTCCCGGGTCGTGGCCGGGAGCCGCGGGAAGCGCCGGCTCGGAGCGGCGCCCAGGGCCGCGCTGAAGTCGCCGACCGTCTTCCGCCGCCACGCGCTGATGTTGGGGTTGACCACGCCGGTGACCTTTTCCAGCAGCCGGATGACGGACGTGTGGTCGAACGTGTCGTGGCAGACGTAACCGCCGACCGTCCACGGGGACACGATGATGCAGGGCACCCGGAAGCCGAGGCCGATAGGGTCGCTGACCCCGTCCACGGTGATGTACTCGCCGGGCGTGCCCGCTGGCGGGGTGGGCGGCGTCACGTGGTCGAAGTACCCGTCGTTCTCGTCGTAGATGAGGATGAACACCGTCTTGGCCCAGACCTCCGGGTTGGCCGCGATGGCGTTGACCTTGCTCGCCACGTAGTCGGCGCCAGCGGCCGGCATGAAGTCGGGGTGCTCCGACTGGTAGGACGTGGGGATGATCCAGGACACCGTGGGCAGCCGGTCGTGCATAGCGTCGTACTCGAGCTGGCCCGCCTGGTAGAAACGCATGGCGTTTTGGTACAGGGGCGACGAGGTCGGCGCGGCCTGGTACTGGTCGAAGTAATCCAGCACGTGCATGCCGTAGTTGTCGTTCTCCTGGTACACCTTCCAGGACACGCCGGCCTGGGTCAGCATCTCCGGGTACGTCTTCCAGGAGAAGCCCTCGGACGGCACCTCGTTCGAGGTGACCGGGCCGCCGTTCGCGCCCGTCGGGTCGACCATCCCGGTCATCAGGTAGAGCCGGTTGGGCCAGGTCGGGCCCATCATCGAGCAGTGGTAGCCGTCGCAGACGGTGAACGCGTCGGCCAGGGCCCAGTGGAAGGGGATGTCGCCCCGCCGGTAGTACGCCATCGTGTACTGCCCGGCGACGCCGTCGGACGCGAGGTGCGCGGTCACGAACCCGTCCATCTTCCCGTTGTTCCAGCACTGGTGCTGTGGTCCCCAGCTGTGGCTGGTGGAGGGAAGCGCCTGGGCGGCGGTGCTGTGCGAGTCGACGTGGAAGGGGAGCAGGTACTTGTCCGGGTTGCTCGCGTCCGCCTGGTAGAAGCGGCTCTTGTTCACGGCCGGGTCGGCGAAGCCGCGGACGCCGGGCATGGTGCCGAAGTAATGGTCGAAGGAACGGTTCTCCTGCATGAGCACGACGACGTGCTCGATCTCGGACATTGGCCTGGGCTGATCCCGGCGGTCGAGCGCGGCGGGCGCGCCGTCAAGGACCTTCCGCAAGCTGGGCGGGAGGGCGAAGGACGCGAGCACCGCGCCCCCCGCCGACGCCATCAGCTGGCGCCGGGTCACCTCTATCGCCATACCGGACCTCCTAGCACCTGGAGCGGAAGGCTGCGGGCCATCGGCGCGTGGCCATGAGCGCGGCTGAGGGACTCTCAGGGCTGAGAGTCCCCCGGCGATGTAAGTGCTGGGAAGTAGCGTCGCGGTAATACGAGAGTGAATAGTGAGCAGTTCCGGGCCAGTGCTCGGCGACCCGCGCCGCGGACGCTAGGGGCGGAGTGCGGCCAGGCCGGGGTTCCCGCCGCGGACGCGGGCCGCGAACGTGTGCCAGGCGGCCGGGGTGAAGGTCAGCGCGGGGCCGTGCGGGTCCTTGGAGTCACGCACGGCGACCACGCCGGGCAGGTTGACCGCGACCTCCACGCAGTTCCCGGCGTTAGTGCTGTACGACGTCTTGCGCCAGACGGCGCGGGTCAGGTCCATGTGTCTCTCACCTCAGCGATCAGGTCGAGCGAGGCCCGCGGAGGCAGGGCCTCTGCCCGCAGGGTATCGAAGACCTGGTCGCACGCCTTCACGATGTCCGGATGGTCCGCGATCTGGCCCTGCGCTGCGGTGTCCAGGTACACCACGTCCGGTCCCTCGCGGAACTCCGCGATGACGAAGGCGCCGGACAGTCCCACGTGCGCGCCCGCCGAGGCGGGCACCACCAGCACCTTGACCTTGGGGCTACGGGACACCTCGATGAGATGGTCGAGTTGCTCACGCATGATCCCGGCATCACCAACCCGGCGTCGCAGCGTTCCCTCGTCCATGATCGTCCACAGCATCGGCGGGTCCCGCCGCTCCAAGATCTCCTGCCGCTGGAGCCGGGCATTGACCTGTTCCTCGACTTGCTCTTCGTTCGCGTCGGGCAGCGCGCCGCGGAGCATGGCCCGCGCGTATCCAGCCGTCTGCAGCAGCCCTGGAATACCCGCGAGCTCCCAGGACCGCAACGACAAAGCCTCGGTGGGCATCCGCCGCGCCGTCTCCACCGCGCCGACCAGGGCGGCCGAGTAGCCGATCCGCTCGCCGAGCTGTTCCTGGCTCAGCCCCGCGGCCGTGCGGTAGTGCCGCAGTTCCGCGCCGAACAGCGCGAGCGGGCTCGCTCCGGCCTCCGGGTCCCGTAACGCCATCGCGTTCCTCCTCCGCGAGCGCCCTACCGCGCCCTACAAGCGCGGCGGCTGATCCGACCGGTTCGCTGACCGTATGCGCGCCCTAGCGCCCCGTATGCAGATAACGAAAACCTAGCTGGTGTCATCCCCTCGCGACCAACAAGTTTGGAGGCCCTGATGTCCTCGTCTGCCCCGGCCGGGACCCTGACCCAGCTCGCCGGGCAGGGTGCGCGGCTGGTGGCCAGTCCGCGGCGGCGGGTCTTCCCCGGTCAGCCGGACCAGGTCAGGCAGGCCCGGCGGTTCGTGGCCCGGGCCCTGGCCGGGTGCCCGGCCGCCGCCGACGCGGTGCTCGGCGTGTCCGAACTGGCCAGCAACGCGGTCCAGCACACCCGCTCCGGCCAGGGCGGCCGGTTCCAGGTCCTGGTCTGGCGGGGCCGCGCCTCGGCCTGCGTCGCGGTCATCGACGACGGTGCGCGGCGCGGGCCCGGACCCCCGGCGCATGGTCCGGGGGACCTGGCCGAGTCCGGCCACGGCCTGCACGTCGTCGCCGACCTCGCGGCCAGCTGGGGCCACCAGGATCTCGCCCCCAGCGGTTTACCCGGCCGCGCCGTCTGGTTCCACCTGACCTGGGCCAAAGACCGACCGGATGGGAGCTGATCTGGCCGAAGCGAGAGGACTGACCGCCCAGCGCCGGATCGGCCCCTGCCCTGATCGCACGATTGATGCGAACATGGACGGCTGAGACGTGATAGCGCGATGGCGCTCCGCCCAGATCACTCGGGAGGAATTCCCGGGGCCAGCGACGATGCCGTGGTTGCGTGTCAAAGCTACTCAGACCGCCTTGGGGGGAAACAGCGTGACGAGCGTGACCATTGACCGGATTGCCGTTGTTCAAGCCCACATCACGGAGGTGGTCACCAGAACCTCCGCCAGCAGCACTTTGTCTGAGCAGGAGCAGAACAAGCTGTTAGCTCAAAGCTGCGCTGAGGCGTGTGACCTTCTGAAGGACTGGCTGGCCGACGCATGGTGGGATCGGAGTCGTCCTTCAAGCGACACTCCCATCAAGGAAGTCGTACCCACCCAGAAGGAACTGGCCAGCTTTCTGGGGCCGATGTTGAAGGCTTCTCTGGCTCGGGCCAGGCAGGGTGGGGTAGACGTCCCAGATTCGCTGGTGGACGAAGCACGCGAGAAGGTTGCGGCAACCGCCCGGCGTTTCCCCAGGATGGGGCGCCAGCAGTTGTTCAGGCAAGCGGCTGACCGGGTGAGGATCCTGCAGGAGGAAGTCTGCGGGCTGGCGAGTCAGATCGGCGCTGCGACCCGTCCCGCCGCAGGGACTGCCTGGCGGCGAAAGGCACGCAAAGCCCTGGGCAAGGTGAGCGGGCTACTCCTCGCGGTGACCTTGGCGATGACGAGCGCCGGTCCTCATGCCGTAGCCCAGAACACCGCCGAATGGGGTCACGCGGCGGTCCGGGCGGCCGAGGTGATCACGGTCCATTACATTGCGGACCGCGCTGAGCCAAACCTGCGGGTGGCACCGTCGTACTCAGGCCCGCAAATCCGCTGAGCCTGGCTGGGCCACCAGGTGCGAAACAGCGGAGCTGGGGGACGGGCACGCCGATACGGCTGTTGCCACCACCAGTCTTACTGGCCATGCGGCTTGTACTCTTGGACGGCAAAGAAGAAGGGGCCGCCTTCAGGTAGCGAGACGACACACTGACCGGGCGTCAAGTTGGATAGTACCCAGTCTTCGATCACGTTTCCCGCCACTACTATCTGCTGGACTCCTTCCGTCCTGACATGCGCGTTTACGGTGATCTGCTTGCGGTTGGCGCCGAAGCGCTGGCGCACAAGGTCACGGCTAGCGTCATCCATGAGCCGGAAGGCTAGAACGCTGCCGAAACCGGACAGTATGCTGGCCCCGCTCTCCGCACCATAAGCTTTGAGGACCTGGTTCACGTTCTGCGTTCCGACCATGAACTTCAATCCGAGCGACCGGCCGAAGTTTATCCCATTACTGATGTGCCCTAGGTGGGGCAACAGCGCGAATTCGTCGAGAACGAAGAACACGCTCCCGCGTGATTTAGCACGGCCCAGGCCTAGCGCTTCTTTGATGGCCAAGTCAATAAGAACGCGATACACCGGGAGCAAGCGGCTCCCTGACGCTATGTCGTACTCGATGAACAGTGCACGGCCGCCTTTCCCGCGTACGAAGTTGCGCACCGAGAAAGTGCCCGGAAGGCGAAAGGCTCCGGAGAACGACTTGTTCAGCGTCTGCTGGAGAAAGGCCAGGATGTCCTCAGGCCGGCGGTCGCCCTCAAGGTACCGGGCCACCCCGGCCAGGTGTGGGTTATTCTCAGCGTCCAGCAATTCCAGCAATTCATCCGCGGGCAATTCGAGCTGGCTTCGAATGTCGGCATTGGAGAAAACCTGGCCTTGCCGGGACATTGCCTCGACAACCGCAGCGAAGATGTCCCGGGCCGCCATGGCGAAGAAAATGTTGTCGCCCGCTTGGTCGAGTGCTTCGCCGAACACCGTGGAGGCGATCTCGTGGATCTGCTCTCCGCGCTCGTGTGTGTCCTGCTCAAGCAAATCAGAGAAGAGATTCCACTTCACTCCGCCCTGGTCCTGGCCGGGGGTACTGGAGATTACGGCGTCACCGTCACGGTAGAACCTCTCCAGGAAGTCACCCTTCGTATCGAAGATGACGAAGACGTCATCTCTGCCGGCGCTCCTCCGAAGCGGGTCAAGCAGCTGGTACATGGCGTTCGACTTGCCGGTGCCGATCCCACCCAGGAAGAGAATGTGGCGGCTGAGGTAGGCACTGTCGAACCAGAGGCGTCCGTGGTGTCCCGGAACCATGGCCAGCATGGGCTGGCCCTCATTTCGGGGGCCGACGTCCTGCGGCGGCGCTTGGACAGTCATTCCCTCCAGGAGGAATACCTTCGCCCACGCTGGGTCTTCCGCTGGGCCGTCGGTGCCGGGAGTGAATGTCACCCTGGTAGCCTTTCCGGCTCACCCGCGAGCAGATTGCTGGCCACGGTCCACTCCATAATGCTCGTACGCGAGGTCACCCCGGGTCTGGATGTCGAGGATCAGGGCCCCGAGTTCACTGATGATCTGACTGGAGTCCCGGCCGGGGTAGCCGTCGAGCACATCAAAGACAGTGAAGATACCAAACACAGAGAAGAGCGGCCCACCAATCGCCGCCGTCAGGCTCCCGATGAATCCTCGCCGGGTATGGAACGTCCCAAACGAAATCGGGCTGTGCCCATCGTCGCGGGAACTGATAATGACCCCGGTACTACCGCGTTTGGCCGCACCGCTCACGAGCGCGATGACGCATATGGCGGTCAAGATAAACCAGACGATCGCTAGTTGGGGCGTGAAGAAGAGCGTGAACAGGCCGAATACGAAGAAGACGGAGGCCAAGAAGAACAGCACGAGACTCACCCGGCGGGAAACGTACGCAGTCATGCCGGTGATATCGGCCACGTTGGTCTGCTGAATGAGCGTGCTGCCCCGTTGCGTTCCCCGGCCTTTGGCTTTCGCGTAGAAAACGACCCTGGAATCGGTGACATAAAGGATACCTTCGCCGTGCGCCCGGTTGCGCAACTGTACGGCCCCATATTGACGCAGTATGCGTTCCTGGTACCCGAGCAGGATAGGTGATCCAGGAAGAACACCCGGGCTGGCCGAAGCAGGTGGGCCGGAAGGAAGGCCCGGAGTGGGAAATGCCTGGCCGGTTCCCGGGCCGGGCGTCCCTGGAGGCCCCATTCCGGGCGGCCCACTGGTCCAGTCACGATCGAGGGGTGCGCTGGGCTGCGGAATCCACTTCGTACCGGGGGTCACTGCCGGGGGTCCCACTTCAGGCGGCGCCATGTCAGGCGGCCTCATATCGGAGGGCGTCACATCAGGCGGCCTCATGCTAGGCGGCGTCGCGTCTGGCGGCCCCATCTCGGGGGGCACCGCAGCAGGCGGCCTCATGTCAGGCGGCCTCACGTCAGGCGCACTCATGTCGGGGGGCGCCATGTCGGGCGGCCTAACGGCCCATGGATCGCCTGGCGGTTCTGCAGGGGAGGGCGTGCGGAAAACGATCGTATCGCCACTGGTCCCAGCTTCCACCGGAGCACCGCAGAAATCACAAAAAGTCGATGAAGGATCAATTGTTCTGCTGCAGTTAGAGCAAGTCATCAGTATATTCCCTCCGACGGTTCCCAGTAAGCGGTCGATAAATGCTTCCTAAGGAACTTGGTGTACATCCGATTTGGCGATGACGCCATTGATGACTGTATAGGTGCCTTCAAAGTCCTTGGTCGTACCATCGGACTGGAGTGCGGCCAGGTTGGCAGTCACGACAGTGCCGCTGACCGAAATGATGGTGACAACATCATTAACAGTGCCCTGGAAGCCAGCCACATATGCGGCGTATGAGGAACCGAAGTTACTGCCGCCCAGCCGCCAGGCCTTCGCATAGTTTCCCTTATTAATAGCCGCGAAATACCTATGCACGACGCTGGCGGGTCCACCACGTGGGGATGCGGTAGGACTCGCTGGTGGTGATGCGCTCGCTGATCCCGCGGAGCTGGGCACCAGCGACGAGCCGAGCACACCAGATCCCGCTGGTTCCGGTGTCGGCGTGGGTGCCGCCCGAGCCGGAATATGTTGCACCGCTGCAGCATGCTTGGCCCCAAAAAGGGCGGGAGGCCAATGAGTCTGCCACCCGGCTACCGCCAGCGCTCCAGCTAAAAATACGATAGCCAGCGGCACCACGACCGGAAACCGAAGCGGCCGCCGTCGCCCGGGGTCTGGGATCAGCCCGTACGCTGACTGCGCCGCATCTATGTTCCGGGTATCCGATTCGGGGCCGGGGCCCAGGTCGCGGTCGGCCGATTCCTGCTCAGCAGAAACATCGAGTGCAGAACCACATTTGCGACAGAAGCGCGCTAAATCCCGGTTTTGCTGCCCGCACGTTGTACACCGTCGGTCTTCAGTCAACGCCAAAGCACCCCCCAAGCCGTCCATAAACGAAACTACGCCATACCGCTAACGGAGCGCAATGGCAAGTTTGGTTCTGGACCGCGACCGGCACGATCGCCTGCGTCGCGTCGTCGCGGACCCCGCAGCCGCCTGGGACAGGGCTTCGGCGTAGTCGCGTGACGTCCGTTTCGTGATCATGTGAGTCCGAGGAGGGCGAGAGGTCGGCTGGCGTCGCAGGCGTTGCGCCGGAGGGTCGGCGATGACTCGTCGCAGGCACGGTTCATTCGCCCGCAGCGTCCTCGGCCTCCCAGCGAAGCAGGTCGCCCGGCTGGCACTTGAGCACCTCGCAGAGCGCGGCGAGCGTCGCAAAGCGCACCGCCCTGGCGCCGCCTGCATCTGCACCGCTTCGATGTCACGGGCGACGGCCTGGGCGAGCAGCATCCGCAGCACGAGCACGATGAGCGCGACTCCCAGGATGGCCAGGCCAATCCCGCCCATGATGAGGGTGACGCCCGGGTCAGCGCGCTGGCCAGGCGCATTCACGGCCGTGACCGCGAACCACACGAGAGCAGCCGCAACGATCGCGCCGATGATGACGTCCACGTACCGGAAGGCGGCGTGGGAGAACACGGTTCCGCGTCGCACCATCGTTACCAGTCGCCATACACAGACCAGGGCAACCTGGGCCGTCCCGATGCCCAGGATCGTGATCACGCGCAGCACGGTCAGCGGGAGCGACCCGTCCTCCGGGTCGCTCCCGCTGACCAACGCCCACACCATCAATGCCTGTACGAATACGGTGCCGGTGAGCACCACCACGAGGATGATCTGCAGCGCTGAGCTGCCGCTGACGATCTGGCCGATCTCAGCCAGGAGTCAGGGCTGTACTGACCATGGCTGCAACTGGAACGAGACGGCCCGTCTGCCTAGAGGTTCAGCGCCGACCGGGTCTGCAGCCAGGGGTGGTCGGCACGTCCTCGCCGGCCAGAAGCCGCCGGGCGCGGTCCAGCATCGCGCGATGACCGTCTGGCTCACCCGCGGACCAGGCCACCCGCCGCCACTTTCCGATGAAGGCGGCCACCACGGTCAGGTCCATGGCGGAGGTGGCCTCGGCCATGACCGTGCGGAATTCCTGGTCGAAGTCGGCTACGTCCTCCGGAGGGAGCGCATTCCTGATGGCATGGAGGTCCGAGTCCGACCGCCTGAGGAACGGGGCCGCAGGTCCGGCGACGTCACGGGTTTGCACGGTCATATCCATCACCTCACCGCACAGCGTAGAGCGGGATGCCGACAGTTGGCGGTAGGCAGCGCCGGGCTGCGGCCGACGACTTTGCTCAGGCGATGAAGGCTGTCATCCGGATCGAGACGAGCAGTCCGGGTAGTTCGACGCCGAGCTTGGCCACGTAACGGGTCGGTGGCTCGGACGGGAACCACCGCGCGTATTCCTCGTTGAGGCCGGCGAAGTCGGCGGGGTGGGTAAGCAGTACCCCCACCTCCATGACATCGTCCAGGCTGGCGCCGGCGGCCTGGAGGATGGCCTCGCAATTCGTCAGCGCTTGTCGTGTCTGATCTTGGATCGTGTCTCCGGCGAGGCCGCCGGTACCCGGGTCGATGCCGGCCATGCCCGAGATCAGCACGTGCGGTCCGGCCGTGACCCCCTGGCTGTAGAGCGGCGAAATCGGTGCGTTCGGGGTCGTGATGATCTGCCGTGGCATGCCGGTCCTCCTTGTTTCTGCCCGCATCAGTGCGCCACGGCAGGATCGCAGGTTCCGCTCCGGATCGCGCAACTTCCTCATCTGGTGCAGGCGAGGCGGACCGTCGCGGAGCCCGCTCCGAGCCGCAGTCGCCCGGGCGGGCGCGGCCCGAAGGGAAGAAAAATGGGGGTTATGGACGCCGATGCCCGGGCTTGCCCCTGTGGCAAGGTCAACGGCGGGGGCGACCATTTACGAATTGCTTATGGCTTTTGGGCAGTCAGGCCCTAGCGAACGGCACCCGCGACCGGCAGAGTGGGGAACGCAAAACGGTCCATACCACATCTCGATCGGGAGAGGCGTCATGGTGGGCAGCTCACCCACTGCTACCCGTGCAGCACCGGACCCCGCGGATTTCGCGCCACCGATGCCGCGCGGTGCCCCGCTGCACGCCTTACCGGCCGGTTCGCTGAATCAGCTCGCCTGGAGCGGCGCCTGGCTGGTCGCCATCCCGAAGCGGCGCGTGTTCCCGGGGCGGCCGGACCAGGTAGCGCACGCCCGCCGGTTCGTGGGCCGGGTCCTGAAGGGGTGCCCCGTGGCCGACGACGCCCTGCTGTGCGTATCGGAACTCGCCAGCAACGCGATCCGGCACACCCGGACCGGCTGGAGCGGAAAATTCCAGGTCGTGGTCTGGCGCGGGCGGGCGTCCGCGTGCGTGGCCGTGCTGGACGACGGTTCGGCCACCACCCCGACGCCGGCGCCAGCCCAGCCGGGCCGACTCGAGGAATCCGGGCACGGGCTGCTCGCTGTCCAGACGCTGGCGGCCTGGTGGGGCCACCACACCTACCGGGACGGTTCCACCCGCGGGACGGCCGTGTGGTTCCGGCTCGACTGGAAACCCGCCTGACCCCGGGCGTCACTAATAATTGCTGACCGTTAATATGCGCCTAATTTGCTAATCGCTGGATTTTGGAAAGGGCTGCAGCGCAACCGGTTTTCGTTGCGGGAATTGGCTTGCGGGGTTGACGCCCGCCAGAATGAGCCAGCAGCCGCCTGACCGCGCGGGCGCGGCGCGCAGACGCCTGGTGGTTCCGTCCGGGTTTTGATCTGGTGGATGGTGACGCTGCCGCGTTACGCTCACCTGGCCATGGTTGCCAGCGAGACCGCGCTGATGACGCTGGTGCGCGCGATCGTTGCCGACGACGCGGCCACCGCGTCGAGGTTGCTCGCCACGTCGGGGTCGCTGGCGAGCGCCCAGGCGGGGGAGGGCGCGACTCGTGAGGCGGCGACGGACTTCTACCTGGCCGAGATCGGGCACTACCTCTATGCCGGTGACACGGCGCTGCATATTGCCGCTGCGGGCTATCGACTGCCGATCGTCCGGCAGTTGATCACCATGGGTGCTGACGTCGGCGCCAGGAATCGCCGTGGCGCTCAGCCGCTGCACTATGCGGCCGATGGCCACCCCGGGTCGCCACACTGGAACCCGGACGCTCAAGCTGCGACCGTTACCTGCCTCATCCAGGCGGGCGCCGACCCGAACGCCGCCGACAAGAGCGGGGTCGCGCCGCTCCACCGGGCCGTGCGCACCCGCTCGGCGGCTGCCGTGCGGGCCCTCCTGGATGGCGGGGCTGACGCTGGCCGCACGAACAAGACCGGCTCGACCCCGATGCAGCTCGCGACCTGGACCACTGGCCGGGGCGGTAGCGGCTCGCCCGAGTCGAGGGCCCAGCAAGAGGAGATCGTGCGCCTGCTGCAACGACATGGCGCCACGCGGTAGGTGATGGGTCCGGTGCGCAGGACCGCTAGCCCGCGCGCCCGGCGAGCCAGGCGTACCAGGCGGGCAGGCCCTCGCCCGCGGTGGCTGAGACGGGCAGGATCTGGGCCTGCGGGCTGATCAGCTTCAGGTCCCGGGCGTGCCGCTCGGTGTCGAAATCCACGTAGGGCAGCAGGTCCACCTTGGTCAGCAGGACCAGGTCGGCGCCGCGGAACATCTGCGGGTACTTGATGGGCTTGTCGGCGCCCTCGGTCACCGAGGACAGCACCACCCGGGCCGCCTCACCCAGGTCGAACAGGGCCGGGCAGACGAGGTTGCCGACGTTCTCGATGACCAGCACCGACCCGGGGCGGGGGTCAAGCGCGCGCAGGGCCGAGGCGATCATGCTCGCGTCGAGGTGGCAGCCCGCGCCCGTGTTGATCTGCGCGACCGCGCACCCGGCGGCCTCGATGCGGGACGCGTCCAGGGTGGTCTCCTGGTCTCCCTCGATCACGGCCAGGCCCAGCCCGGCGCCGGCGTCCCGCGCGGTGCGCTCCAGCAGCGTCGTCTTGCCCGATCCCGGGGAGCTCATCAGGTTGACCGCGAGGATGCCGCGGGCGGTGAGCCAGGCCCGGTTCTCCTCAGCCAGGCGGTCGTTCTTGGCCAGGATCTTCTGCTGGAGCTCGACGGTCCGGCCGGCCCGCCCGTGCTCGTGCCCGTGGTCGTGACCGTGCTCGTGCCCGTGGTCGTGCCCGTGCTCGTGGGGGTGCTCGTGCTGGGCGTGCCCGTGCTGGGGGTGCCTGTCCTGGGGGTGGTCGTGCTGGTGCGCGGGCTCGTCGCCGGGGCCGAGGTGGCCCGGCCCGAACACGCGGACGCCGGCCTCGTCACCGCAGCCGCAGGTCGCGCACATGTCACACCACCTCCACCGATGTGATCCGCAGTTCCTGGCCGGCCAGGACGGCGACGTCGGCGCTGCCGCAGTCGCACAGCGCGATCGCCCCCACGGGCTCGAACTCTGCGCCGCAGTCCCGGCACCGGCACCGGGCCTGAGGCTGGCTGATGTCCAGCCGGGCCCCCTCCAGGGTGGTGCCCTCGGCCACCATCTCGAAGCAGAACCGCACCGAGTCCGCGACCACGCCGGACATCGCGCCGATCTCCAGGTGCACGCAGGCGATGGCGGTGCCGGGCAGCCGCTCCGTCACCGCCTGCACCACTCCCTCGGTGATCGCCAGTTCGTGCACCAGGACCGCCGTCAGCAGATGCGCGGCAGCGGGTCACCGACCAGCAGGTCTACGATCCGGGTCCCGCCGAACGCCGTCTTGAGCAGGACAATGCCGGGCGGGTCGGCCGTGATCTGGCCGATGATCGCGGCGTCCGCGCCCAGTGGGTGGGCCCGGAGCGCGGCGAGGGCCTGGTCCGCCTGGCCGCCGTCGACCACGGCGACCAGCCGCCCTTCGCAGGCCACGTACATGGGATCGATGCCGAGCAGTTCGGAGGCGCCCCGGACCACGGGGCTGACCGGGATGGCGTCCTCGTTGACCAGCACGCCCACCCCGGCCGCGGCGGCCACCTCGTTCAGGATCGTGGCCACCCCACCCCGGGTGGCATCACGCAGTGCGCGCACCCCGGTGGTAGCGGAAAGCAGGTCAGCGACCAGGCCGTTCAGGGCTGCGGTGTCCGAGATTATGTCGGCCTCGATGTCCAGCTCGCCCCGGGCCAGCATGATCGTCACACCGTGATCGCCAATCGGCCCGGACACGATCACCACGTCCCCGGGCTGGGCATTCACCACGCCGAGGGAGACGTCATGCTCGACCACGCCGATCCCGGCCGTGTTGATGTAGCAGCCGTCCGCCTTGCCCTTCTGCACCACCTTGGTGTCGCCGGTGACCACCTGCACCCCGGCGACCCGCGCGGCGGCCTCCATCGAGGCCACGATCCGGATCAGGTCGGCGACCGGGAAACCTTCCTCCAGGATGAAGCCGGCCGACAGGTAGAGCGGGGTCGCGCCGGACACCGCCAGGTCATTCACGGTGCCGTTCACGGCCAGGTCACCGATGTCCCCGCCGGGAAAGAACAGCGGGGAGACCACGTACGAGTCGGTGGTGAGCGCCACCCGGGAGCCGTTCAGGTGCAACTGCGCGGCATCTTCCATCGGCTCGAGCAGCGGATTACTGAACGCATCCAGGAAGACGGCCTCGACCAGGGTCCGGGTGGCCTTGCCCCCGGAGCCGTGTGACATCGTGATCCGCTCTTCGCGGACCTTCGGCCGGCGCTTGCGGGCCCGGTCGATCCGGTCGAGTACCTGCTGCTCGCGTTCGCTGGCCGGGGCCGTCGGCCGCGAGATGGCCGACCCGGTGTGCTCCTCGTGCTCGCGCAGGGCCTGGTTCACCCAGGTTGCCCCGTCGGTCATGAAATGCTCACTTCCACCACGCGCCGGCGGTTCATCCGGCCGAAGTTGTAGTACGCGGCGCAGGCCCCCTCCGGCGAGACCATGCAGGTCCCGATCGGGGTTTCCGGCGTGCACGCGGTGCCGAACACCTTGCACTCCCAGGGCTTCAGCACGCCCTTGAGCACCTCACCGCACTGGCAGGCCTTGGGGTCGGCCACCCGCACCCCGGGCACCTCGAAAAGGAGCTCGGCGTCGAACGCGGCGTACTCCGGCCGTACCCGCATGGCGGAATGGGAGATGAAGCCGAGTCCCCGCCACTCGAAGTACGGGCGCAGCTCCATGACCTTGTTGATCGCGGTCAGGGCGGCCAGGTTGCCGTCCCACGGCACCACCCGGGTGTACTGGTTCTCCACCTCGCTGCGGCCCTCGGACAGCTGGACCATCAGCATGTAGATGGACTGCAGGATGTCCAGTGGCTCGAACCCGGCCACCACGACCGGCTTGCCGTAGTCCCGGGCGATGAACTCATACGGCCGGCAGCCGATCACCGTGGACACGTGACCCGGGCCGATGAAGCCGTCCAGGCGCAGGTCGGGGGAGTCCAGGATGGCCTTGATGGCCGGGATGATCGTCACGTGGTTGTTGAAGATCGAGAAGTTCGTGAGCCCCTCGGCCGCCGCGCGCAGCACGGTCATCGCGGTGGACGGCGTCGTGGTCTCCATGCCGATCGCCATGAACACGACCCGCTTGTCCGGGTTCTGCCGGGCGACCTTCAGCGAGTCCAGCGGCGAGTAAACCATGCGGATGTCGGTGCCCTGGGCCTTGGCGTCGAAGAACGACCCCTTGCTGCCCGGCACCCGCATCATGTCCCCGAACGAGGTCATGATGGTGTCCGGCTGGGAAGCCAGCGCCATCGCGTCGTCCACCCGGCCCATCGGGATGACGCAGACCGGGCAGCCGGGACCGTGCACCAGCGTGATCTGCTCGGGCAGGTAATCCTCGAGCCCGTGTTTGTAGATGGTGTGCGTGTGCCCGCCGCACACCTCCATCAGCTTGTACTGCCGCCCGGGCTCGCACAGTCCGGCGATCTTCGCGGCCAGGGCGTGCGCCTTGTCCGCAGAGCGGAATTCGTCAACGAAGCGCATAACTGCCCCCTCTACTCGATTTGGGATGCCTGCAGGGCTTCCAGTTCGTCCGCGTAGGCCTGGCCTATCCCCTCCAGGAACTGCAGCGCGGCCGCGGCCTCAGCCTCGTCAATCTTGGACAGCGCGAAGCCCACGTGGATGAGTACCCACTCACCAGGCTTGGGCGGGTCGTCATCGAGTAGCCCGACGTTGATCACCCGGCGGACCCCGCTGACGTCCACCCTGGCCAGGTCGGGCTGATCGGGCAGGAACTCGATCACCTCGCCTGGGATGCCAAGGCACATGCGATCACCTCTTCATTTCCGGCAGGACTGGTCTCGCCGGTCTCGGCCAGCCGGTCTGGCCTGGCCGTTCATGGGCCGGGCGCGGCCCCGCGCCGGCCGCTGGCGTGCTGGCCGGTGGTCACCAGCCGGGTAATCATCGCCGCGGCCTCGTCCACCGCGGCCGTGACCGGGGCGCTCAGCCCGATCCCCTCCTCCAGGGTGGCGGGCTCGCAGCCCACCACCAGTACCCGCCCGGCATCCCCGCCGAGCGAGCCAGCCAGGCTGAGCACAAGGTCCGGCTGCATTCCGTGCGCATTGAACAAGCTGATCCTGGCCAGAGCGGCGTCGTCCTCGCTCTCAGCCGGGGTGTCGGGCTCGGGCTCGATCAGGTACACGGTGCCGGGTGCGTCACCGCGCTGCGCGCTGTCCACCAGGATCGTGGTGTCAAATCCCTCGGCCAGGTCGTAGGCCAGGTGCATGCCGCGGATGCCGTAGTCGGTGACCCGCACTCCCTCGGGGAGCGATTCGCGGGCCAGCCGCCGGGCCACCTCGACCCCGAAGCCGTCGTCGGACAGGAAGATGTTGCCCAGGCAGGCCACGAGCGTGCGCGCGGTCTCCCCGGTGCCCCCCGTCGCGTTCATCTCGCTCACCCGGCCCCGCCCGCGGCCTCGGCCCCGGCCGCGCCGTCGGCCTCGGCCGCGCCGTCCGTCCCGGCCGCGCCGTCGGCCCCGGCCAGCGACGCCGCGGTCAGCTCCCACAGCGTGTGGTACACGGTGGTCTGTGCTTCCTGGATGCGGTGCACCGAGGACGAGGGCGCCACGAACAGGTAGTCCAGGCTGTCCAGTTCGGCCATCTTGCCGCCGTCGTAGCCGGCGATGCCCACCGTGAGCAGGCCCCGGCGGGCCGCCTCGTCCAGGGCGCGCAGCAGGTTCTCGGAGTTGCCGCTGGTGGACAGGCCGATGGCGATGTCCCGGGACTGCCCGAACGCGGCGATCTGGCGGGCGAACACCACGCCCACGCCGACGTCGTTGCACAGGGCGGTGACCACCGCCACGTCGTTGGCCAGGCAGAAGGCGGGCAGGGCCCGCTCGCCCGGGCCGGGATCGAGGAACAGGGTGGCCAGTTGCTGGGCGTCGGTGGCGCTACCGCCGTTGCCGAAGGCCAGCAGCCGCCCGCCGCCGGTGAACCGGGCCGCCATCTGCTGTGCGCATTCGGTCAGCCGTTTCGCGTCCTGGGCGCAGATGACCCGGCGCAGTTCGGTGATCTCACGGGCCTTGGCCACGGTGGACGCGCGTACCTCGGCCAGCACCGCGTCCAGGTCGGGCGTGTCCCCCGCATACAGGAATGGATAGAGCGATTCCATCGCGGCGGCGCTGTCTTGCCCGCTGCTGCGCTTGGTCATGTCGGCACCCCGGTCATTTCGGCACCAGCGCGATGGCCTCGCCCGCGTGCACCAGGATGGTGTCCCCGACTCCGGCGCTGACCAGGGCGACGCTGACCTCTTCCTGGCCCGCCTCGGTGTCCACGATGGCCAGGCCGTGGGGGAGCAGCCGGGCGATGGTCACCGCGACCGCGGTGTCCGAGCAGGTGATGCAGACCTCGTCGTGACATTCGGGCGGCTGGTTCATGAGACCACCGCCGGGCCGAGCACCCCGGGCTGCTCGAAGAAGACGTGAACCAATTCCCAGAGCACGTGGTACGTGGTCACCTGCGCCTCCTTGACCACCCGGGGATCGGATTCCGTGGTGACTAGGACGTGGTCCACGGCCGGGCTGGTGCCGATCACCCCGCCGCCCGCGCCGGCCAGCGCGATGGTCAGCATGCCCATGCCGTGCGCGGTCAGCAGCCCGTTCAGCACGCTTTCGGAGTTCCCGTCGGCGGACAGGCCCAGCGCGATGTCGGACGGGATGGCCAGGTGGCGGAGCTGGTGGGCGAAGATCGCCCCCATGCCCTCACGCTCGGCGATGCTGGTCACCGTGGCGGCGTCGGCGGTGAGCGAGATGGCCGGCAGGGCGCGCTTGCCCACGATCACCGGATGCACGAATTCGACGGCCACGTGCAGAGCATCGGTGCTCGACGAGCCGGTGCCGAAGACGACGAGCTTGCCTCCCTGATGGAAGCGGACGGCCATGTCGTAGCAGGCGGCCGCCACCGTGCCGGCGTGCCCGGCAAGCTCGTCGATGGAAGCCGTCCGGCGCTCAAAGAGCCTGGCGACCTCGTCGTCCCCTACCGCTGCCGATGGCGCTGCGCTCATCTCCTCGCGGTCATTCCGCTGAGCTTCCTGCCAGAGCTTTCTATCCCCGGGCTTTCTTACCCCGGGCGACCGGCGGTCCCCCGGATTACCCTCACTGGCTTACTGCCCCCGGCCCGGCTCCGCAAGGCCGGCGCCCAAGCCGGGTTCATTCCACGCCCTCTGCTGGCGCGGGAATGACCGCATTCACCTCGATGTCCACCGCATCACGCACCTTCAGCGCACCGAAGAATGCGGTATACGGCTTGATGCCATAGGCGGACTGCACCAGCGTCCCGGTCGCCCGGTACGTACCCGGTTCGGGCTGGCTTACCTGGAGCCGGAACGGCCGGGTCACCCCCCGGATGGTGAGGTTCCCCTCGATGACCCCGTTGTCACCCGACATCTCGAACCCGGTGGCGCTATAGACCGCCACCGGGTGCTGGTCGGTGGACAGCTGCCGCCGCGCGGTGGTGGCTATCTCCCGGCGGTCCCGGTCGGTCAGGGGCTTGAGGCCGCCAGATCCGTCGCGTACGACGAGCGAGTCAATGTTGATCCGGACTTCGAGGGATTCCGGGGTCTTGTCGTCATCTACGACCAGCTCGCCGGACCAGCGGGGCAGATCGATGACCAGATCATGGCCGGCCGTGGAGGCCAGGCCGTCGCGGAATGTGCGCAGGACGATCCGGCCGCTCTCAGTACTCAGCCGGTAGCGTCCCGTAGGAAGAGCCATGGAAGCACCGTAGGACACTTGTGGGGGGACGTCCAGCAATTGAGACGAGTCTGAGACAGCCCTGTCTAGTCGACAGGGCATCTACGGGACGGAGCCGGGCCTGCCCGGGGGAATGGAAGCTCAGGGGAATGGAAGCTCGCCGAACAGTTCCTGGATCCGGCGCAGATCCCGGAGCCGCGGCTCGGTCTCGCCGCCGACCCAGCGTCCCACCGTCTTGACTGACACGCCCAGCTGCCGGGCCGCGGCTTCCTGGGTCAGCCCCTCGCGGCGCAGCGCGGTAGACATCCAGTCCGCGAATGTGGCCGGGCGGATGGACCCTCCCGGCCTCGGACCGGCCGGGGGGCGGGCGGTCACGGCGGGCGCCTGGCCGCCCGCCTCGCGCGGGCTGGCTACCTCGGCCGGCGGCTGGTTGGAGTGCAGCACGTCGACCTCGACGTGCTCGGGGAAGATCCGGAAGGAGACCTGGATCGCCCCGGTCGGTCCCGCCGCATCGAGCAGGGCGCGGAACACGGTCTCACTGACCCCGCGGGTGCCCTCCTCGTTCAGGGGCGACTCGGCGAGACAGCGCCGGACGAAGTCGCGGATCTCCGGAATCCAGGACGGCCGGGCCGGAAAGGTCTGGGACAGCACCACCACGGGGACAACCTCGATCGTCCCGTCCCCGTTTTCGTTAGGCAGTTCCGTCACTGTCTCCTCCGGGCCGTCCCGGCCGTCACACCTGGCCAGTATGGACCCAGGGTACGCGTCTGTACGGGATCGTGTGCTCACCGTAGGACCACTCCTTTCCCGGGGTTGGCGGCAACCTGACTGGTCAGCGGGATGCCTGAGGCCCTGGCGGAAGGCCAGACCTGTCCGTCCGGGGGCGACGGAGCGGGCGCGCGGGCCTCAGCCCCCCACCTTAGTCCGGACTGACCGGACATTTATGTCCGACGACTTGCCGCTACTACCTTGATACGCATGGTGGACGGGTTTAGCATGACGGCACTTGCGCAAGATGCAGGTAAGGCCTCTATGAACCATCTTCCCGGCGTTCAGGCGCCCTTCATGGTTCGGGTCGCCGGGCGGTCATCGGGGTCCGCCGGGCGACCGATTCCTGCTGGTGAGCCAGTGCCGGAGGCCAGGGCAGGCCGACCCCGTTCCGCTGACGCCGCTGATGCCCCCGAGCGCCAGCGCGGCATGCCTTTACGCCGCCTGGCCCCACGGCCCGCCTTCCCGAGTAGTGCGGGCTCCCGTCTGCTGCGCACCGTGGGTGCCCGTCACCCGCGCTGCGCCAACCAGGCCGGCCTGGCCGCCGCAACCACGGCCAGCCGGACCACGCAGATCACAGCCAGCCAGGTCACAGCTAGCTAGATCGCAGGGCTAGCCAGATCACAGGGAGGGGGTGGCCGGGTAATGGCCACTGCCACGGAGACCAGCGACGGTTCGGCGCAGTCCGCGGCCGAGCCCGTGGTGCACATCCTCTGGATGAATGGAGGACTGGGCTGCGACGGGGATTCGGTGGCGCTGACCGCGGCCACCCAGCCCAGCATCGAGGAAATCGCCCTGGGCGCGCTGCCCGGGCTGCCCAAGGTGGCCGTGCACTGGCCGCTCATCGACTTTGAATGCGGCCCGGAGCAGGGTGCGGACAACTTCATCGAATGGTGGCACAAGGCCGACCGGGGCGAGCTTGACCCGTTCGTTCTGGTGGTCGAGGGGTCGATCCCCAACGAGGCCATCAAGCCCGAGGGCTACTGGTGCGGGTTCGGCAACAACCCGGCGACCGGCCAGCCGATGACCACCAACGAGTGGCTGGACCGGCTCGCGCCGAAGGCCACCGCGATCCTCGCCGCGGGAACCTGCGCCACCTACGGCGGCATCCACGCCATGGTCGGCAACCCGACCGGGGCGATGGGGGTGCCGGACTACCTCGGCTGGGACTGGCGGTCCAAGGCCGGCCTGCCGATCGTCTGCGTGCCCGGCTGCCCGACCCACCCGGACAACCTGTCGGAGACCATCCTCTACCTGCTCTACCAGGTGGCAGGGCAGGCCCCGATGATCCCGCTGGACGAGGCGCTGCGGCCGACCTGGCTGTTCGGTGCGACCGTGCACGAGGGCTGCGACCGCGGCGGCTACTACGAGCAGGGCGAGTTCGCCGACGAGTACGGCTCGCCCAAGTGCCTGGTCAAGCTGGGCTGCTGGGGACCGGTGGTCAAGTGCAACGTTCCCAAGCGCGGCTGGATCAATGGCGTCGGCGGATGCCCCAACGTGGGCGGGATCTGCATCGCCTGCACCATGCCCGGCTTCCCGGACAAGTTCATGCCGTTCATGGACGAGCCTCCCGGCTCGAAGGTGTCCGCGACCGCGAGCACCCTGTACGGCACCGTGATCCGCACCCTCCGCGGCTTCACCGCTAAGACCGCCGACGAGGAGCCGAAGTGGCGGAAAAAGGGGAGCGATCTCCTCACGGGCTACCAGAAGCCCTGGTGACCGGCAGTACCTGGTAACGACTACTGGCGCCGGCCTGCCCGGCAACGGTGCCACTGAGTACCGAGGGGAAGAGGCATGACGACTGCCGAAGACACTGACGTCCGGGAGATGAACTGGGATCCCATCACGCGCATCGTGGGGAGCCTGGGCATCTACACCAAAATTGACTTCAAGCAGAAGAAGGTCATCGAGTGCTATAGCACCTCGTCGATCTTCCGTGGCTACAGCATTTTCATGAAGGGTAAGGACCCGCGGGACGCGCACTTCATCACCAGCCGGATCTGCGGTATCTGCGGGGACAACCACGCGACGTGCTCGGTCTACAACCAGAACATGGCCTACGGGGTGCGGCCGCCGCATCTCGCCGAATGGATCATCAACCTGGGCGAGGCCGCCGAGTACATGTTCGACCACAACATCTTCCAGGAGAACCTGGTCGGCGTGGACTTCTGCGCCAGGATGGTCGGCGAGACCAACCCCGGCGTGCTGGAACTGGCCAACCGCACCGAGGCGCCGCACGCGGCCGATCACGGCTACAAGTTCATCGGCGACATCATGCGGTCGCTGAACCCGCTGGAAGGCGAGTTCTACCGCGAAGCGCTCCAGGTGAGCCGGTCCACCCGGGAAATGTTCTGCCTGATGGAAGGGCGCCACGTGCACCCGTCCACGCTCTACCCGGGTGGCGTGGGCACCACCCCCACCGTGCAGCTCTTCACCGACTACCTCACCCGGCTGATGCGCTACGTGGAATTCATGAAGCGCGTCGTGCCCATGCACGATGACCTGTTCGACTTCTTCTATGAGGCGCTGCCCGGGTATGAGGAGGTCGGCCGCCGCCGCGCGGACATGGTCTGCTGGGGCAGCCTGAACGACCCCGAGTACTGCGACTTCCGGTACGACCACATGAGCGACTGGGGCCGGAAGATGTTCGTCAGCCCCGGCGTCATCCGGGACGGCCAGCTGCTCACCAACGACCTGGTCGACATCAACCTGGGCATCCGCATCCTCCTCGGCAGCTCCTACTACGAGGACTGGGAAGACCAGGAGATGTTCGTGACCCGCGACCCGCTGGGTAACCCGGTGGACCGCAGGCACCCGTGGAACCAGCACACGATCCCGCGGCCGCAGAAGCGCGACTTCGACGACAAGTACAGCTGGGTCATGTCGCCACGCTGGTTCGACGGCACCAACTACCTGGCCGCCGACACCGGCGGCGGCCCGATCGCCCGGCTCTGGGCGACCGCGCAGGGCGGCCTGGTGGACATCGGCTACATCAAGTCCACCGGCAACAGCGTGCTGATCAACCTGCCCCGGACGGTGACCAAGCCCGAGGTCACCTTCGAGTGGAAGATCCCGCACGACAAAGAGGGAAGACCCCTCTCTAACGCCATCGAGCGTGACCGGGCCCGCACCTACTTCCAGGCCTATGCGGCCGCGGCTGCCCTTCACTTCATGGAGAAGGCCCTCGCCGAGGTCCGGGCCGGGCACACCAAGACCTGGGAGCCGTTCGACGTCCCGGACGAGGCGAACAGCTGCGGGTTCACCGAAGCGGTGCGCGGCGTGCTGTCGCACCACATGGTGATCCGGGACGGGAAGATCGCGAACTACCACCCGTACCCGCCAACGCCCTGGAACGCCAGTGTCCGGGACAGCTACGGCACCCCGGGGCCGTATGAGGACGCGGTCCAGAACACGCCCATCTTCGAGGAGAACTCCCCGGACAACTTCAAGGGCATCGACGTCATGCGGGCGGTCCGCAGCTTCGATCCCTGCCTGCCCTGCGGCGTGCACATGTACCTCGGCAACGGCAAGTTGCTGGAGAAGGTGCACACGCCGATGGCAGCGACCCTGGCCACCTGACGCGGGAGTTCCGGGGAACCGCACCGCCCCGGAACCGGCCCCGCATTCCGGGTCCCGCCTGGCCGGCCGGCTGGGCGGGACCCGGATGCCAGGCGGCCAGGAGGATGAGTCATAACCGGTAGATCCAGACAGAGGCGAGGCGGATGGCCGACGCACGGCAGGTGGGGGCACGTGTCGAGGAGTTGCTCGGCATCCTGCAGTCCGAGGGCGGGGAGTCGGCCGCCCGGGCCGCTGAGGAACTGGTCCGGCTGCTGCTGGGACTCTACGGCGACGGGCTGAACCACATCATGGCCGCGCTGCACGCAGAAGGCCCGGCGGGAGCCGCCATCCTGGATCGCCTGCTCGAGGACCCGCTGGTGGAAAGCCTGCTGATGCTGCACGACCTGCACCCGCTGGACGTGGACACCCGGATTCAGCGCGCCCTGGACAAGGTGCGCCCCTACCTCGGCTCGCACGCCGGCGGGGTGACGTACCTGGGGGTGACCGAGGATGGGGTGGCCCAGCTTCGCCTGGAGGGCAGCTGCGACGGATGCGCTTCCTCCACGGTGACCGTCCAGCTCGCGATCAAGGGCGCGATCGAGGACGCCGCGCCTGAGGTCACCGAGGTCGTGGTGGAGGGGGTCACGCCCCCGCCGGGCCCGGAGACGCTGTTGCAGATCGGCCGCCGCCCGCCCGGGGCGGACGGACCGGATGGGGTGCCCGCTGGCGCGGGCGGCGCCAGGTGGGTCACCATCCCGGACATGGGGCCGCCCAGCAGCAGGCCGGTGATCGCCGAGGTCGCCGGAACGCGGGTGCTCCTCTGCTCGGTCCGCGGCACCCTGTACGCCTACCGCGATGCCTGCGCCGCGTGCGGGATATCGCTGGCCGAGGGCACGCTCACGCTGGGCGAACTCGCCTGCCCGGGCTGCCAGGCCCAGTACGACGTCCGGTCCGCGGGCCGCAGCCTCGCCGACCCGGCCGTGCACCTGGACCCGCTCCCGCTGCTGTCTGACAGCCAGGGAGTAAGGGTCGCGGTCACGGCGCCGCAGGAGGCGATCTCGTCGTGAGCCGGCCATCCGGGCTGCGCAGGTTCGTGGGGCCGCCTGGTCCGGCGCCGGCCGGGGATGCACCGTCCCCCGATCCGCCTGCCCAGGCCCTCCCCGATCCCCAGGTCCTCCCCGATCCGGTTCAGGCCGCTCTGTCGACCGCCCCAGTCCCGCGGGACGACGCCGAGGAACACTGCGAGTTCTGCGCCACCGGCATACCGTCCGCGCACGGGCACGTGGCCGACCTGGAGCAGTCCAGCCTGGCCTGCGCCTGCCGGGCCTGCTACCTGCTGTTCACCGCAGCCCAAGCTGGACGGGGGAGGTACCGCTCCGTCCCGGACCGCTATCTGCGGGATTCGTCCCGGCCGATGTCTGCTATGGAGTGGGACGAGCTGCAGATCCCGGTCGGACTGGCGTTCTTCCTGAACAGTTCGGAGCGCGGCCTGGGCGGCTTCTACCCCAGCCCGGCCGGCGCCACCGAATGCACCCTGGACCTGGCCGCGTGGGAGCGGCTGGCGTCCGCGTATCCGCTGCTGGGCGCGGCCGAACCCGACGTGGAGGCGGTGCTGTTGTGCCGGGACAGCCATGCGTCGCAGGCGGAGTACTTCATCGTCCCCATCGACGTCTGCTACGAGCTGGCCGGCCGGATGCGGATGCTGTGGAAGGGCTTCGACGGCGGCAGTGAGGCCCGGGCCAGCATCGAGGAGTTCCTGGCCGGTGTCCGCACACGTGCCCGGGAGCGCTCTGCTAGCCCGGGGGGGCGACCCCCCGCTCCGCTCTCCCGGGGGACTACCCCCGGAACCCCCGGCCCCCGGAAGTCCCCGGCTCGGGGAGACCCGCCTTCGGCGGGCTCCACCTCCCCGGCCAGCCAGCACGGCCCGCGCCATGGCTGAGCTCGTGTTCGACTGCATCGGCGCCCGGGTGGACCGCTACGCGGTGGTGCCGTCGTTCGACCTGGACCTGCGGATCAGCGAGACGTCCGGGGAGAAGCTCGACGCGATCGCGCTGCGCGTCCAGATCCGGATCGAGCCCTTCCGGCGGCACTACTCCGACGCGGAGGCGGGCCGGCTGAACGACTTGTTCGGCGAGCGGGCCCGCTGGGCGGACACGCTAAAGCCGCTGCAGTTCACCACGATCTCCACCATGGTCCCGGGATTCACCGGAAGCGTCGAGGTCCCACTGCCCGTGCCGTTCACCTACGACCTGCAGATCGCCTCGACGCGTTATTTCAGCTCGCTGGACGACGGCGAGATCCCGCTGCTGCTGCTGTTCAGCGGGACCATCTTCGGCTCGGCCGACGGTCGGCTGCGGGTCCAGCAGGTGCCGTGGAGCAAGGAGACCATCTTCCGGCTGCCCGTGAGCCAGTGGCGGGAGGCCGTGGACGCGCACTTCCCGGACACCACCTGGATCACCATGAGCCGGAAGACCCTCGACGAGCTAGGCCAGTTCAAGAGCCGTAACGCCCTGCCCACCTGGGACGCTACCGTGCTCGCCCTGCTCGCCCGGGCGGGCCAGGAGGAATCGTGAAATCCCGCGACCGTGTCGATCCGGCCCACCTCGACCAGGCCCGGCAGGTCGCCGACGCCATTCTCTACGAGGGCTACCTGCTCTACCCCTACCGCGCCTCGGCGCAGAAGAACCAGGAGCGATTCCAGTTCGGGGTGCTGATGCCGCCGGCCTACCGGAGCGTCGATGAGCACGAGCCGTCCGCGGCGCAGACCGAGTGCGTCCTGGAATGCGCGCCCGACGCGACGGTCACGGTGGTGGCCCGCTTCCTTCAGGTCCAGCGGCGCACCGTGCTGGCCGGGTCGGCGACCGGCGGCTTCCGGCCGGTCGGCTCGCTGCAGGCCGGCGAGATCGAGCACACGCCGTGGGACGAGGCGGCCGAGTGCGAGCAGCAGGCGGCGGCCTCGATCGCCGTGTTGCTCGGCGGGGGAACTGAGACCGAGTTCACCGTCCCGGGCGGTACCGAACACGAGGACCTGAGCGGTCCGGGCGGCGGCCCCGCGGGGCGCCTGGACCGGCAGCGGGAGCCGCTGCACGGGGTGATCCGGCTGAGCGCGGAGCGGATGCCGGGGCCCTACGGCGCGCTGCGCCTGCGGGTGGTGCTGGAAAACCGCACCGAGCCGCCCAGGCCGCTGGCCCGCCGGGCGGACGGCCTGCCGTACGCACTGATCGCCGCGCACTGCCTGATCGCGGTGCCCGGCGGCCGCTTCCTGTCCATGACGGAACCACCGGAGTGGGCCGCCGGCGAAGTCGGCCGCTGCGTGAACACCGCCACCTGGCCGGTGCTGGCCGGGCCGCCGGACTGCACGGAGCTGATGCTGTCCTCCCCGGTCATCCTGTACGACCACGCGGAGATCGCCGCGGAGAGCGCCGGGCCGCTGTTCGACTCGACCGAGATCGACGAGATCCTCACCCTCCGCACGATGACCCTGACCGATGAGGAGAAGCGGGCCGCCCGGGCCACCGACCCGCGCGCGGCCGAACTGCTGGACCGGCTCGACCACCTGCCGCCCGAGATGCTCGAGCGGATGCACGGGGCCATCCGCTACCTCAACCCGGCCGGGAGCCCCGATGGGCGCCCCGGGACCGGGCCGGAGTGGCCGGGGACCGTGCCGGAGTGGACCGAACCGCCGGAGGACCAGCCCGCGTCCGGCGGGAGGACGCCGCCGGAGTGGACCGAGCCGCCGGAGGAGCAGCCCGCGTCCGGCGGGGTGCCGCCGGACGGGCACCGGGGGGCATCCGGTGATCCGGCCGTCGCAGGCCAGGCCCCATGGTGGGATCCGGGAGCGGACCGCTCGGTGTCGCCGGAGACCGACCACATCATGATCGCGGGGGTGCGGGTCGCCCGGGGCAGCCGGGTCCGGATGTGCCCGGGCCGCCGCCGGGCGGACGCCCAGGATCTCTTCCTGACCGGCCGGACCGCGCTGGTCGAGGCCGTGCTGTTCGACGTGGACGGCCACGCCCACCTGGCGCTGGTGCCCGACGATGACCCGGGTGCTGACCTGCAGCGCAGCGAGGGCCGGTTCCTGTATTTCGCTCCTGATGAAGTCGAGCCCTTCGGGGCAGTCGGCTAACCCATCCGGCACCATCTGGCAGAGGAGGACCACCATGATCGGCAGGCTCGTCAAGGCGGTGGTGGTGGCGGCAGTGCTCGCCGCCATCGTCCAGTCCCTTCCCGACATCAAGCGCTACCTGGAACTGCGCGAGATGTAGCGCACCCGGACCGGGACCTCCAGTCCGGCCAGCCACAAGGCAAGGCAGGCAGAACTATGGAAACGATCATCGGGTTCGTCGCCGGCTACCTGACCGGCGTCAGCGAGGGCCGTGAGGGGATGCAGCGGGCGCGCAAGTCCCTGGATGCCATCAGGACGTCACCCGAGGTCCGCCGGATGGTCGCGGACGGGGTGGGCCTGGCCCAGGGCATCCTCGGCCGGATCGCCAAAGGCGGCCTGAGCGGCGCCATCGGCCAAGTCAGTGAGCTCATCACTGCGGGGACGGCGGGGGACAAGGAGCGCCGCGCCGCCTGACCTTCGGCCACCCCGGTGCGGCCTGCCCCAGTGCGCACTTGCCTGAGTGCGTACCTGACCGAGTGCGCACCTGACTGAGCGCGAGCCTGCCTGAGTGGCGGCCGCCAGCACCGGGCAATGGCCTGTATCCGGCCGTGGGAGGACCGCGGCCGGATCACGCTTTTATAACGGTGCGTGTTTTCCTAGTTACCCACAGCGGGCAATGCGAATACTTAGCGTGACGCTCTGCAGCGGCGAGACGGACGGGTTCATGCCGGGCCAGCCGCAGGGCGTTGACGCTATCCACGACACGCTGCCGCACCGTGCCCGGGGGGACGATCATGGCTGAAGATCATCGCGAGGAGATACCGGAACCGGGAGGACGCCTGGCCGGCCAGCACGCCCCGGTGTCCCGCCGGGCGATGCTGCGCACCGCCGCCGGGGCCAGCGCGGCCAGCCTGGTCGCGGGCGGCGCGCTCGCGGCTCTCCCCGCCGCGGCCGCGACCCGGCCGTCCCGGTCTGAGCCGTCCGCGGACCGGACCGGCCATTCCGCCGCCAGCACGCCTCAGGACCCGGCCGCGCATCCGGGCCGCGAGGCCGACGGGCCGCTGGTGATCTACGTGCGCGACGCGCGCACCGGCGAGATGGACATCTTCGCGGGAACGACCCGCACTCAACTGCGTGACCCAGAGCTCGCCGCCCGGCTCGCCCGGGCGAGCCGGTAGCTCCATCCGCTGGCTTCATCTGCCCGATCCGGCCGCAGAAGGGGCACGCGGGACCGGGAGCCCCATCTGCCCTAACCGGCGCCGCTGGCCGGCGCGGTCCGGCCAGCCACCACGACTAGCTGTGAGGTAATCCATGTCATCGCACCGCGAGGCGCCGGAGATCTCTAAGGATCCGGTCGCGGACAGCACCGATGTCTACGCGTTCGTCAGCCCCGACCGGCCGTCCACGGTGACGCTGATCGCCAACTACATCCCGCTCGAGGAACCGGCAGGCGGCCCGAACTTCTATGAGTTCGGTGACGATGTCCTGTACGCGATCCACATCGACACCAATGGCGACGGGGCCGCGGACATCACCTACCAGTTCCAGTTCACTACCAGGCTGCGGAACCCGGACACGTTCCTGTACAACACCGGCCCGATCCGGTCGCTGAACAGCCCGAACTGGAACAGCCGCCAGTTCTACACGGTCACCCGGGTCGCGGGCGGGCTCTCCAAGCCGCTGGGCACCGGCCTGGCCTGCCCGCCGTGCAACATCGGGCCGCTGTCCACCCCCCGGTACGCCACCCTGGCGGCCAGCGCGGTGCACTCCCTGCCCGGTGGCGTCAGGGTGTTCGCGGGGCAGCGCGCCGAGGGGTTCTACGTGGACCTGGGGTCGATCTTTGACCTCGCCACCCTCCGGCCCTTCCAGCAATTGCACGCCAAGTACGGCATGCACGTCTTCAACAAGGCCGCGCCCGGGGTGAACGCCACCAACGAGCTGAACGTGCATTCCATCGCCCTGCAGGTGCCGATCGCCGCGCTGACCGGCTCCAGCTCACGAGACGAGAGCGACCCGCGGGCGGTCATCGGCGTGTGGACCACCGCCAGCCGGCGGTCCGCCCAGGTATGGGACGCCGACCGGGGGGTGAGCATGCCGAGCGGTCCGTACCGGCAGGTCTCGCGGCTCGGTAACCCGCTCGTCAACGAGGTGCTCATCCCGCTCGGCAAGAAGGACTTCTGGAACAGCCAGCCGCCGATGTACGACACGGACTTCGCCTCGTACGTGGCCCACCCCGAGCTGGCCCGGCTGCTGCCCGCGCTCTACCCGGGAGTGTTCCCGCATCTGGCGGCGCTGGATAAGTCCGGGAAGGCGCGCGCGGACCTGGAGGCCATCCTGCTGACCGGGATCCCGGCCGGCCTGATCAAGGGCTTCCAGAACCACACCGGGTCCGTGCTGGCCGACATGCTCCGGCTCAATACCGCCATCAAGCCCTCGAGGAAGCCCAGCATCCTCGGGGTGCTCGGTGGTGACCTGGCCGGCTTCCCGAACGGCCGCCGGGTCTTCGACGACGTGGTCACGATCGAACTGCGGGCCATCGCCGGGCTCACCTACCCGCTCGTTGCCCCGGGCTACAAGCCGGACGCGGCGGCCGGTGTGATCACCGACGGGCTCACCCCCAGGGACGTGAAGAAGCCGTACCTGCGGTCCTTCCCGTACCTGGGCGTGCCCTACGGCGGCTACTACAACCCGTCCTGAGGTGCGGTGGTGACGGAAAGCAACCCCGGGCCGTCGGGCCCGGGGAGCGTGGTGCTCGACATCGGCGACGGCGTCGGCGCGCTGATCATCATCACCCCGGCCGCCATGGCGGGGGAGGAAATCCACGTCAGCCCGGCAGGTGACCCCGCCGGGCGGACGCACGCCGTCATCCGGGAGCGCCGGCTGGGGCCGGCCTCCAGCCACGCGGCGGTATACCCGGCCCTCCCGGCCGGGGAGTACACGATCTGGCGCGACGCGGGCCGCCCGGCCGGGACCGTCCGCATCGACGGCGGGGCGGCCACCAGCTATCGCTGGGCGGAGTCTGGCTGACGCCGGGCGGGTGGCCAGGCGGGTGTCCGGTCCAGGCGGGGCCTGCGTCAGCCGGGGGCCTGGGCGGGCCGGGGGATGTACCGGTGCGCCAGATTCCGGCGCGTTTGACACGATGAGCTGGTGAGCCGTCGTCCCCCGATGATCCCGGCCGGTCCCGGGTGAAGAAGCCGGCCAGGCTTCCCGCCGCGACCGCGGTCCCGCCGTGGCTCGCCGAGGTGGTGCGGCCGGCTCCTGCCCCGGTGCCCTGGCCGGCGGTGATCCGCGCCGCGCTGGCCGTCTGCGGACCACTCGCCCTGGGATACGCGCTGGGGAGCCAGGCCGCCGGGCTCCTGGGCGCCATGGGCGGCCTGCTGGGCTCGGTGGTGGACCGCGGTGGCCCCTACCCGGCGCGGATCAAGCGGATGGCCGCGGCCGGGATCTGCGGCGGCGCGGCCGGGCTGGTGCTCGGCGGCCTGGTGCACGGCCGGGGCTGGCTCGTGGTCGCGCTGCTGGTCCTGGTGGCCGGGATCTCGGCCCTGATGAGCGCGGCCGGAGCCACGATGGCCATCACCGGCCTCCAACTCCTCGTGTACACCATCCTCGGCACCGGCCCGCTCGGCGCGCTGCGGCCCTGGTGGTGGCCCCCGCTCCTGATGCTCGCCGGGCTGGGCTGGGCGATGCTGCTGCTGGTGCCCGGCTGGCTGATCGCCCCCCTGGCCGCGGAGCAGCGCAGCACCGCGGATGCCTACCGCGCGCTGGCCCGGATGCTGCGCGCCGCCGGCACGCCGGAGTTTCCGGCGGCCCATCAGGGCGTCGTCACCGCGCTCAACCAGGCCTGGGATGACCTCGCCTCGCGCCGGGCCCGGGCCAGCGGCCGGGATCCGGAGCTGAACCGCATCGCCGCGCTGCTGCGCCAGACCCACCCGCTCACCGAGGCGGCCGTCACCCTCGTGCAGGAGGGGGTCAAGGCGCCGCCCTGGCTCGTCGCCTCGATCGATGCGATCGCCGACGCCATCCAGTACGGTACGCCGGTCTCCGCGGTCCGGCCGCCTCCGGGTGACACTCCCGGCCTGCAGGCGCTGGCCACCGCCGTCGCGGGCGCGGCCGACCTGATCTCCGGTAAGCGCCAGCCGGAAGGCTCCCAGGCCCCCGGCCGCCCCAGCCCCCGCGAGCGTCTGCGAGATTTCCTGGCCGAAACGGCAGGCGGCCGGCTCACCCGGGTCTTCGCCCTCCGGCTGATGCTGTCCGTCGGGGTGGCCGCCGTGCTGAGCCAGGCGCTCCCGGTCCAGCGCTCCTACTGGGTGGTGCTGACCGTCGCGATCGTGCTGCGCCCGGACTTCGGCTCGGTGTTCGCCCGCGCCCTGCAGCGCGGGATCGGCACCATCGTCGGCGCGGTGCTGGGCGCGATCATCCTCATCGTCATCCCGGCGGGCCCGCTGCTGCTGATTCCCTGCGCCGTGTTCGCCGGGCTGCTGCCCTACGGCCGGGACCGCAACTGGGGCCTGTTCAGCACGTTCCTGACGCCGCTGGTCGTCATCCTGATCGACCTGCTGCATCCGATCGGCTGGCCGCTCGCCCTGGACCGGCTGATCGACACCGCGCTGGGCTGCGCCGTCGTGCTCCTGGTCGGGTACGCCCCCTGGCCCTCGAGCTGGCATGCCCACCTGCCGGAACAGCTGGCCGTGGCGCTCGATAGTGTGGCGCGTTACACGGAGCAGGCGCTACTCGGCCAGCCAGGCCGGTCGGCGTTGCGCCGCCAGTCCTACCGAGCCCTATCCGACCTGCGCACGGAGTTTCAGCGGACGATGGCAGAGCCCCCCTCGGTGAGCAGGCGGGCCATCCGGCTGTGGCCGGTCCTCGCCGCACTGGAGCAGCTCACGGACACCGTGACCGCGACCGCCGTGCGCGCGGACGCCACCAGCCAGCGTCCCGACCCTCGTGACGTCGGGCAGCTGGCCGCGGCCCTGCGCAAGCTGGCCCGCAGCGTCCGGGATGGCCAGCTGCCCGGAGAGCCGCCGCTGCCGGACAGTGAGGATGCCCGGCTGCTGGCCGGCCGGACCGGCGATGTCTGGCGGGCGCTCACCGGCGAGCGTGCGGCCTAGGGACCTGGCCGTGGCTAAGGACTGGCGCTCGGGCGCCCGGGACCTGCTGGTCGTCCTGCTCACCGTGACCACCGGCGGCGTCGACGCCGCCGCGTTCTTGCACCTGGGTCACGTGTTCAGCAGCGTGATCACCGGGACCCTGGTGCTGCTGGGCATCGCCGCCGGGACCCACGACGGGGCACTGGCGGAAAACTGCGCGGTGGCGCTGGCCAGCTACGTGGCCGGCGTGGCCGTGGGGGCACCCCTGTCGGCCCGGCGGACGGGCCGCTGGCTGGCGGGCTGGCGGGGCCGCCGCTCACACGCGGTGATCGCGCAGCGCGAGATCTGGCCGTCGTGGCTCACCGTGGCCCTCGGCCTGGAGCTCTGCGTCCTCGTGGTGTTCTGCGTGGGCTGGGAACTGTCCCGCGGCCACCCGTCCGGGACGGGCGAGCTGATGCTGCTGGCCAACGCGGGCATCGCCATGGGCATCCAGGCGGCCACCATCCGCCACCTGGGCGAGATATCCACGACGTACCTGACCGGAACGATGACCGGCGTGATCTCGGCGCTGGTCACCGGGCGCAGACCCCAGGGCCTGGAGCGCAGCCTGGGCATCTTCGCCGCGGTGGTCGTAGGGGCTGGTGCCTCCGCCGTGGTCACGGCCTACGTGCCCGCGCTGCTCCCGGTCGTGCTGCTGGTCCCGCTGGCTCTGGTCGTGTGGTTCGCATCGGCCCGGTTCGGGCCCCGCCCGGGCTGGCCGGACCCCGAATAGCTGCCGTTGCCGGGCACGGAGGCCGGCTGGCGGGCCGGGCTGGGAACCGGCCGGGAGGCGCGCTGGCGCCGGGCCGCGACGTACCCGATGACCACCGTGATGCCCAGCGCCCCGGCCGGCGGCAGGGTGACCAGGGCCGGCAGCTGATAGCGCCAGCTGAACTCGAACAGGTCGGACGCGAGCAGGACCGCCGCCGCGCTGAGGAAGGTGAGCAGGCCGGCGGTGGCGGTGGCCCGCTGCGCGGCGGAGGCCCGGCGGCGCAGTACGCCGATAGTGCCCGCCAGCCCGGCTAGCACGCTGAACAGGAACAGCGGCCCGGGTGTGTAGCCGCCACCGAGCTGGTAGGTGCGCAAGAACCCGGCCAGGCTCGTGTTCACCGTGGGCTGGTCGCTGAAGCGCCGCCCCTTCTCGATCACCTTCACCTTGCCCGCCGGATTGAGCTGGGCGAACCGCAGATGGCCGTGCACATCGGTGATGTAGGGCGGGTACAGCGGGAAGGTCCGCTGGAACTGCCAGCGCGTGACCGACGTGTCGCCGGGAAAGGTGACCCGCTGCACGGCGAAGAGCTTGATCGCGTCCCGGCTGATCGCGCTGGCCACCCGCCCGGGCTGCTGCTCGAAGACCCGCCGGCTGAAGTTGGCCGCCATCGTCACGTGGGGCATCCCCGGCGGGGGGACCACGTACTTGATGGGCGACGTGGCCCCGTGGTCCAGCCAGTCCGGGCCCCGGGCCTGCTGGCCCGGGGAGGGGCAGAGCGCCCGCTCGTAGGCGGGCAGCGTCAGCGTGGCGCAGTCCGCGGCCGCCCCGGCCCGGCCGTAGATGGTCCCGGCCGCGTACGGGGCGAGCGAGAAATGCTTGATGGCCACGTAGTTCCGGAAGCTGACCGCCAGGATGGGCAGGGCGAAGGCGGCGCACAATGCCGCGGCCTTGATCAGCTTGACGCGCCAGCCCGGCACGGTGATCAGCACGTACACCAGCGCGGGCAGGATGAAGATCTCGCCGACCTGGCGGACCGTGGCCGAGACGCCCAGGGCGAGCCCCGCGGCCAGCACCATCCACGGCCGCGGCCGTGGCTGCCAGAGCAGCGCGACCAGGCCCGCGACGATCAGGGCCTCGAACGCCGTGTCGGGCATGATCGACTGCTCGATCTGGAGCTGGTAGGCGTCCAGGAGGATGGGCGCGGTGGCCAGTGCGGCCAGCCAGCGCGGCACGCCGCGGCGGCGCAGGATCAGGTAGAGCGCCACGGCCATGGCCAGGCCGAGCAGGTGCTGCACGGCCACCACCATGGGCAGCGTGCCGACCCGGAGGAAGACCTTCAGGATCAGCTCATAGCCGGGCGGATCGTTCCCGGCGTACGCCCCGAACAGGTACTTGATGGAGTCGATGAAGAGCAGGGCGGGACGGTAGGCCAGCTGCGTCGCCACCCGCAGGACCAGGCCGGCGGCCAGCAGGATGGCCAGCAGCCAGTTCCGCCGCACCAGCCGGGCCAGGCCCGCCGCGGACGTAATCGGCGTCGCTGCGCCTGAGGCGACTCGTGCAGCTGCCATGCCCCCCCCGGAAGCTCTTCGTAAGCATAACGGAACTGCTGGTTAAGCGCGGTCGCAGCCTAGCGCCCGCCTGGTGGCGCGCTGATTAGCCACTCTGGGCACCGCGCCGTGCGCCACAGACCGCGGCCGCTCAATAGGCTGGATCCGTGACCCCTGATCCCTCCCGGACCGCGCTCGTCCGCCGGGCCCGGCGCATCAACCGCGAACTCGCCGTGCTCTATCCCGATGCCCACACGGAGCTCAACTTCACCTCGCCGCTGGAATTGCTGGTCGCCACCATCCTGTCCGCGCAGACCACCGACAAGCGGGTCAACCTGGTAACGCCGGTGCTGTTCGCCCGCTACCGGAGCGCCGCCGACTACGCGGCGGCCGACCGGGCCGAGATGGAGAAGATCATCCAGTCCACTGGATTCTTCCGGGCCAAGACCAACAGCCTCATCGGCCTGGGCCAGGCCCTGTGTGACCGGTACGCCGGGGAGGTTCCCGGCAAGCTGGCGGACTTGGTCACCCTGCCCGGGGTCGGCCGGAAGACGGCGAACGTCGTCCTCGGCAACGCGTTCGGCGTGCCGGGCATCACCGTGGACACGCACTTCGCCCGGCTGTCCCGGCGCTTCGGGTGGACGAAGCAGACCGACCCGGTCAAGATCGAGCAGGAGGTCGGGGCGCTCTTCCCGCGATCGGAGTGGACGATCCTGTCCCACCGGCTGATCTGGCACGGCAGGCGCGTCTGCCACGCCCGCAGGCCCGCCTGCGGAGCCTGTGGCGTCGCCCGGCTGTGCCCGTCCTACGGAGAAGGCCCGACTGACGAGAAGACGGCCCGCGCGCTGGTGAAGACGGGCCCGTTCTCGTGAGTGCGCTGGACCCGCTGGAAAGCCTCGACGGCGCCCGGGACGGGCCGCCGCGCTGGCTGCTCGACCTGGCGGCCACGGCCCGCGAGGCCGCGATCCCGCCCCGGCTGAGCCCCCCGCCCGGTGGCGGCCGCCCGTCCGCGGTGCTGGTCCTCTTCGGCATGGGCGCAGAGGGCCCCGACCTGCTGCTCGTGCAGCGCGGTCCGGGGCTGCGGCGGCACTCCGGCCAGCCCGCGTTCCCCGGCGGCGCGATCGATGAGTCCGACGCGGGCCCGGCGGCGGCCGCGCTCCGGGAGGCGGCCGAGGAAGCGGGGGTCGAGGCCTCCGGGGTCGAGGTGCTCGCGGTGCTCCCGGACCTGTTCATCGCCCGGAG
>DASQRM010000253.1:0-2072 GCA_035642895.1 Streptosporangiaceae bacterium | reverse complement strand
ACGACGGCCAGTGGCGGATCGACGTGACCGACACCGGCATCGGGATCCCGCCGGAGGAGGCCGGGCAGCTGTTCAGCCGGTTCGTCCGCGCCTCCAACGCGCGCACCGCCGGGCTGCCAGGCACCGGCCTGGGCCTGTCCATCGTCAAGGTGCTCACCGAGATGCACGGCGGGCGCGTGGCGGTGGACAGCACCCTGGGGCGGGCAGCACGTTCAGCGTGTACCTGCCGGGGCCGGGATCGGAGGGGCCACAGTGAAGGGCCGCGTCCTGGTGATCGAGGACGACCAGGACATCTCGCTGGGCATCCGGACCGTGCTGAGCAGGCAGGGCCTGGAGGTGGACAGCTCGGCCGACGGGAAGCAGGGCCTGCGCGCCTTCCACCTGGCCCGGCCCGAACCCTTCGACCTGGTCGTGCTCGACATCGGGCTGCCGGCCATGGACGGGTGGGCCGTGCTGGAGCGCATCCGCGACCTGAGCGACGTGCCCGTGCTCATCCTGACCGCGCACGGCCAGGAGGGCGACAAGGTCAGAGGGCTCCACGGCGGTGCCGATGACTACCTGACCAAACCGTTCGGCAACCGTGAACTGGCCGCCCGGGTGGAGGCGCTGCTCCGCCGGCCCCGGGCCGGGCAGCCGCGGCCCGAGGTCTACGACGACGGCCGCCTGCTGGTCCGGCTCTCTGCCCGCGAGGTCAGCGTGGGCGGCGCGCCGGTCGCGCTGACCCCGACCGAGTTCCGCCTGCTGGCCGCGCTGATCCGGCATCCGGGCCAGACCCTCACCCCGGACCAGCTGCTGAAACTGGCCTGGAACGACCCGCTCGGGGTGGGGCCGGACCGGGTGAAGATTGGCGGGATGGGGGAGGAAATCCGCGCGCGGATCCTGGTCGTCGAGGACGACCCGGAAGCAGCCCTGTTCCTGGTGCACGTGCTGGCCAACCGGTGCCGGTTCGAGGTCATCCACACCGCCGACCCGGTGACGGCGCTCCGGCTGGCCGCCGACGAGCACTGGGATCTCGTGGTCACCGACCTCGACCTGCCGGGCATGACCGGCCTGGAGCTGCTGGGCGCGCTGCGGCGGGTGGCGCCCGCGCTGCCGGTCGCGGTGGTGAGCGCGCACGTCCTGGACGGGGTGCCGGGCGGGCTGCTGGGTCACGCGGACCATTACCTGGAGAGGCCGCTGCGGGTGGATCGGCTCATCGAGACGGCGACCGCGCCGATCGGCCGGCGGCGGCCTTTATCAGATGATCTACCTCGCGGTAACCTGCGGGCGTGGCTATAGAAATCGCAGGAGCCGGCGTGGTCGTCACCGGCGCGGGCGCGGGGATCGGGCGGGCGCTGGCCCGCGGGCTGGCCGCGGCGGGCGCCCGGGTGGTGGTCAACGACCTGGTTTTCGAGGCCGCGACCGCGGTGGCGCAGGAGATCGGCGGGTATCCCCACCCCGGCGACATAGGCACCGAGAAAGGCGTCCGCGAGCTCGTCGCCGGCGCCCGCGAGTACCTGGGCGAGATCGACATCTACTGCTCCAACGCGGGGATCGCGATCGGCGCGGGTCCGGACGCGCCCGACGCGGCCTGGCAGCAGTCCTGGGAGGTCAACCTGATGGCCCACGTGCGGGCCTCGCGTGAGCTGCTGCCCGCCTGGCTGGAGCGGGGCCGCGGCTGCTTCGTGGTGACCGCGTCCGCCGCCGGGCTGCTCACCATGCTGGGCACGGCCACCTACTCGGTGACCAAGCACGCCGCCGAGTCCTACGCCGAGTGGCTCGCCGCCACCTACGGGCACCGCGGCCTGGTGGTGCACTGCATCTGCCCGCAGGGGGTGCGGACGAACATGCTGGCCCAGTCCGGCGGGGCCGGGAAGGTGGTGCTGCAGGACGCGGCGATCGAGCCCGAGCAGGTCGCCGAGGTGCTGCTCGCCGGCATGGAGGCGGGACGCTTCCTGATCCTGCCGCACCCGGAGGTGCACGGGTACTACCAGATGCGGGCGGCCAACCCGGACAGGTGGCTGCGCGGGATGAACCGGATGCAGCAGCGGATCGAAGAGGTTGAGCGAGGTATGGCATGAAGGCTTGGCAGG
>DASQRM010000252.1:0-11119 GCA_035642895.1 Streptosporangiaceae bacterium | reverse complement strand
CCTGCGGCTTACCGCCGATGAGCTGGCCGCGATCGAGGCGGCCGTGCCGGCCGGGCAGGTCGCCGGAACCCGGTACGAGGCCGCCCAGATGGGGGCCCTGGACAGCGAGCGCTAGGCCGCGCGCCGTAGCCCGCAGGCCGGGAGCTCAGCCCGCGCGCCCGTTACTTTTCCCCTAACGGCTCTCACGGCGTGGTCCGGCCGCCACGGCACGGGGAGCGCGGGGCGGGTCACAGACAGCGGGCGCCCGCCGGCGGGGGGTTCGTTGCGGGCCTTGACGAAACCTCAGCCACGGGCCTGCAGCAGGATGCTGCGGTGCAGGTCCCGCGCATAGCGCAGGGCCATGACCAGCGCCACGATCGCCCCGCTCAGGTAGAAGCCCGCGCCTGCCGCCGGGCCCAGGCCGGACCGCATGCCCAGCACCGTGTTATCGACCGCGAGCCCGGCCAGCCCCAGGCCGGCCGCGCCGAACAGGGTCATCGCCACGGTGGGCGTGAAGCTCTCCGGCAGGAGATCCCGGGACTGGCGGCGGGCCAGGTGATAGGCGGCCAGCGCGGCCAGGCCGAGCACTCCTGCGGCCAGCCGCAAGGACACCGCGTCGCTGCTGTTCTCCAGCATCGCGGCCTGCGCGCAGCTGTGCGCGTGCGGCCAGAGGGTAAGCCAGTGCCGGCAGTCGGCCGCGGAATACCTGATCGCGCCGGGGGCGCCGCCGACGAACGGGCGGCCGAAGGCCGCGTTCATCAGCCACGCGATCAGGCCACTCGCACCCATCGCGACCAGGCCGACCGCTCCCAGCCGCCAGGCGGCCATGACCACGTCCCGGAGCACGGCCCGGCTGGGGAGCCGGCGCAGCCTCCGGTCGTGGGCCCGCACCACGGCCCGCACCGAGCCGAAGCTCGACACCGCCTGCTCCTGCGCTTCGGCCTGGGTCAGCCCGGCGGCCAGCCCGTCCGTGACCGCCTCGCGCAGGTGGTCCTCGGCCTCGGCCAGGATCCGGCGGGCCGCCCGCGGGGCGCAGCGGAGCCGCGCGTAGAGCTGATCCAGGTAGTCCTCGATCAGGTCGCCATCAGAGGTGCTCATGTGGACCACCCCAGAACGGACTGGATCCCGCGGGTGAAGTGCCGGTACTCGGTCTGCTCCGCGGCCAGCGCGGCCGCCCCGGGGGCGGTCAGCGCGTACACCCGGCGCCGCCGGCCATCGGCCATGGCCCAGGAGCTGCTCAGCAGCCCGGCGTCCTCGAGCCGGTGCAGCGCCGGGTAGACGGTGCCTTCCGGCAGGTCAAACGTGCCCTCGCTGCGGCGGCGCAGGTCCGAGATGACGGCGTAGCCGTGCGCCGGCCCGGCGGTGAGCACGGACAGCAGGAGCAAGTCCAGGTGTCCCTTGAGGCGTTCCCGATTCATACCTCGGGACTCTATGCCTAGAGTTGCTAGGTGTCAACGGCGGCCCGGCGTCAGCGGGCTGTGCCCCGGTAGGCCCGGGCCAGCTCGCGGAGCCGGGCGTGCGCCCCCTGCATGGGGTCGGCCGCGGGCAGGTACTGCTTGGGCATCTTGACCACGCTGGTGTAGTTGGGGTCGCAGACGTTGGCCAGCGGCGCCTCGATCGCCTGCGTGATCAGCTGGTAGGCGTCCAGCTGATCCAGTCCGTACTCGGCCGCCAGCCACTGCACCAGGTCGAGGCCGGCGATCCGGAACGCGTCCTCCAGCGGCCGCGCCGAGCCCGCGGACATGAGGTGGGTGTCGGACTCCAGCCGCGGCCAGGGGCACGGCCGGCCCTTGATCAGGTCGACGGCCAGCACCGTGTTCATCGCGCACTCCACCGCGACGCCGCAGGTCTCACCCTCGCCCTGGCGGCCGTGCCCGTCGCCGAGCGAGAACAGCGCCCCCTCGACGTTCACCCCCAGGTAGCAGGTGACCCCGGCGCGCATCTCCGGGGTGTCCATGTTGCCGCCGAACGAGTCCGGGACCAGGGCGCTGCGCACCTCCAGGTTAGCGGGGGCCACCCCCACCGTGCCGTGCATGGGCTCGAGCGGCAGGTCGGTCGTGAAGTCGCCGCGGCGGGCGGTGAACCGGCACAGGCCCTTCGCGGTGTCGAACTGCCACAGCCAGACCAGCTCGGGCAGCGGGTCGTGCAGCAGCGCGGTGACGTGCGTGGCGCTCAGCGCGCCGAACAGCGGCACGGTGGTGGACGCGCCCCAGTCCCGGGCCGGCTCGATCGAGATGAAATGCACGGCCAGGGTGTCGCCGGGCTCGGCACCCTCGATGTAGAACGGGCCCGTCTGGGGGTTCAGGTACGGGAACTCGCAGACCTCCGAGACCAGGTCGGTCTCGCTGCGCACCCGGCCGGCGAAGCAGTCCTCGGTGAACACCTCGAGCACGGCGGGCGGGCGGACCCGGGCCACCGGCGCGGCGCCGCCGAACGTCCACGCGTACTGCTCCGGTGGCGGCCGGAAGCTGATCACCTGCGGGTCGCTCATGAGCTATCTCCTGCGTCGTACTCCTCCAGCGGGTCCAGATGGACCAGCCCGACCTCGAGTACCCGACGCGGGTCATGCCGGTACAGGTAGACCAGGTAGATCAGGCCGACCACCATAAAGCCGGCCACCCCGGGACCCATGTAGGAGTACGGCGGGGACAGCGGGGCCACGAACGAGAACGCCTTGATGCCCGCGGCGGTGAGCCAGGCCGGGACGAACGTGATGATTCCCAGCACCGGGATGACCACGTGCAGCAGCGGGTTGAACCGGCGGGTGCCGCGGGTGGACCCCCGGCTGAAGTAGCCGATGCAGGCCGCGTTCATCAGGATGTAGATCGCGGCCAGGACGATGACCAGGGCGGTGGCCACCATCACGAAGGCGGTGACCGGGTCGTAGCTCAGGCCGAGGCCGAGGGTCACCGCGGCGGTGATGACGAAGCCGGTGAGGATGGCCACGGCGGGGGAGTGGTGCTTCGGGTGCACCCAGGCCAGGAAGCGGGGGAACGCGCCGATCCGGCCCATGGCGTAAGCCGTCCGGCTGGAGACGTTCACCCCGGCGTTGGCGTTGGCGATGGTGGAGTTCACGATGGCGAGGAAGACGAAGAACCAGAACAGCCCGTACAGCGACCGGGCCATGCCCTCCCAGGACGCGGCCCCGGTGCCGGTGGTGAAGTTCACGAACTTGGCCGGGCCGAACGCGACGTCCACGGCATAGGTGGTGAAGACGTACAGCGCCCCGATCAGCAGGGTGGCCAGGAGGATCGCCCGCGGGATGGTCCGCCGCGGGTTCCTGGCCTCCTCGGCCAGCGGGGCCGCCCCCTCGAATCCGCCGAAGGCCAGGATCGTGTACACCGAGCCGCCGATCACCCCGGCGAGGCCGCGGAAGCCGGGCGGGGTGTACTTGGTGGTGAACACGCTCAGGGTGTTGTGGCTGCCCGCGTGGACGACGAAGAAGACCGCGAGGACCAGGAAGACGGAGATCTCGAACACGCCGAGGACGGTCCCGAGCCGGGCCGAGGTGCGGATGCCGTAGAAGCCGGCCGTGAGCACGATCACCGCCCCGGCCAGCGCCCACGGCCACCACAGGCTGGCCGGGTAGCCGGACCATTCGGCGTTGATTGTGGCGGCGGTGGTGAAACCGAGCTGGAGCAGCACCAGCGGCGGGATCAGGAACCCGACCAGGACGTAGCCCCAGGCGACCAGGAAGCCCACGGACGGGTGCAGGCCCCGCGCGGCGTAGGTGGCCAGGGAGCCGGCCGAGGGCATCTCCCGGGCCAGCAGGCCGATGCTGCAGGCGCAGAACAAGCAGGCGACCAGGGCGAAGATCACGGCGAGCGGCAGGGACCCGCCGGCGAACGCGACCCCGGCCGGGATCGACGCCGCGATGGCGGCCCCGGGGGCCATGTCGGTGATGCTCTGGAACAGGACCTCGCGCAGCCCGATGGCGTTCCGCCGGAGGCCTGGCGCCGTGGTGGTGGATTCCCGGACGGACATGGCGACCTCCGCGGATCATGATCTCGACCCCGCGATGATCTCATGGCGTGCCGCCGCCTGATAGGCCCAAACGAAGCCCGGCCGGGCCGCCGGGCTGGCCGGGCTCGGCGGGGCGAGTGGGCTGGCTGGGCGGGGCGAGCTGGCTGGCTGGGCTAGCTGGGCGGGGCCGGGTCGCGGTGCCCGTTGCGGCTGTAGGCCCCGGGGATGCCCTGCCGGGGAAGTGAGACCTCGCCGGTCACGTCCGCGGCCAGGCGGACGCTGTCCCCGTCCACCAGGCGGACCTCGGTACCGGGCAGGACCCGGTCTCCGTTGACGAACGTCCCGTTGGTGGAGTGCTCGTCCCGGATCGTGGCCTGGCCGGTGTCGCTGACGGTCACCGTGGCGTGCCGCCTGGAGACGTTGTCGTAGCTGGCGAAGGCCGCCGCGACCAGTGACTCCTCCGGGTCACGGCCGAGGATCAGCGAGGTGCCCGCGGGAACTTCCACATTGCCGGTGGGGAAGACCAGGCGCAGCACCACGGGCGAGATGATGCCCGCCCGGGGCGGCAGCGGCTCGCGGCACACCGCGCAGAACACGGCCGCCGGCTCCCGGATGGGCGCCCCGCAGTGCGGGCAGGACGACCCCGCTGGCGGGGCCGCCGCGCCCTCGCGTTTCGGGTACTCCTGCATAACCGTCGGCGAGGCAGGCTCGTCAGCCGACCGGCGCCTGGGCAGGTTGGCGCCGCAGGTGAAGCAGATGAGATCGTCCGGCTGGACCTCAGCGGCACAGGCAGGACAGGTCAGGGTCGCCATGTCGTCCTCCGGGACGGCGGCAGGGACGTGTTCACGTGAGCCTAACGTTTGCGGGACGGCACGGGTGCCCGGCCGCCGGGCCAGCGCCCAGTAACATCACGCTCATGCGGCGTCACCGGCCGATGAGGGACAGTGATGATCAGTTACACACTCAGCGATGAGCACCAGGACCTGCGCGAGACCGTGGCCGACTTCGCCCGCGACGTGGTGCGGCCGGTGATCGGCGGCTTCTACGAGCGCGCCGAGTTCCCCTATGACCTGGTCGCCCGGATGGCCAAGCTCGGCCTGTTCGGGCTGCCGTTCCCGGCGGAGTTCGGCGGCATGGACGGCGACTTGTTCGCGCTCGGCGTGGTCCTGGAGGAACTGGCCCGGGTGGACTCCTCGGTGGCCATCACGCTCGAGGCCGCCGTGGCCCTCGGGGCCATGCCTATCTATAGGTTCGGCACCGACGATCAGCGCCGCCGCTGGCTGCCCGGTCTGTGCTCCGGGGAGCAGCTGGCCGCGTTCGGCCTGACCGAGGCGGGCGGGGGCTCCGACATCCCCGGCGGGATGCGGACCAGGGCGCGGCTGGAGCCGGGTGACGGGGACGGGCAGTGGGTCATCGACGGGACCAAGTCGTTCATCACCAACTCCGGAACCTCCATCACCTCCCTGGTCACGGTGCTGGCCATCACGGGGGGAGATCCCGGCGGGCCCCGGGAGATCTCGGCCGTCGTGGTGCCGGCTGGCACTCCCGGGCTGACCGTGGGGCCGGAGTACTCCAAGGTCGGCTGGTGCGCCTCGGACACCAGGGAGCTGTCCTTCGCTTCGTGCCGGGTTCCCGCGGATCATCTGCTCGGCCCGCGCGGCCGCGGTTACGCCCAGTTCCTGGAGATCCTGGACGAGGGCCGGATCGCGATCGCCGCTCTCGCGGTCGGCCTGGCCCAGGGCTGCGTGGACGAATGCCTGCGCTACACCGGCGAGCGGGCGGCGTTCGGCCACCGGCTCGGGCATTACCAGGCCATCCGGTTCAAGCTGGCCGATATGGAGGCACGCACCCACAGTGCCCGCCTGGCCTGGTACGACGCGGCGGCCCGGCTGGTCGCAGGGCAGCCGGTCAAGAGGCAGGCGGCGATCGCGAAGCTCCTCGCGTCCAACGCGGCGATGGACAACGCCCGGGAGGCCACCCAGATCTTCGGCGGCTACGGGTTCATGAACGAGTTCCCGGTAGGCCGGTTCTACCGCGACGCCAAGGTGCTCGAGATCGGCGAGGGCACCTCCGAGGTCCAGCGGATGATCATCGCGCGGGAACTCGGGGTTCCGGACTAGCGGCCAGCCGCCGGGGGTTATGGGCGAAAGAGCCGAGCCCAATAACCGTCCCGCGGCGGCCGGGCCGGGCGGCAGCGGCATGAATCGGTTACCCCGGCGGCGCCGATCCCTGTTTCCGCCGGGAATGGCCGGCCCGGCGGCGGCGATGGGTTCCGCGCCGCCGCGGCTGACCCGCTGCGTCCGGCCGGAGCGGGGCGCTGGGCACGCGACCGCCAGATACAGGCGTGCGGCGTGGGGCCAGTGACGCGACGGGGGCCTGACGTGCGGCCCGCGGGTGGCGATCCGGGCCGGCGGGAGCGCCGACCAGGGCCGCAGGGGGGCCACGACCAGGGCCGCCGGCCGTGCGGGCGAGGCGGCCGGGGCCGAGCCGGCGCCGCATTGACGGCTCTCCGGGGATCAGTCCCTACCGTCTGTACCTGGGTAGTCTTAACATTCTTCGTACATACCAGGCTGAGTTAGTACAGAACGAGCCACGACGGAAGCGCCGGAGAGTACCCTACTGACGTCAAGCCATCCGGCAAACTTCACGCTAGAGCAGCTCTTTCCTGGCATAAGGTACTGATCACTGCCGATGGTGAGACGTTAAGGTTGGCCCTTGGCCGCGCCCGCGCGCGGGGCTTGCAGAATCGTCACCCGGGAAGGGGTGCGTCATGTCAGTTCCGCCGCAAGTACCGCGGGCCTGCTGGCTCGCCACACAAGCCAGGTGAGAGGTGCAGAGGCTGTGCGGTCCCGCAGCAAGATGACCGGTAACGGGCTGGCTGGCGAATCAGGCTCAGCAGAGCCGTCTACCGAGGCCGGCCCGGCGGCCCGCGCCCCCGCGGACCTCGAGACCCGGGAAGAGACGGCCGAGCCTGGCGGACCGGGCCCGGCCCCGCGGCCTGGCTCAAGCTCACGCCGCGCCCTGAAGAACTGGCGGGTGCGTTCCCGCCTGGTCCTGCTGATCGCCATCCCCACGCTGACCGCTGTGATACTGGGCGGCACGGGGATCCTCTCGTACGCGCGCAGCGCCACCGCCGACGGGCGGGTTCAGCAGCTCGCCACGCTCAGCGCCAACGTCACCGTCCTCGCCCAGCGTCTCGAGGACGAGCGGGACACGACCGTCCGTTACATCGGGCTCGGAGCCCAGGGCGGGCGGGGGTCGCCCGCTAACGTCAGGGCCCCCGAGCTGAACGTGGTAAACCAGACTCACGCCCTGACCGATCAGTCCGCGGCCGTGGTGAAGAGCGAGCTGAACGAGATCAACGAATCCTTCTCGGCGCAGACCCGGCAGGAGGCCACGACCGCCCTCAACGGGCTGGCGAACCTGACGCTGCTCCGTAAGGCGGCCACCGCCACGCAGCTGCCGGCGCAGGTCGTGGTGACGAAGTACGCCACGATCATCAACGATCTGATCGCGCTGATCGACGTGACCGGCCAGGGGGCCAGTGACGCGGCGCTGGCCCAGTCCATCCGGGTGCTTGGCCTCGTGTCCCGGATGAAGGAAGAGGCGTCCGAGCAGCGCGCGGACCTCTCCCTGGGCCTGCTGCAGGGCTCGCTCAGCCCGAACGAGCTGAATGCGCTCAACTCGGCGATCTCCGAGCAGGCGAGCAACCTGGCCTCGTTCAACACCACGGCCAGCATCGCCCAGCGCCAGGTGTGGAACAACAGCGTGGCCTCGTCCTTCCTCTTCGAGGCCAACGCCGAGGAAACCCAGGCGATCGCCACCGCCCAGGAGTCCGGCGGGTCGCTGAAGAATGACCTCACCACCGTGGACGACTGGTACGGCGCCATGTCGAACCAGGTCGACTCGCAGATGACCACGGTCGAGCAGGCCCTGAACAGCCAGATCAGCTCCCGCGCGGCGGCGCTGCACAAGTCGGCCCTGACAGCGGCCATCGTGGTCGGCGCGGCAGTCCTGCTCGTGCTCGCGCTCTCCCTCTTCCTGACCGTGATCATCGGGCGGTCGATGGTCCGCCCGCTGCGGCGGTTGCGCGCGGGCGCCCTGGAAGTGGCCGGGGTCCGGCTGCCGGAAATGGTCCGGCGGATGAGCGAGGCTGACGGCGGCGGCTCCTTTGAGGTCGCCCCGATCGATGTGGACTCTTCCGACGAGATCGGTGAAGTCGCGCGGGCGTTCGATCAGGTCCACCGGGAAGCGCTCCGGCTGGCCGCGAACGAGGCCGCGCTGCGCGGGAACGTCAACGCGATGTTCGTGAACCTGTCCCGGCGCAGCCAATCGCTGGTCGAACGCCAGATCCGGCTGATCGACGACTTGGAGCAGGGCGAGCAGGACCCGGAGCGGCTGTCCAACCTGTTCCAGATGGACCACCTGGCCACCCGTATGCGCCGCAACTCTGAGAACCTGCTGGTCCTCGCGGGCCATGAGGCGTCCCGGCGGTGGAACCAGCCGGTGGCCCTGGTGGACGTGCTCCGTGCGGCGGTCTCCGAGATCGAGCAGTACGAACGGGTCTCGATGAACGTCCAGCCCGGCATCTCGGTCCGCGGCCAGGCGGTCAACGACGTGGTCCACCTGGTCGCGGAACTGGTGGAGAACGCCACTTCGTTCTCGTCGGCGGAGACGCCGGTGACCGTGTCCGGGCACCTGCTGAACAGCGGCGGAGTCTTGCTCGACATCAGTGACCAGGGCGTCGGCATGGGGGCCGAGGAGATGGCCCACGCCAACTGGCGGCTGGACAACCCGCCGGTGGTGGACGTGGCCGTGTCCCGGCGCATGGGCCTGTTCGTGGTCGCCCGGCTGGCGGCGCGGCACGGCATCCGGGTGCGGCTGCGCCCCGCCACGACCGGCGGGCTGACCGCCCTGGTCTGGCTGCCCGATGAGACAGTGACCCACGAAGGCAATGGCTCCCCGGCCGGGCTCCGCCGCTTCGAGCGGAACGGGTCGGGCGGGGCCGCCCCCCTCGATGCCCTCACCGGCAGCGGGAGCAATGGCGGGGAGTGGGGTCCGCTCCGCGGCCGCAGCGCCGCGGAGGAGGCGGTGAACGCGGCCCGCGCGCCGCGCTTCACCCCGCTGCACGCCGAGAACGGTGATTCGGCGGCCACGGCGGGCTTCCCGGCGCTCACCCCGTCCTGGGACGACCCCGCCACCGCCTCTCCGTCCGGGCCGGCCTGGGATGATGGCCCGCCGACGCCGGACGCCCCGTCCTGGGAGAACCCGCCGGCCAAGCCGTCCTGGGATGACCCGGCGCAGAGCACGCCGGCTGCGTCCGCACCGCCACCGGCGGCGAGTACGGGGCCGATCCCCTCAGTGCCCGGCAACGGCATGTCGCCGACGTTCGGCACGTCTCTGAGCGGTGACGGCGCGAGCCAGCCGCCCCGGCTGCCAACCCGGCCGGTCCGGAGCCTGGGCAGCGACCCCGGCTCCGCCCGGCGGGAGGTCGTGGTACCGCCAGCCGGCCCGGACGGCCAGGGCAACCGGCTGCCCATCTTTGAATCGGTGGAGTCGGACTGGTTCCGCCGTGGCCGGCACAGCGCCGACCGGCCGAACTCTGGTGCTGCCGCCCCTGCTGGTGCTGCGGCTGCCGCACCGGAAAATGGCAACAACACGGGCGGCTGGTCCGCCTCTGCCGCAGACGAGGGCTGGCGGGCCGCCGAGGCGTCCAGCAAGCCGGCGTCGGGCGGGGTGACCCTGTCCGGTCTTCCAAAGCGTGTTCCCAAGGCCAACCTGGTGCCTGGGACCGTAGGGGCCAGCGCGGAGCCGGAGGCGCCTGCTCCGGTCCGTTCGGCCGCGGTGACCAGGCAGCGCTTCGCAAGCTTCCAGCGAGGCGTTCGCGAGGCGCGTGCCGCCGTTAACAGCGAAGATGATGCTGGCGGTGAGGGAGACGATGTGACATGAGGAGTCGAGCCGGATTGCGGTACGTGCTGTTGCTTATGGTGGGGTCGCCGAGAGAGGAGGGTTCGTGAGTCCGCTAACCCGTCCGGTCCAGGACCTGAACTGGCTGATCACGAACTTTGTGGAGAGGGTCCCGTCCGTCGCGCATGCCATCGTGGTGTCGTCTGACGGGCTTCCCCTGGCCTACTCGAACGGCTTCCCGGCCGACCGGGTCGACCAGCTGGCGGCCGTGACCTCCGGACTGACCAGCTTGACGCAGGGCGCTTCCCGGGTCTTCGAAGGCGGCCCGGTTACTCAGACGGTCGTGGAAATGGCCCGCGGCCTGTTGCTGGTGATGGCAATCAGTGATGGATCGAGCCTGGCCGTGCTCGCGTCCGCTGATTGTGACATGGGCCTGGTGGCCTACGAGATGGCGCTCCTCGTCGAGCGGGTGGGACGGGCTCTCACGCCGGATATGCGCGGGGCTCTGCGGTCGGAGGATGGCAGATAGTGAACGGAGAGACCCTTGTCCGGCCCCGGCCTGGATGACTGGCCGCCGACAGGTGGCCAACGCGGCACCGGGTCTGGCGGAGGAAAGCGTTCACGTGGGGCCGAACCCGCTGGGAGCGGGCTAGTCCGGCCATATGCTGTGACCGGGGGCAGGACTAAGCCCCGGTACCAGCTCCAGATCGAGGCGATGGTGGCTGCGTCTCACTATGAGGCGCGCGATCTTTCCAGCCTCAGCCCGGAGTGCCAGGCCATTCTCGGGTTCTGCCGTGATTGGCGCTCAGTGGCAGAGATATCCGCCGTGCTCAGGATGCCCCTGGGCGTGGCCCGGGTCCTAGTCGCTGATATGGCGGTGGAAGGGCTGGTCAGGGTGCACCAGCTGGACCATGCACATGGCCGCCCAGATCTCAACCTGCTCGAAAGGGTGCTCAGTGGACTTCGCAAGCTCTAGTCCCGTGCGGGGCACGGCTGGGGATACCGCCGCCATGACATCGGTCAAGATTGTCGTGGCGGGTGGCTTTGGCGTCGGCAAGACCACCTTCGTCGGATCGGTATCAGAGATCACCCCGCTGACCACCGAAGCGGTCATGACTTCGGCCAGCGCCGGAGTTGACGATCTGTCGGCGGTGCCCGACAAGACGACCACGACCGTGGCCATGGACTTCGGCCGGGTGACGCTGGATGCCGGGCTGATCCTGTACCTGTTCGGGACACCCGGCCAGCACCGGTTCTGGTTCATGTGGGA
>DASQRM010000251.1:0-20024 GCA_035642895.1 Streptosporangiaceae bacterium | reverse complement strand
TGCGCACGCCAGGTAGGGAAGGACGAACGAGGAGTCGGTGAACGCGGTGCTGAACGGGCCGACGGTCCGGGCGGACAGGATGGTGATGGCCCAGCCACCCAGGCCGGCGAGCACGCCGACGTTGGCCGACCGCGACAGCGTGGCCGCGGCCAGGGCCAGCGCGCACACCGCGGTCATCGGGATCAGCCAGCCGAACGTGACCGCGGCCGCGGCCCCCGACGCGGCCGCGGCCGCCAGCCCGAGCACCGCGTTCAGGCCGAACACGGCGAGCGCCCGGACCAGCAGGACCATCCGGTCGCTGACCGCCATGCTCCGCGACAGCTCCCAGGCTGGATCGATCCCGGGCCCGTAGGCGTAGGCGATGCCCGCCGCCGCCACGGCGGGCGCCAGCAGCTCCACGAACGGTGTCCCGGTCGCCACGGTGGCCAGCAACCCGGCGCCCAGCACGACCACGGTGGCGATGACCCACCCCAGCAGCAGCGACGGCGTGGTCACCAGCGCCCGGGCCAGGCCGGGCGAGCGCAGCAGCCGCCCGGCCAGCCGCTCAATCCATCCCGGCTGGCGGCACCACACCTGCGCGGCGACCCCGGTCCACACCCGGCCCAGGTCGACATCGGCCGGCGCCGTGTCCCAGCCCGGTCGTTCACTCATCGCGGTCCTCCCTCCGCGGCCGGGCGCCCGCCTAGCGCCGCCCGCAACAGCCGCCGGGCCCGGTACGCGCGGCTCTTGACCGTGCCCTCCGGGATCCCCATCAGCCGCGCCACCTCGGCGACCGGCCGGTCCTCGACGTACATGAGCTGCCAGACATCCCGGTCCGGGCTGCCTTCCGGCCCGAGCGCGGTGACCGCCTCGGTGATCTGGGCCCGCGACAGCGCCGCCTCGGCCGGGTCGCTGGCGTGCCGCCCGTCCGCCTCGATCACCGCGGGCAGCACCAGCGTGGCCGGACCCCGGCGGCGCAGGAACAGGGCGGCCTGCCGCCGGGCGATCCCCCACATCCACGCCCCGGGCGGACTCAGGGGCCGGTAGCCCCGGGCCCCCGTCCAGACCGCGAGGAAGGTCTCCTGCAGGACGTCCTCGACGTCCGCGGCGGACAGCACCGACCGGAGCCGGGCGGCCAGCCACGGCGCGTGCCGGCTGAACAGCTCCCGCAACGCCGCGTCATCGCCGGCCGCCACCCGGGCCAGCAGCTCCTCGTCGTCCATCGCCCCTCTATTGCACCGCGGGGGAGCCCGGTTCACGAGGAGCGGGAGAAATCAGCCCGGCCCGCACGCGAGGCCGGGGCGGCGGCCAGCCGGTCGCGCCCAGTTCCAGCGGGGCGAAACGGGGCGGACCCGCACTCCGGCCCGGGCTAGCGGCCGGATGCGGTGTAATGGCGGGCATGACGGACAGGGACCAGGCCCGGCTGGGGGCCGTGCAGGAGACACTGTTCATCCCGCTGCTGGCCCGGGCCCGGGCGGCCCAGCGGCGGCAGCCCCTGCTGCGGGACCCGAAAGCCGTGGAGATCGCGGGCTCGGTGGAAAGCGACGCCAAGTACGGCCGGGGCGCGGGCGGGTCGGTGACCGTGCTGCGGACCGTGCTCATGGACGCCTGGGTCCGCGACTTCCTGGCCCGGAACCCGGCGGGCACGGTGGTGGAGATCGGCACCGGGCTGAACAGCCGCTTCGAGCGCGTGGACAACGGTCAGGTGCACTGGATCGACCTGGACCTGCCCGACAGCATCGAGCTGCGGCGCGGGTTCTTCGCCGACACCGACCGCCGCCGGATGGTGGCCGCGTCGGTGACCAGCGAAGAGTGGCTGCCCATCGTCGCGCAGAGCCCGGGGCCGTACTTCTTCGTGGCCGACGGGGTGCTGGTCTACCTGACGGAAGAACAGGTCAGCACGCTGCTGACCCGCATCAAGAACCATTTCCCTAACGCCCGCATCGCGCTGGACACCTTTCCCCAGCGGACCCTCCATCAGCAGCGGAAACTGGCCGCCCGGCGGGGCATCCCCGCGAGGTTCGCGTGGGCCTGCGATGATCCGCGTTCGCTGGAGCGGCTGGGCCTGCGGGTGGTGGAATCCACCGGGCTGGCCCGGCTCCCGCGCCCGGTCCGCCGCCACCTGCCCGCCCGTTATCGCTATCTGCTGCCCTTGGCGGAGCCGATCCTGGGCCCGGCCACGCGGGTCACCCTGTTCCAGGCCTGACCCAGGTCGATCCGTGCTCCGGTGCCCCGCGCCGGTGCTCAGGCGCCGGTGCTCAGGCGCCGGGACTCAGACGAGCAGGACGATCTTGCCGAGCACGTGGCCCTGCTCCAGCCGCCGGTAGGCGTCCTGCACCTCGTCGAGCGGGAAGGTCGCGGTGATCGGGACCTCCAGCTCACCCGCGGCGATCAGCCCGGCCAGCTCGGCCAGCACCGCGGCGCTGGATCCGGCGGCGTTGCCCTCGGCCTTGACCCCGTACTTCCCGACGGCTTCGAAGTTGGCGATCGTGTCCACCCGGGAGGGCGGCACGCCCAGATCCTCCACGGCCAGCCGGACATAGTCCCCGCCGACCGTGTCGATGAACGCGCCGACTTGGCCGGCGGCCTGCCGGATCCGGTCCGCCACCCCGTCGCCGTAGTTCACCGGGATGACCCCGTGCGCGGTGAGCCACGCGTGGTGCGGCTCACTGGCCAGCCCGATCACCGTCGCGCCGGCCCGCCGGGCCAGCTGGACCGCGATGGTGCCGACCCCGCCCGCCGCGCCGGCCACCACGACCGTGTCGCCGGGGGTCAGGGCGACCGCCCGGACCGCGGCGTACGCCGTGGCCCCGACCACGAACAGGCCCCCCGCGACCTCCCACGGCACCCCGGCCGGCTTGGCGGTCAGGTCCCCGGCTTCGGTCACGACGTACTCGGCCTGGCTGGCCCGGTTGTCGGTCCAGCCGACGACCTCATCCCCGGCCGAGAACCCGGTCACCCCAGGGCCGGTCTCGGCCACGACCCCCGCCAGGTCGCTGCCCTGCCCGGACGGGAACGTGGCCGGCCACCGCGAGTGCATCAGGCCCTCACGGATCTTGGCCTCACCGGGGTTGATCCCGGCTGCCTTGACCTGGACCAGGACCTGCCCCTCCCCCGGCACCGGACGGGGTACGTCCTCGATCTTGAGCACGTCGATTCCGCCGTAGTTCTCGAACCGCACTGCCTTCGGCATCGCTCCTCCGTTCTCCGGCTCCGGGTGGCCCCGCTGCGGGTGACCGCGTTGCGAGTAACCCCGGCCGACTCGGTCCGTCGTCCCAGGTTCGGCCAACCCCGGTACGCGCCCGGTTATGCCCGGCTCGGGCCAGAGGGCAGAATCAGGTCATGGTGACACTGGCCGAGGTGCGGGCTGTGGCGCTGCTCCTGCCTCGCACGGAAGAACACCTGATCCGCGACTGGGTCAAGTTCCGGGTCGGCCGGATCGTCTACGCGGCCGTCTCCCCCGACGAGACGATCATGGGCTTCGGGTTCCCCCGGGACGAGCGCCCGGCGCTGATCGCGGCCGAGCCGGACCGGTTCTTCCTGCATCGCCCGAGCGACGAGCGCTACCAGTGGATCGACGCGTGGACGGAGACCATCGGGCCGGCCGAGATGCGCGAGTTCGTGACAGACGCGTGGCGTATGGTCGTGCCCAAACGGGTCGCCGCCGCCCACCTTGGGCCGCCGCCACATCCCTGAAATAGTCACCCGGCAATCACTTTTCCGGCGATACAGAGCGGTCCCTTTGCTGGAACTACTCGGGAGTAATTTGTGGGTGATTGGGCAAGTTAGCTCGTTTCGAGATTGGGCCAGCCTCGGGAGCAGCAGGCCTGCGGCCCCGTCGTCTAAATGACCGGACAACTCCGGACGCGTCTTATTCCGGGCTTAACCGACCGGTCACGTAGTAAGATCTGGCTTTCTACGCTTGCGGCGCTTTATCCTTGAGGAGCGCCATTCGCGACAGGCTACCCAGGGGTGGGGAAGGGGGGGCCACGCACAGGATCCGGTCACGCGACGCCGAGGAACTGGCCGCGTGCTTCACCGTGCATGCCCGGGACCTGTTCGGCTACGCCTGCGTGCTGACCGACGCCGACCGGCCGCTGGCCGAGGATCTGGTCCAGGCCACCTTCGAGGCGGCCGCCGCAAGCTGGCGCACCTTACGCGGCCGGTCCGCCGGCCAGCGCTGCGACTGGTTGCGGGACACGCTGGCCGCCGCGATCCAGCGCCAGACGGGCCACCCGGCGGACCGCGCGTTCGTCTCCCCGGCCGACCGGCGGCTCACCGAACTGAACATGGCCCGCTTCCGCGCGGACTATGACGCCGTGGCGGGCCTGGACCGGTTCGCGGGCTGGCTGCGGGCCCAGGGAACCGGCACGCAGCCGAACGGCACGCACGCGAACGGAACGCCCCCGAACGGCACCCCCGTTAACGGTTTCCACGCGAACGGGGTATCCCCGAATAGGGGGATTAGCACTCCGGACGGAACCGGCGCAACCGTCCCGCCGGCGAGTTACGGTGACCCGGTGAGCGCGCTTTATGAGGAACACTACGCGTCGCTCGTGCGGCTGGCCGCGTTGCTGGTGCACGACACGGCGGCCGCGGAAGTGATCGTGCAGGACTCGTTCGTGGCCGTAGCCGCGGCGTGGCGGCGCCGTGGGCGCCTCGACAGCGCGCTGGACTTCCTCCGCCAGTCAGTGGTGGAGCGGTCCCGGTCGGGCCGGTACCGCTCAGCCGCGGCCAACCGGTCCGCGAACGGTTCTGCGCCGCTGCTGGCCGCCCTCGGCGCGCTGCCGGCCCGGCAGCGCGAGGTGCTGGTCATGCGCTACTACGCCAACCTCTCCGAGGAGCAGGCCGCCGACGCCATAGGCATCAGCCGGGCGGCGGTCCGGCGGCACGCCACCCGGGCCGGCGCCGCGCTCCGCACCCTGCTCGACGCGGGCTGAGAGACGGCATCGGGGCCCGGCCGGTGTTCGTTGCGGGCCTTAAGGCGGCGGGTGCGCGGACCGCAGACCGGAGCTGACGCCCGGGCGGGCCGGCGGGCGGCGGGTTTGCCCCGCAGCGCCCGGGGTAGCCCGCGCTTCCATGACTTCCGCTACGAAGGTGGCCCGGGCCGACGAGCACCACGCACGGTTCGCCGACGAGGCGCTGATACACCTGGCGGACCTGCGCGCCGCGGCCGCGGCCATGACCCGCAACTCCCACGACGCCGAGGACCTGGTGCAGGAGACCTACACCAAGGCTTACGCCAGCTTCGGCCAGTTCCGCGCGGGCACCAACGCCCGGGCGTGGCTGCTGCGGATCCTCACCAACACGTTCATCACCGGCTACCGGCGCCGCCAGCGCGAGCCGGTGTGGGTTGCCATCACCGGAGTCGAGGACGGTCAGCTCACCAGGGGCTGGGCCGGCCGCGGCGTGGTCCCGCGGTCTGCTGAGGAGATGGCCCTGGACCGGCTGCCCGACTCGTCGGTATTCCGGGCGCTGAAGGAGCTGCCGCAGGACTTCCGCACCGCGGTCTACCTGGCCGACATGGAAGGGTTCAGCTACCGGGAGGTCGCGGACATCATGCGCTGCCCGGTCGGCACCGTGATGTCCCGGCTGCACCGGGCCCGGGGCCAGTTGCGCGGCAAGCTCCGGGACCAGGCCGAGCGGGGCATCGTCAGGAGGCAGAACTGTCCCGGCGGCGCAGGAAGCTGATGAATTCGGCACCCTCGCGTAGCCGCCGCCGCATCATGCCGGGGCTGCGCAGCATCTCGGCGGACATTTCGGCGATCTTTCCGGCCCGGAAATAGAACTGCCGGTAAAAACTCTCGACGGAATCGTAGATCTCGGTCCGATTGAGGTTGGGATAACTGAGGGCCGCGGCCTGAACCCCGCGCTCGTCGATCAGCGCGGCGTCGTCCTCCGGCAGCCAACCGTTTTCCCTGGCCTGCTGGTACAGGGCGGTTCCCGGATACGGGGCCGCGATCGAGACCTGCAGGGAATGAGGGTTGATCTCCTTCGCGAAACGGATCGTTTCCTGGATCGTCTCCGTGGTCTCGCCCGGCAGGCCGACGATAAAGGTGCCGTGGATGGTGATGCCGAGATCCCGGCAGTCTTTGGTGAACTGGCGGGCCCGGTCGACCCGGACGCCTTTCTTGATGTTGATGAGAATCTGCTGGTTCCCGGACTCGTATCCCACGAGCAGCAGGCGCAGGCCATTGTCCCGCAGGACCTTCAGCGTCTCGTAGGGGACGTTGGCTTTCGCGTTGCACGACCAGGTCAGGCCCAGTTTCCCCATGCCGCGGGCGATCTGCTCGGCGCGCCGCCGGTCGTCGGTGAACGTGTCATCGTCGAAGAAGACTTCCTGCACCGACGGGAACAATTCGCTGACGCGGGCCATCTCACCCAGGACGTGCTCCGCGCTCCTCGTGCGGTAGCGGTGACCACCGACGGTCTGCGGCCACAGGCAGAACGTGCACCGCGACCGGCAGCCCCGCCCGGTGTACAGCGACACGTACGGATGCTTGAGGTAGCCGATGAAGTAGTTGTTCACGTCCAGGTCACGCTGGTACACGTCGGTGACGTACGGCAGGCGGTCCATGTCCTCCAGGATCGGCCGGTCCGGGGTGTGCACCACCTCACTGGCCCGGTCCCGGAAGGTGACTCCCCGGACCTCGGCCAGCGGCCGGCCCTCGGCCACCTCGGCGATGGTGAAGTCGAACTCCTCGCGGGCCACGAAATCGATCGCGTCGGAGGCCTGCAGGGAGGCCTCGGGTTCCACCGCGACCTTGGCGCCGACGAACCCGAGCTTGAGAGCGGGGTTCGCCCGCTTGAGCGCCTCGGCCACACCGACGTCCCCGGCGAAGGACGGGGAACTCGTGTGCAGTACCGCCAGGTCGTACTGGCCGGCGAGCGGGAGCACATCGTCGAGGTCGAGCCCTGCGGCGGGCGCGTCGACCAGCCTGCTGCCCGGCACGAGGGCGGCGACCTGGGCCAGCCAGGTGGGATACCAGAACGACCTGATCTCGCGTTTCGCCTGATAGCGCGAGCCCGCCCCGCCGTCGAACCCCGCATGCGACGGGGGATGCAGGCACAGTGTGCGTATCACGGATAGCCCACCTCCCTGGCGGAATGGTCGCGGCGGTGACCGCCGATCACGGCCGTGGCCGGATCACCGGCCGCGGCCGCGCGGCCTGCGGCGGTGCCCGGCTGCTGCCCCGGGCCGACACCGATGCTGGCCATCGCGGCCGCGAAGGCCTGATCCCAGTCTCCGGGCGGCCGGGGCGGCCCTGGGGGGCCGGGCCGGTCCAGGGCGGCCAGGACGCTCGCGGCGATCTCCTGCGGGCGGGGGTTACACGCCCCGGCTCCGCCGAGCTCCAGTTCATGCTGCAGGTTTTCCCGGCCATGGCCGGGCATGGCGTCGAGGAGGATCAGCCTGCGGCCGACGGCCCGCGCCTCGCCGCAGGTCAGCGCGCCCGGGAGGGTCACCACCAGGTCAGACGCGCTCATCAGCTCGGCGATCCGCGGGGTGAGCCCGTACGGGTGGACCAGGGGCGAGATGGCCGCCAGGGATTCCAGCCGGGCGGCGAGCCGCGCGTTGCGGCCGGCCACAGCCAGCACGTGAACCCGGCGGCGGAGGTCACCAGGAAGAGGTCGATGCCCTCGCGGACCCACGTCGCGTGGGGCAGGGCGTCGGGGCAGAGGACCACCGTGCGCGGCCGGGGCCGGAGGCCCGCCGTGCGCGGCGGCCGGGAGGCGGCTAGCCCGGCCGCGGCCGGGACACCCGCGGCGAACACGCTGATGATCATGTCGGGCGGCTCGTCGTGCAGCGCGCCGCGGAGGGCGGAGACCAGCCGGGGCGTGGCGGCCCGGTCCATGGCCGTGGCCAGGCGGCTGCCCGTCCGGAGGTGGGCGAAGTGCAGGCCGTCGAAGATCCCCGGCCGGGCCATCAGCCGCCGGAAGACCCAGTCTCCGGCCCGGCCCGCGCGCGGGCCCAGCAAGGCCATGCAGTCCAGCGTCCGGGCTGGCCAGCCGAGGCTGGCCAGGCTGGCCGAGACCACCTCGGACACCACGTGGTGGCCCAGGCCCAGGGAGCCGGAGAGAATCACCGCGCGCTGAGGCACCGGGCCTGCACCTCCCCCGTATTTGATTCCGGCCGGGCGGGCCGGTGCACAGGACGCCGGGACGCTGGCCCTACCCGGCGCCCAGGGCGGCCAAACCGGCTGCGCGGCCAGGAGGGGCCAGCCGGCCGGGCCGGCTGCCTGGCCAGCAGCCGGCCCGGCTGCTGGCCAGGCGCAGGCAGCTCAGGCCACGTTTGCTGGATGCCTCCTGGGTACGTGGGGTGGGTGCTCGAGCCGATCAGGGCCTGCCGGCATCCCGCCGAAAACGGCGCATGACCAGCCCACGGCCACCCGAGAAGGCCCCGTTCGCCCGCCGGGCCAGCGCCTGGCTGGCCTGGTGGGTGCTGCTGATGTCGTTCTGGGTGATCCTGGACGACTCGATCGCCACCGACGAGCTGCTCGCCGGGGCGGGTGCGGCCGCCCTGGCCGCTTTCCTGGCTGAGCTGGTCACCTACCAGGCCGCCGCCCGGGTGCGGATCAGGGCCCGGTGGCTGGCCCGGGTCCTCGGGCTGCCCGGGCAGGTCGCCGGGGATACCGCGATCGTGTTCGCGGCCCTGTGGCGGCGGCTGGCCCGCGGCCAGGAGCCGCCCAGCGGGTTCCGGGTGCTGGCGGTCCGCTACGGCGACGACACGGCCGAGGGACGAACCCGCCGGGCGCTGCTGATCGGCGGCAGGTCCATCGCCCCGAACTCCATCGCGGCAGGCATCGACAAAGACACGGACACGATGCTGATCCACCAGCTTGTGGTGAACGAAGGAGAGGCGGCAAAGTGATCAGTTTCGTGATCGCGGCCATCGTCATGCTGCTGGCCGCGATCCCCTGCGGGATCGTGGTGGTGCGGGGCACGACCATGGACGCCGTCGTGGCCTACGAGGCACTCACCTCCATCGTTTTCATGGTGCTGGTGCTGCTGGCCGAAGGGTTCCGCCGCTCGGGTGAGTTCGAGCTTCCGGTGCACCTCGCCGTGCTGCTGTTCGGCAGCGGGCTGGTCTTCGTGCGGTTCCTGGAGCGGTGGCTGTGACCGCCCACGGGATCGTCGCCGACGCCCTGCTGGGCCTGGCCGCCGCCGTGGTGCTGGTCTCGTCAGCGGGCATCCTGGTCATGCGGGACGCCTATCAGAAGCTGCACTACGTCGCCCCCATCGCGGTGGTGGCGCCGGTGATCGTCGCCCTGGCCGTCCTGGTCCAGTCCGGCTGGACCGAGAACAGCGGAGAGACCTGGCTGGGGCTGCTGTTCATGGTGGTCGGCGGTCCATTCCTGGCCCACGCCACGATCAGGGCCGCCCGGATCAGGGAAAACGGCGACTGGCGGCCCGGGGCTGGCCAGCCGGGGGCGCGGCGGGGCCGGCCGCCGGATCAGCACCAGCCTGGCCACGCCGCTGGGGGCCAGGATGGGTAGCACCCACCTCTCGGCGGTGGTCACGCCGTACACGATCCCCACTCCCCTGATGGACGTCCTGCAGCTGACGCTCCTGGTGCTGGTGGCCGCGGGCGCCACCGCGGTGGTGCTGATCCGTGAACCGGTCCGCCAGGTGATCATGCTGAGCGTCTACGGCGTGCTGCTGGCCGTGCTCTTCCTGGCCTTCCAGGCGCCCGATGTGACCCTGTCCGAGCTGACCGTGGGAGCCGTCGCGCTGCCCGTGTTGCTGCTGCTGGCCCTGGCCAAGGTGAAAAGGCGGGAGAAATGACCCCGGGGCAGCGCCGCTGGATCTTCCTGGCCGGGGCCGCGGGCCTGGCCGCCTTCTACCTGTGGGGGCTGACCGGGCTGCCGGGCTTCGGCAACTATCCCGGCCCGTACGGCGACATCATCAACCGCGTGGCGGTGGCCCAGACCAACGCGACCGGCGTGGTCTCCGCGGTCAACTTCGAGTACCGCGGATTCGACACGTTGGGCGAGGAGTTCATCCTGTTCGTCGCGGCCACCGGGATGGCCGTGGTGCTGCGCCACCTGCGAAACGAGCGGCAGCAGGACGAGAATGACCCGACGGCGGACTGGGCGATCCCGCCGGCCAGCGACGCGGTACGCCTGGCGGCGCTGCTCTTCGCCGGGCCGGTCGTGGTGATGGGCTGGTTTCTCGCCTCGCACGCGCAGACCAGCCCGTCGGGTGGGTTCCAGGGCGGGGTGGTCCTGGCCACGGCGTTCATCCTCATCTACCTGTCCGGGGAGTTCCTGCTGTTCCGGCGGATCAGCCCGGCCGACATCACCGACGCGGTCGAGGCGGTCGGCGCAGGCGGGTTCGCGGCCATCGGGATCAGCGCGGTGGCCATGGGACTGCCCTACCTGAAGAATTTCCTGCCGCGCGGCACCGTCCCCGGCGCGGTGAGCTCGGCCGGGACCATCCCGCTGATCAGCTTCTTCGTCGGGGTCGAGGTGGCCGCGGCGTTCATCCTCATCGTGGGCGAACTGGTCGAGCAGACCCTGCTCGTCCGGCGGGGGGAGCGATGATGCACATCTTCCCGTTCGTGGTCGTGGTGTACATCCTGGCTGCGGGCTTGTACGGCGTCGTGACCAGCCGTCACCTGGTTCACCAGATCGTCTGCCTGATCGTGGTGCAGTCCTCGACCTACGTCCTGCTGCTCGGCATCGGGTACAAGACCGGCGCGGTCGCGCCCTACTTCTACGACATCCCGGTGCACACCCCCGCCGTCGACCCGGTGGTCCAGGCGCTGGCTCTCACCGACGTGGTAGTGGAGGCGGCCGTCACCGCCCTGCTGCTGGCCATCGCCGTCCAGGCCCAGAAGCGGTTCGGGACCCTCGATCCGCAAGAGCTCGTCCAGCTCAAGGGCTGAGGCCGGCCTGCCGTGGACCAGCTGCTGCCCCTGGCCGTCGTCCTGCCGCTGCTCGTGGCGGCGGCGATCGGCGCGCTGAATCCCCTGCTGCGCCGCCAGCGCCGGATCCTGGACTCGGTGGCCATCGCGACCAGCGCCGTGGTGGCCGGCCTGCTGGTGGTCATCATGATCCGGGTCGCGGGCCACGACGAGACCTACTGGTTCGGTGGCTTCCGGCCGCTTCACGGGATCGTGATCGGCATCGACTTCGAGGTCGGGCCGCTCAGCGCGGGCCTGGCCTGCCTGGCCGCCGTCCTGGTCACCGCGGGAATGATCTTCTCCTGGCGGTATTTCGAGCGGGTGGCCACCTATTATCACGTGCTGATGCTGGCGTTCCTGGCCGGCCTGACCGGGTTCTGCCTGACCGGCGACATCTTCGACATGTTCGTGTGGTTCGAGCTGATGGGCGTGGCGGCCTACGCGCTGACCGCCTACCGCCCGGAGGAACGCGGCTCGATCCAGGGCGCACTGAACTTCGCGATCACCAACAGCATCGGTGCTTACCTGGCCCTGTCCGGGATCGCCCTGGTCTACGGCCGCACCGGGGCGCTGAACATGGCCCAGATCGGCCAGGACCTCGCCCGGCACCGGCCGGACGGCCTGGTCGTGGTGGCGTTCGTGCTCATCGTCACCGGATGGCTGATCAAAGGCGCGATCGTCCCCTTCCACTTCTGGCTGGCCGACGCGCACGCGGTCGCCCCCACCCCGGTATGCGTACTGTTCTCCGGGGTCATGGTGGAACTCGGGCTCTACGGCGTGGCCCGGGTCTACTGGTCGATGTTCGGCCAGGCGCTGACCGGACAAACACTGGGGAACCGCGCCGCGATCACTGACGCGTTCCTGGCCCTCGGCCTGCTCACCACCGTCGTCGGCGCCCTGTTCTGCCTCCAGGAGCGGCACATCAAGCGGCTGCTCGCGTTCTCCGCGATCAGCCACGCAGGCATGTTCCTGGTAGGCATCGCCCTGCTCAGCCCGGCCGGGCTGGCGGGCACGGCCGTTTTCGTGGCCGGGCATGCGATGGTGACGGCCGCGCTGTTCCTCTGCACCGGGATCGTGCTGCACCGTCTGCGGTCGGTCAACGAGACCTGGCTGCATGGCCGGGGGCGCCGATTGCGGGCGACCGGCGTGATCTTCACGCTGGCGGCCCTCGGCCTGGCTGACCTGCCCCCGTTCGCCACCTACCTGGGCCAGGGCTGGATCACCGGCAGCGGCGGCGCGCACGGGAGGGCCTGGCTCACGGTGCTGCTCGTGTTCGCTTCGGTCCTGGTCGGCGCCGCGGTGCTGCGGGTCGCCGGGGGCGTCTTCTACGGGCTGGGCGACCCTCCCAGCGAGACCCGTCAGATGGCGGCGGAGTCCTCAGAGGAGACGAGTGAGACGGATGAGGGTAAGGAGCGCACGCCGCTCAGCATGATCGTGCCGCCAGCGGTTCTGGTCGCCGCCGCGGCGGTCATCGGGCTGCTGCCCAGGCTGGGCTCCGTGATGCAGGCGGCCGCGGTGCGGTTCCAGGATCAGCGCGCCTACAACGCGACCGTCCTGCACGGGGCGCGCGTCGCCCATGTGAGCGCGCCGTCCGCCGCCGGGCCCGCCGGGGTGACCGTGACCGATCTGGTGATCGGGCTGGGCACGGCCGCCGGTGCGGTCTTCCTCGCCTTCCTGGCCCTGTACTGGCGGCGGCTGCCGCTGCTGCGCCGGGGATTCGAGCCGGGCACCGGGCTGGTCCGGCCGCTGCGGCGGTTCCAGAGCGGCGTGGTCAACGACTACGTCACCTGGATCGTGATCGGGGTGGCCTGCCTGGGCGGCGCCCTGGCCTTCTCCATCCGCTGACCGGGCCGGTCAGGCCGGCCGGAGCGCGCCCCGGCCGCCCGGCTGGACTTCCGGCTGGGTACGCCCGGGCTGGAGGATGACCTTGGTGCAGCCGCCGGCCTTCTTCTGGAACTTCTCGTAGCCCTCGGGAGCCTGCTCCAGCGGCAGGTAGTGGCTGGCCATGTCGGCCGTGCCCAGCGGGTCGGCGTCGTCTTCCAAATACGGCATGATCTCGCTGATCCAGCGCCGTACGTGGCACTGGCCCATGCGGATCTGAATGCCCTTGTCGAACATCTCCATCATCGGCAACGGGTCGACGGCGCCGCCGTACACCCCGCTCACCGACAGCGTCCCGCCCCGGCGCACCGTCCTGATCGAGTCCAGCAGGGCCCTGAGCCGGTCCACCCCGAACTGCCCGGCCATCTTCTCGCCGAGCCCGCCCGGCAGCCGGGAGGCCACGTCCTGCCCGAGCTTCGCGACCGGGTTGCCGTGGGCCTCCATCCCGACCGCGTCGATGACACTGTCCGGGCCGCGGCCGGCCGTCTGGTCCAGCAGGAAGGCGGGCATGTCGTCTACCGCGGCCGCGTCGACGGCCTCGATACCGTGACGGCGGGCCATGGCCAGCCGCTCGGGCACGAGGTCCACGCCGAACACGCGGTCCGCGCCCATCACCCGCGCGCTGCGCGCAGCGAACTGCCCGACCGGGCCGAGCCCGTACACGGCCACCGTCCCGCCCGGCGGGACGTCTGCGTAGCGGGCAGCCTGCCATCCGGTGGGCAGGATGTCGGACAGGTACACGAACCGGTCGTCCGGCAGTCCCTCGGGCACCTGGATCGGCCCGAACTGGGCCTGCGGCACGCGCAGGAACTCGGCCTGGCCCCCCGGGACCTGGCCGTACAGCTTGGTGTAGCCGAACAGCGAGGCACCCTTGCCCTGCTCCCGGTTCTGCGTGGTCTCGCACTGCGCGAACAGCTGCCGCTCGCACATCCAGCAGTGCCCGCAGGAGATGTTGAACGGGATCACCACCCGGTCGCCAGGCGAGAGGTGCCCGGCGGCCTCCGGACCGACCTCCTCGACCACGCCCATGGGCTCGTGGCCCAGGATGTCCCCGGGCTCCATGAACGCGGCCAGGACCTCGTACAGGTGCAGGTCCGACCCGCAGATGTTGGTGCTGGTGATCCGCACGATCGCGTCGTTAGGTTCTTTGATCACCGGATCGGGAACCTGCTCGACCCGGACGTCACGCCTGCCCTGCCAGGTAACTGCTCTCATCGGTGCTCCATTCATCTGTCCGCCGCAGGATGCCGGCCGGGCCGCAGGCACGTGGGTGCCCGGCCCGGCCAGCCTGACCTTTCGCTGGTTCCCGGGTCAGTCACGGCCGCGGCCGGTGGCCGTATCGCGGAGCCGGTCGGCCGCCCCTACCACAGGCCCGGCGCCCTTGAGTACCCCCGCTGACGGCGGCGTGCTCGGGTGCGGCCGGGTCGGGGCAGTCTTCTTGCCCGCAGCGATCTTGTCGCCGATGCTGACGGCCTCCGCCTCGGTGAGCGTTCCACGGAGCAGCGGCCAGACCTCGATTTCCTCATAAGCGATGTGCTCCCGGCCCGCGTTGATGAACGTGAGTACCAGCTGCTCGAATTCGGGCTGGTCCGAGTTCAGCTTGTCCAGCTGATCCAGGACTTGCTTGCCTTCCTGCTCCTGGCCGGTGGCGGTGTCCGCGAGATGATCCCCGTCAGGGAGCCGGTCGCGCACGACGGGCCAGAAGTACATCTCCTCCAGGGCCTCGTGCCTGGATTCCTCGATGATCAGCTGCTCCACCATCTTCTTGCGGAGCATCAGGTGGTTGTCGCTGGCGCCGGTCATAACGGTCGGGCCCTTCTCGAGCTCGGCCAGCATCCGCTTGACCTCCTGATGATCCGTGCCCAGGACGTCGAACACACTCGGCATGGTGCCTCCTCTGCCGCTCGTCGCGGTGGGTTGCCCCGGTTCCGGGATTGGCCTTCGCGTCCCCGGGGGTCCCGCCGCTTCCCGGCAGGACCGGGGCAAACCGTCCCGGCCAGATTCGCCGGGCCTTCCTGGTCAGTGCCGCCCGCGCGGTGCCATGGCCGGTGTCGGGCATCAGCAGGCGGGTAGCGGCACCGGCGGTTTCCCGAGAGAGGACAGGAACATGCGGATCGGCTACAAGCTCGCAACCGAAGCATTCGATCCCGCCGAGCTCATCCGGCAGGCCATGCTGGCCGAGGAGGCCGGCTTTGACTTCGTGGAGATGAGCGACCACTATCACCCGTGGCTGGAGGCGCAGGGGCACAGCGCGTTCACCTGGAGCGTCCTGCCCGTGATCGCCGCGAAGACCACGCGGATCGGCCTGGCGACCGGAGTGACCTGCCCGTCGGTGCGGTACCACCCCGCGATCATCGCCCAGGCCGCGGCCACCATGGCCCTGGTCTGCGATGGCCGGTTCACGCTGGGCGCCGGCACCGGTGAGCGGCTCAACGAGCACGTCACCGGCCTCGGGTTCCCTGGCGAGCGCGTGCGCCACGAGCGATTCCGCGAGGCGCTGGAGATCATCCGGCTGCTGTGGCGCGGCGGCTACCAGTCCTACGAGGGCAAGCACCTGCAGCTGGAGGACGCCCGCGTCTTCGACCTGCCCGACAAGCTCCCGGTCATTGCCGTGGCGGCCAGCGGGCCGGTATCAGCACGGATCGCCGCGGAGCTGGGCGACGGGCTGTTCGCCACCGAGCCGGACGGCGACCTGGTCACCAGCTGGCAGAACCTGGGTGGCAGCGGACCTGCCTACGCCGAGATGCCCCTGGCCTGGGCGGCAGACGAGGACAAGGCCGCGCAGGCAGTCCTGGAGAAGAGCCGGTTCGCGCTGACCGGCTGGAAGGTCATGGCCGAGTTGCCCAACCCGGTCAACTTCGAGGCCGCGACTGCGAGCATCACCGCTGACCAGGTCAAGTCCCAGTTCGCCTGCGGCCCCGACCCCGCCCGCCACCTGGAGGTAGCCCGGCAGTTCGCCGACGCCGGCTTCGATCACCTGGTCGCCATGAACGCCGGGCCCGACCCGGACGGGTTCATGGACTTCTTCGCCCGCGAGCTCGCCGGTCCCCTCCGCGCCCTGACACCTAGCGGAACGGCCGGAGCGCCCTAGCTGCTGGGCGACGGTTATTGCTCGGTAGTGTCGGGGAGGTCCCGGTTTTCCGTGACTTGGCGGGCGATCTCGTGCAGCTTCTTGTTCCGGCCTTGCGAGATGCGCTTGAGGGTGCTGAAGGCGGCGTCGGCGTCGATGTTGTAGCGCGCCATGATGATGCCTTTGGCCTGACCGATCACGTCGCGGTTGAGCAGGGCGGTCCTGAGATGGTCTGTTCGCTGGGCTTCAGCGAGGGCCAGCGCGGCCAATGTGGCGAACAGTTCAATGATCCGTTTGTCGTGGTTGCTGAACGCTGCTGACTGCGGCGCGTACAGGCTGAGTGTCCCCAGTGTTCGCTCGTTGATCCACAGGGGCGCGCAGAGCATGCTGCTCACGCCGCACGCTCGGGCCTCGGCTGAGAAGTCAGGCCAGCGAGGATCACGCTGAAGGTCGTTGATGCAGAGCAGTGTTTGCTCACGCGCGGCCTCGACGCAGGGGCCCCGTCCCGTTTCCTGCTGTTTCATGTCCAGGAGCTGGGGCGCCGGGCCCGTCGTGGCCTGGGGAATGAGCTTTCCGCCGATCAGGAGAATGAGCCCTGCGTCCTGGGCGGCGGGGTGAGCGGCTGCCGCGTGGGCGGTGATGGCATGGAGCGTTGGCTCGAGGCGGGCGTCTTCGACGTGCAGCGCACGAGCGAGAGTGCCAACGGCCATGAAAGTCTGGCCGATGACCTCCTTGATCTCATCTCTTTCTGAGGAGCTCACCTGGGTCCTCCTTCCCCCTGACTGGCGCTCGGACCGCGGCCGACTGGAATCTTAGGCCAGGCGTGCATGCCCGGCTCATCTGCGGGCAGCAGCGTTGCCCAGGTCAAAACGCGGCCTCAGAGCACAGCCCGCAATACCCCGGATGAGCCGGACGATGACTGCGGGCACCATCACGGAAGTGAGGCCGCTGCTGATGTTCAGGCACACCTCTCGTCTGCAGTTCGAGTCCAAGCCAGACCAGCCCGACCCGGTGTACGCGCACAAGCTGCAAGAGCTGATCGGTGGCGCCTACGGCGAGATGACCGTGACCATGCAGTACCTGTTTCAGGGCTGGAACTGCCGGATGCCCGGCAAATACAAGGACCTGATCATGGATGTCGCCACCGAAGAGATGGGCCATGTGGAGATGATCGCCACCATGGTGGCCCGTCTTCTGGAAGGCGCCCCGGCTACCGCCACCACGAAAGCTGCCCTGGCCGACCCGGTGGTCGGCGCGGTACTGGGCGGGATGGATCCGCAGCAGGCCATCGTCGCCGGCGGCGGTCCCCTGCCCGCCGACAGCAACGGGTACCCGTGGAACGGCCGGTACATCGTGGCCAGCGGGAACCTGCTGGCCGACTTCCGCGCCAACGCCGCCGCCGAGGCGCAAGGGCGGCTGCAGACCGCGCGGCTGTATCAGATGACCGATGACAACGGCGTCCGCGACATGCTGCGGTTCAACCTGGCCCGCGACACCCTGCACCAGAACCTGTGGCTGAAGGCGATCGAGGAACTGCAGGCCGACGGGCTGGAGACGACCGTGGCACCAAACGCCTTGTTCGACGAGGAATATGCCGAGCACGCCAGCGCCATCTGGCACCTGTCTGACGGCACCTCGGGCCGAAGCGGCGGCTGGGCGGCTGGCCCCCAGCCCGATGGCCAGCACGAGTTCGGGTACCTGGCCGACCCTCAGCCCCTGGGTGATGTGGCCTCGGTCCCGGCCCCCGACCCGTTGCTGTATGCCACCTATGACGGCGCCACGGGCGAGCCTGGCGGCCCAGCCATGGGCACCGAAACCGGCCTCGCCGGAAAGATCAAGGACGTCCTCAGCTAGCGCGGCCGGACGGGAGATATACCAAGGTGTCACCACCACCAGAACTCAGAACATCGCAGGCGGAACTCCTCGGCACGACGACCGGGATGATACTGACTGCAGTCGTCGCGATCCTGGGTCTCGCCGTGTTGCTCGGCATGGTCTTCCTGGCCGACGGCCTCCCCCCAGCCGTGCGTTCGAGGATACGGCGGAGAGATGCCAGCGGCCGCCGACGCGAGGAGATCTCCGACCGGCAGGGTCAGCGGCCCTGGGAACAGCTTGAGGACCGGCACATCCCACCGGGGGGCCATCCGCATGGCAAGCCCGCATCCTGGGGCCTTGTCACCCTGGTCATGGTCGCCTTCCTCGCGGGCGGACTGTCGATCATCGCGCACGCCTGGTGGCTGCTGTGGGCGTGTATCGCCATTGCGGTACTCGCCGTCCCGGCCGGGAAGATGATCGGCATCATGGACGACACCGTCGACTGGGGCAGTACTCCCGCGGCGACCTCCGATCCGCAACTTCCGGGCCCAGAGGCTGACCGCGGGCGAGATGAGTCAGCCCAGATCAGATGAGCCCCGCAGCCGAGGAAGAGGTGGCGAGCCCGCCACCTGGGCCTATCGCGTTGCCCGGATCGTGCCCGGGATCCGGGCGGCCTGGGCCGCCGGCGGCCGGCGGCCCAGGCCGGGATGCGGCGGTCCGGGCATTACGCGGTGACGGCCTGTTTCTGGTCGCTGCTGGTGACCTGGATGTTGCGGGGCTTGGCTGCCTCGTGGACCGGGATGGTCAGGGTCAGCACGCCCGCCGCGTAGTCGGCGGCGATCTTGTCGGCGTCGAGGGTCTCGCCGAGGAAGACCTGCCGGGTGAAGGTGCCGTAGGGCCGCGGGGGACGATCATCTCGGCGCCGTCAGCTTTCACCGGGGCTCGTTCGGCGCGGACGGTGAGCACGTTCTGCTCGACGGTCAGCTCGATGGACTCAGGCTTAATGCCAGGCAGGTCGAGGTGGACGTAGAAGCTGTCACCCTGCCGGTAGGCGTCCATCGGCATCGCGGCGGGACGGGCGGCAGTGCCGAACACCTGCTGAGTGAGCCGGTCGAGCTCGCGGAACGGATCGGTGCGCATGAGCATGATCGGTACCTCCTTTGCCAGCGCCAGTTGTCATGTCACGCTCACGGCATTTATAGAGCATGACCAAGAATTATCTGACAAAACTCGACTGAGATTTTGTCATGCGGCATACTCAGAACAAGATCTCTCTCCTTGGGTCAGGAAAGGAAGGTGACGGTCATGGCCGCTGCGGATCCCGGCGGCCCGGGCCCGGATCTGTACCAGCTGCTGGGGGTGCCCCGCGAGGCCTCCCGGAAGGACATCGCGCAGGCCTGGCGGCGCCGGGCGCGTGCCGAGCATCCTGATTCCAGGCCGGGCGATGCCACCGCGCCGGGCCGGTTCCGCGCCCTGGCCGGGGCCTGGCACGTGCTCGGCGACCCGCGGCGCCGCGCTGACTATGACCGGGCGCTCGCCCGCGAGCAAACCCCGCCGCCGGCATCCTGGCCGCCGGGGCCGGCCGTTGTGACGCTGGCCGGGCAGATGCCCGGATCGCCGCCGCTGTGGGCCGGACCAGTCCGGGTGGAAAGCCCGCACCGGGCGCCAGGGCCGGGCTGGGGGGACGAGGAGGGGCCCAGGGCCGCCGTGCTGGCTGGACTGGCCCTGCGGCTACTCGCCCGGGACCGGGACTGGCCGTGGTGAACCCCGGGTGGGGGGACCTGGACCGCGGTCTGTTCAGCATCTCGGTGGCCGCCGAGCTGGCCGGGCTGCACCCGCAGACGCTGCGGATCTACGAACGGGAAGGACTGCTCGACCCGGGCCGCAGCGCGGGCGGCACCCGCCGGTACTCCCGCCGGGACATCGACCGGCTGCAAGAGATCTGCTCGCTGACCGCTGAGCGACTGAACCTGGCTGGCGTCCGCCGAGTCTTGCAGCTGCAAGAGGAGACCCGCCAGCTGCAGGCCGAGCTGGCCCGCGTGCGGGCCCTGGCAGGCGACCACGTGGCCCCCCCGCCGCCTACCGGGATACCGCGGGCCCGCCCGGAATAGCTCTCGTCATGCCGGTCCCGGCCGGCGAGCCGTTCGTGCAGGCGGGTGGTCAGGGATTGGTCTTCGCGTCCCGGCGGGGTATCCCCGCTTCCCGGCAGGACCGGGGCCCCACCGTCCCGGCCAGATTCGCCGGGCCGTCTGGCCGTCTGGCCGTTTGGCTGCGCGGCCCCCGGGTAGCCGCGCCGCCTGACCGGCCGCTGCGGCCGGCGGGGGGACCGCCGGTCCCGGGGACCTGGTCACGGCCGGACCGGCCTGCCGTTTACGG
>DASQRM010000250.1:0-22955 GCA_035642895.1 Streptosporangiaceae bacterium | reverse complement strand
CCGCGCGCCGCACGGCGTCCCGGAACGGAGCCGTCACCACGCTGCCCGCCGGAGTACCCGAGGCGGCGCGACGGTCTGTGGTCCTGCCCCGCAGCACGGCGACCGGGCTGGAGGCGCCGCGGCAGCGGATGAGCCCGGCCGAGCGCCGGGTCCGCGGCAAGGCGGCGCGCGCCGAGGTGCCGCGAGAGAGTCACGCCGAGTGGAAGCCGCCGGCGGACCGGGCTGACCCGGTCGCGCTGCTGGAGTCGCAGGGCGCTGCGCGGGTGCCGGACCTGGTCCCGGTGCGGTACGGCCGGATGATGGAGACCCCGTTCACCTACTACCGGGGCGCGGCCCTGCCGATGGCCAGCGACCTGGCCAGCACCCCCGCCACCGGGATGATCGTGCAGGCGTGCGGGGACGCGCACCTGTCCAACTTCGGGATCTTCGGCTCACCCGAGCGCAAGCTAGTCTTCGACGTCAACGATTTCGACGAGACGCTGCCCGCGCCCTGGGAGTGGGACGTGAAGCGGCTGGCGGCCAGCCTGGAGGTGGCCGCCCGGGAGAACGGGATCAGCGGCAAGGATCGCAGGAAGATCGTGGTCGCCTCGGCCCAGCGCTACCGGGAGGTCATGCGGCAGCTGTCCGGGGAGAGCAACCTGAACGTCTGGTACACCCAGGTCGACATGGACGAGTTCCGGGCCCGGTTCGACGGCCTGCTGAAGCAGCGCCAGCGCAAGGCCCTCGACCAGGGCCTGGCCAAGGCCCGGACCCGGGACAGCATGCAATCGCTGGGCAAGCTGACCCGGATCGAGGACGGGCGGCCGCAGATCATCTCCGACCCGCCGGTCGTCGTCCCACTCCGCGACCTGCTCGGTGACCTGGCCGGGGCGATCGACATCGAGAAGGAACTGAAGGAACTGATCGGCAAGTACCGGCGGACGCTGCAGCCCGACCGCCGGGTGCTGCTCGAGCAGTTCGAGTTCGCCGACATGGCCCGCAAGGTGGTCGGCGTGGGCAGTGTGGGAACCCGGTGCTGGATCGTGCTGATGTTCGGCCGGGACGAGTCCGATCCGCTCTTCCTCCAGGTCAAGGAGGCCGAGGAATCGGTGCTCGCCCGGTTCACCGGGTCCAGCCGGTTCGATAACCAGGGTGAGCGGGTGGTGAACGGCCAGCGGCTCATGCAGGCGGCCAGCGACATCTTCCTAGGCTGGCAGCACGTCCCAGCCGGACTCGACGGCAACGCCCGCGACTTCTACATCCGGCAGCTGCGGGACTGGAAGTTCTCCGTCGACATCGCCGCGATGATCCCGCGCGGGCTGCGGCTGTACGGCGAGCTGTGCGGGCTGACCCTGGCCCGGGCGCACGCCCGGTCTGGCGACGAGATCGCCATCGCCGCCTACATGGGTGGGTCAGCCGCGTTCGACAACGCGATCGCGGATTTCGCCGCGGCGTACGCCGACCAGAACGAGCAGGACTTCCAGGCCTTCACCGCGGCCATCAGCTCGGGCCGCCTGCTCGCCGAGCGCGGCGTGTAGCACCCGGTGCCTCTGGCCGGGGGTCAGGTTCCCGGCGGGGAACCTGGCCCCCGAGTCCCCTCGGGCCGCTACCGGCCGGTCAGCACCGAGAGGGTGCCTGGCACGAGATTGATGAATCTGCCGTCGGTAACGGCTCCGGCGGCGGCCCGGATGAATCTGCCGTTCATGAATCGTCGCTCCATGGGCGCGAGATAAACTGCACGGACGGCTTGCTGCCCGCGTCCCGGATTTCTTTTGTATCAGGCTGAGGTGGTCATCGGGGGGAAATTTAGAGTGCGGCGGAGGCACATGAAAATGGTCTAGATAGTCGCATTATTCTTTTCTGGGGGATTCCGGGGAACGGAGGCTGGGTGCTCCACGTGCGCGTGGTGAGCCCGCAGGATCTGACGGCCCGGCTGGTGGCCGCGCTGGCCGCCGAGCCGGGGGTGCACAACCTGGTGGTGCTGCCGGGCATGGCCCGCCGCCCGGACGGCGACGCGGTGCAGTTCGACCTGCTCAACGAGTCGGCCAACCCGGTACTGCGGCAACTGCGCGGGCTCCAGCGCGACAGCCGGGGCTCGGTCACGGTCGGGGAGGCGAACGTGGCCCTGGCCGGCCCGCGTAACGCGACCGAGACCCGGCGCTACGCCCGCCGGGAGCGGATCCCGGTCTGGGACATGGTGGAGGGCACGATCCGGGCCAACGCCACCTACCCGCCGAGCTTCTACCTCCTGCTCGTCATCGCCGGGCTGATCGCGGCGGTCGGTATCCTGACTAACTCGCAGATCCTGGTCATCGGGGCCATGGTGGTCGGCCCGGAGTATTTCGCGATCATCGCCGCCGCGCTCGGCTGCAGCAAGCGGGACCGGCCGCTGGTCCATGAGTCGCTGACCGCGCTGGGCCAGGGTTTCCTGGCCGCGGTGATCGCGGCCTTCCTGTTCGCGCTGGCCATCCGGGGCGCGGGCGTGGCTCCCGCTCCGTTCCTGGACGGGGTGAAGCCAGTCGCCGAGCTGATCAACTCACCGAACATCTTCTCTGTGATCGTGGCTGTCCTGGCCGGCATAGCCGGAGTGGTGTCCCTCACGGAATCCCGCGCCAACGCGCTGATCGGGGTGTTCATCTCGATCACCACGCTCCCGGCGGCCGCGTCGATCGGCCTGTCGGTCGCGTTCTCCAGCTGGCACGACGCGGCCGGTTCGCTCTACCAACTGCTGCTCAACGTGGTGATCCTGATCGCAGTCGGCGCGGTGGGGCTCAGCACGCAGCGGGGTCTCTGGCACCGGCTGGCCGGACCGGACGAGGGTGCTACAGGATGGCGATGGGATTGACCGGCGATCCCGTCCCGCCGTGCAGTCGCAGCGGCGCGATGACGCACAGAAACGACCAGCGCCCCGCCTGCTCGCACGCCGGGACCAGCTCCCCGAACTGCAGGTAGTCCAGCAGATGCACGCCGAGGGCGTTGATGGCCAGCACGTGCACGGGGAAGTCCACCGGGCCGGCGCCGTTGCCGGCCGCGTCGTTGTTGCTGTCGCTGCCGAGCAGCGCGACCTTCCGGTCGGCGACGAACTCCATCGTGGTCGGGTGCAGCCCGGCCCTGGCGGCGGCTGCGTTCCACGGGCCCAGCTCGCTGCGCCGCCGCCGGTGCCCGACCCGGACGAACAGCAGGTCGCCCTGGCCCACCCGGACCTGCTGCGCCTGCTCCGCGGCGACGAGATCGTCGGTGGTGACGTAGTCACCCGGCTCCAGCCAGGGCACCCCGCGCAGCCGCGGGATGTCCAGCAGCACGCCCCGGCCGACCACCCCGTCCGCGGCCACCTCGATGCTCAGCTCGGCGGCACCCTGGGCTGAGACGGTGTCGGCTGGCACCCCGTTGTACAGCGTCCCTTCGTACATGACGTGGCACAGCGCGTCCATGTGGCTGTCCGCGTTGCCGTGCACGTTCATCTCGAGCCGGTCCATGGCGAACGACACGCCGCCGGGCGTGGCGTCATCGGCGGTCCCGGTCATCGGGTGATGAGCCGGGTCGGGGTTGTCCTCGGTTACCTGGTCTTCGACCGGGGCCTCCAGACTCACCGTGCGGCCCAGCCGGACCTCGCCCATCGCCGCGAGTACCCCGGCCGGGGTGAGGTAGTTAAGGGCCCCGCGGCGATCCTCCGGCCCCCAGGGCCGCCGGGCCCGCAGCCGGTCATACAGTGCACGGAAGCCAGCCTCGGTCATGACAGGCTGAGTGGCGCGGTTTGGCGTGCCGCGATTTGGTGTACTGCGGTCAGGCATCAGATCTCCACAGGCAGGACGTAAGGAAAGAGGCTCGATGGCCCACGAGCGGCTGGTAGCGGTGAGCTACCCGGTAGACGGCGAATTCACCTCGATCAACGCCGACGTTCTCGGCGACCTGGCCACCCTCAGCTATACCGAGGGGATGCCCGAGGACGAGCGGGCGGACGTGCTGCGCCAGGCCGAGGTGCTGATCGGCCTGCGGCTGCAGCACGAGGTGCCGGCCGGCGCGCTGCAGAGCGCCCCGGGACTGCGCTTCATCCAGCTGCTGTCGGCCGGCCTGGACACGGTTGATTTCGACGTGATCGCCCCCGACATCATGGCGGCCGGGAACGTGGGTGCCTACGCGCATCCCATCGCCGAGCACGTCATGGCCATGGTGCTCAGCCTGGCCAAGCGCCTCCCGCAGGAGAACGCTGCCCTGGCGCGCGGCGAGTGGAACCGGGGCGAGGGGGACCGCGCCATCCCCAACGCCACCCTGGACGGCGCGGTGTGCGCGATCCTCGGCTACGGCGGCATCGGCCGGGCCTCGGCCCGGCTGATGCGCGCGTTCGGGGCGCGGATCTACGCGATCAACAGCAGCGGGCACACGGACGACCCGGTCGAGTTCTGCGGCACCCTGGCCGACCTGGACCGGGTGCTGGCCGCCGCGGACGTGCTGGTCATCGGCATCCCGCTGACCGCGGGCACGCGCGACCTCATCGGCGCCCGCGAGCTGGGCTTGATGAAGGACAGCGCGATCCTGGTCAACGTGGCCCGCGGCGCGATCGTGGACGAGCAGGCCCTGTATGAGCACCTGCTGGCCAACCCGGGCTTCTCGGCGGGCATCGACGCGTGGTGGGACGAGCCACGCGGCGGGGCGCCGTTCCGCACCAACTATCCGTTCTTCGAGCTGCCCAACCTGCTCGGCTCCCCGCACAACTCGGGGGATGTGCCGGGGATCATGTACCACGCGGCGCGGCAGGCGGCCGGGAACGTGCGCCGCTACCTGCTCGGCGACGCGGTCAGCGGGGTGGCCCGGCGCGAGGACTACGCCAAGCTGCCCTAGTCTGGCCCCCGCGGGTCGGGCGGCGCCAGCGGGCCGGCGGTTTTCGTTGCGGCAATCATGGTGGCCACGTCCTCGCCGCAGACGTCGCGCAGGACCCCGACGTCCCGGCGTCGCCTCAGCCGGCCGGATCGTGCCAGAGGTCACGGGCCGGCAGCAGCCGGTCGGCTTCCTCGGGGCCCCAGGTGCCCTTGGCGTACGGGTGGACCGGGACCGCGTCGCCGAGGATCGGGTCCACCACCCGCCACGCGGCCTCGACGGTGTTCTGCTGGGCAAACAGCCAGCGGTCCCCGTCCAGCGCCGCGCCGATGAGCCGGTCGTAGGGCCGCATGTCCGAGCCGGGCCGCTCCGCGAACGTCAGTTCCTCCACGGCGGGCTCCCAGCCGGCCCCGGGCTTCTTGCCCGCCACGCTCACGCCGACCGCGGTCTCCGGCCAGACCCTGAAGCGCAGCGTGTTGTTGTCCGGCAGCGGGTCCAGGCCGAACACGTCGTACGGGGCGCGCTGGAACCGCACCGCCACCTCGGTCGCGGTGACCGGCAGGCACTTGCCCGCCCGGATCAGCACCGGAACCCCGGCCCAGCGCCACGAGTCGACCATCAGCCGGATCGCGGTGAACGTCTCCACGGTCGAGTGCGGGTCCACGCCCGGCACGCTGGTGTACCCCTCGTACTGGCCGCGGACCGTCTCCTCCGGGGTGAGCGGGCGGATCGCCGAGATCAGCCGGGCCTTGGAGTCCCGCCAGGTGGACAGGCCCTGGCCGTCCGGCGGGTCGGCCATCACCGTCGCGAGCACCTGGAGCATGTGGTTCTGCACCACGTCCCGGGTAGCTCCGGTGCGGTCGTAGAACGCGCCCCGGTCGGAGACGTCGAACGCTTCGGCCATGGTGATCTGGATGCTCTCCACGAACGTGCGGTTCAGCATCGGCTCGATGATCGCGTTGGCGAAGCGGACGAACAGCACGTTCTCCACCGGGTCCAGGCCCAGCCAGTGGTCCACCCGGTAGATCGCGTCCTCCGGGAAGTACTGGTGCATCAGCTCGTTGAGGGCGATCGCGCTCTTCAAGTCGGTGCCGAACGGCTTCTCGACCATGATCCGGTTGCCCTTGGCCCGGCCCGCGGTGGCGATGCCCTGCGCGATCCGGCCGAACAGCACCGGCGGTACCTCGAGGTAGAACAGGATCTGCCGGCCGTCGCCGACCGCGTCCGACATCGCGTGGTAGGTGGCGTCGTCGCCCAGGTCCCCGTCCACGTAGCGGAGCAGGCTGAGCATCTTGGTGGCGGACGGGCTGGCCGGGTCCATCTGGTTCAGCTTGAGCGAGGCGACCGCGTAGTCGCGGAACTGCTCCAGGCCCCAGCCGTTCTTGGCCACCCCGATCACGGGCACGTCGAGGACCCCGCGGTCCACCAGCCCCACCAGGGCCGGGAACGTCTCCAGTTTCGCGAGGTCGCCGGTCGCGCCGAAGATCACCAGTGCGTCAACCTGGTCTGCTGCCATCTATCTGGGCTCCTTGTGGTCTGTGGGACTACTGCAGCGCAGGCGGCGCGGCGCGGGCATCGCCTGACGCGGGTGAAGGTCGGGCGCCACCCTAGCCCGCTGCAGCGCGCGCGCAGGAGCCGGGCGTCGCGCTTGTTCATGGGCAGGCCGCACGCCGGGCTGGTGCTGGGCATCATGACCCGCGGGCCCAACCCGGAAGGCGGGCAAATGGCAATTAACTGGCCAAAGGGACCAGAGCCGGCCCGTGATGACCGCACGGGCCAAGGGTCAGCGGGTGGCGGGCTCCCGGGTGCCGTTGCGACCGCCCCACCGAACGGTCATAGTGAAATGGTGACCGGACGCCAGGCCGACGGGCAAGTAACCCCGCACGGGTGACGACGCGGGCGCGGGCACGCGGCAGCGTTTCGGGCATGAGGACTGGACTCGCCGGCGTGGTTCTCGTCGCCGCAGCCGCGCTGCTGGGCGCAGGCTGCTCGTCGGGCGGGGGTTCCGCCGCGAGCACCCCGTCGGGCGGGAGCTCCGCCGCGAGCACTCCGTCAGCCAGTCCTTCCTCGGTGGTCTGCTCCGATGTGGCCGCGCTGCGCTCGTCGATGGCCCAGGTCGGACACCTGTCGGCCAGCGGCGACGCGCTGGACAAGCTCAAGACCGACGTCGCCGAGGTCCGGGCGGACGTGGCCCGGCTGCGGACGGACTCCGGGGGCGAATGGAAGACCCAGATCGACGAGCTCAACTCGGCCCTGGTCACGCTGCAGATGACGCTGAAGAACATCGGCAGCCAGCCCAGCGCCACCGCCGCCGCGAAGGCGGTCTCCACCCAGCTGGCCGCCGTCACCACCAAGGCGAGCGAACTGCTGGCCAAGGCCAGCGTGCGCTGCCCCGCCGCCTCGGCCAGCCCGTCGGCCTGACCCGTCCCGAACGCATCACCCTGGCCCCCTGCCAGCACAGTCATCACCTATGACTCACCAGGAGGGGACCATGGCGCGCTACCCGAACATCAGTGACCACGGGCTGATCGGGGACCTGCAGACTGCGGCGCTGGTCACCACCGACGGCACGGTGGACTGGTTCTGCTGCCCGCGCTTTGACTCGCCGAGCGTCTTCGGGTCGCTGCTGGACGCCGACAACGGCGGCTACTTCCGGGTCGCCCCGGACCGGGACGACTATGTCAGCCGGCAGCTCTACTTCCCCGATACCGCCATCCTGATCACCCGCTTCATGACCCCGGACGGGGTCGGCGAGGTCACCGACTTCATGCCGGTCACCGGGAACCGGGCCACCGGCCACCACCGGCTGGTCCGGGTGCTGCGGGTGGTCCGCGGGTCGATGCGGTTCGTGATCGACGTCAAGCCACGTTTCGACTATGGCCGCCAGGAGCACCACCTGGAGATCACCGAGGAAGGGGCGATCTTCCACACCGAGCAGCTGGATCTGACCCTGCACTTGGTGGGCAGCCCCGGCAGCTCCCCGCAAGAGCTCGGCGCCGAAGCCGAACGGATCGGCGATGACCTGCGGATCCACCGCACCCTGAAGGAGGGTGAGAGCGCCGGGATGGTGCTGGAGTCAGGCGGCGGGCGCCCGCGCCGGCTGCCGGACGGCGAGGTGGAGCGGCTGTCCCACGAGGCGGCCGAGTTCTGGCGGGGCTGGCTCCGCAAGTCCACCTACACCGGGCGCTGGCGGGAGATGGTGACCCGTTCCGCGATGACCCTCAAGCTGATGACCTACGCCCCGTCCGGGGCGCTGGTGGCCGCGCCCACCACCGGGCTGCCGGAGCAGGTGGGCGGCGAGCGCAACTGGGACTACCGCTACACCTGGATCCGGGACGCGTCGTTCTCGGTGCACGCGCTGCTCGGGCTGGGCTACGCGGAGGAGGCGGCGGCCTTCGGCGTCTGGGTCCGGGACCGGCTGGTCGAGCACCAGAGCAGCAACGGCGAATGCCCGCTGCGGGTCATGTACCGGGTGGACGGATCCTCGGACCTGTCCGAGGAGACCCTGGATCACTGGGAGGGCTGGCGCGGGTCACGCCCGGTCCGGATCGGCAACGGCGCGTCGGGCCAGCTCCAGCTGGACATCTTCGGCGAGGCCATGGACGCCTTCGCGCAGGCGGATGAGCACGGGCTGCAGGCCGCGCACGTGGGCTGGACCGCGATGGCGAACATGATGGACTGGCTCTGCGAGCACTGGGACCAGCCTGAGGAAGGCATCTGGGAGACCCGGGGCGGCCGCAAGGACTTCACCTACGGGCGCTTCCAGTGCTGGGTGGCGCTGGACCGGGCGATCCGGCTCGCCGAGCGCCGGGGCCGGCCCGCCGACATCACGCGCTGGCGTTCTGAGCGCGACCGCATCTACCGGCAGGTCATGGAGCGGGGCTGGAACGCCAAGGAACGCTCCTTCGTCCAGCACTACGGCACCGAGGTGCTGGATTCCTCGCTGCTGCTGATGCCGCTGATGGGGTTCGTGTCGCCGTTCGACCCCATGTGGCTGGACACGCTGGAGGCCATGGACAAGAAGCTGGTCTCGGATAGCCTCGTGTACCGCTATGACCCCAGCGCCTCGCCCGATGGCCTGCGCGGGCAGGAGGGCACGTTCTCGCTGTGCACGTTCTGGTACGTGGATGCGCTGGCCCGGTCGGGGCGGATGGAGGAAGCGGCGCTGACCTTCCAGAAGATGCACACGTACGCCAACCATCTCGGCCTGTACTCCGAGGAGATCGGGCTCACCGGTGAGCAGCTCGGCAACTTCCCGCAGGCGTTCAGCCACCTGTCGCTGATCAACGCGGCAATCAACCTCGACTACCAGCTGGATCATGGGGTGGGGGAGATCCAGCCGGTGCTGTCGCGGGTCCGCCGGGTCCCGGCCACCGGCTTCCGCTGAGACGCCCCGCCCGGCCCTGTCCTTGACCTGGCGTGGCGCCGCTGCCTCACCCGGCATGGCGCCACCGGCTCACCCTGGGTCAGTGCGCGGCCTCACCCGCCACGGGTGAGGCCGCGATTGCGGCTAGCCCTCAATTATGGGTTAAAGGGAGCCGGAAGGCGGTGTGGTTGATACCAGCCGGCCCCGGGTATGACCCGCAAAGGCGTCTGACCTGCGCATTCACCCCAAGGGATGAGAATGGCCGGCGAGGGTGCCGCGGGTATGGGGGTCTCGGGGGGGAAGTCCATGACAAGCACCATGAACGGGGCGGAGTCGCACACAGCGGTGCGGGCCGACACGGCGGCGCCCCACGTTCGGGAGCACAGCGTGCGGGAGCAGAACGTTCGAGACCGGGCCGTCAGGGACACAGCCGTCCGGGAGCAGGCCGTCCGGGAGCCATCGGCCCGGGAGCAGAACGGGCCGGCGCCCGACCACGCCCAGGTGGCAATGAGACCGCCGGGCCAGTCTCCGACGCGGTTCCTGGAGGGCAAGCTCCAGGTCCCGCAGTCGCATTTCCCGGTCCTGCGCCGGCGCCGGATCACCGGCCTGCTCGATCAGGCCGCCCGGAACCGGGTGACGCTGATCTCCGGGCCGGCCGGGGCCGGGAAGACCGTGGCCTGCAGCACCTGGGCCGCGGCGCCCGCGCAGGCCCGCCGGGTGGTCTGGCTCACCCTGGACGCCGAGGACCAGCAGTCCTGGTTCTGGGCCCACGTCTGTGCCGGGCTGGCCCGGCTGCGGTCCATTCCGGCCGAATCCCTCCGGTCGCTGGAAGACGTCTCGCCGGACGGTTTTCCGTTGCGGCTGGTCGAAACGGCGCAGACCTTTACCGAACCGGTCATCCTGGTGCTGGATGACATCCACGAGCTGACCGACGCATCCGTGCTCGGTGGCATCGACCTGCTGATCCGGCACGCGCCGGCCTCCTTGCGGCTGGTGCTGTCGGCGCGGCAGCCGCCCGCCCTGCAGCTGGCCCGGCTGCGGGTGGCCGGCGAACTGGCCGACATCGGCGGCCACGACCTCGCCTGCACCAGCGAGGAGGCGGACGCCTACTTCTCCATGCTGGGCCTGGACGTCGCCCCATCGGCCCGGGACGCGCTGCTGCGGCGCACCCAGGGCTGGATGGCGGGCCTGCGGCTGGCCGCCATGGCCGCCCGGTCCGACCCGGAGCCGGGCGCAACCATCACCGACCTGGCTGGTGACGAGCCGATCGTGACCGACTACCTGTGGGACGAGGTCCTCGTCAAGCAGGCCCCGGCCACCCGCATGTTCCTGCTCCGGACCTGCATCGCCGGTCAGGTGTCCGGCGATCTGGCCGACGCGCTGACCGGGCAGTCCGGCAGCGCGCGGACACTGGACCGGCTCAGCCGGGAGAACAGCTTCGTGGACGTGGTCGATCGCGAGCGCGGCGAGTACGCCTACCACCCGCTGCTGCGCCAGGTCCTCACCGCCGAGCTGCACCGGGAGATCCCGCACGAGATACCGGTGCTGCTGCGCCGGGCGGCGCGCTGGTACGCGGCCCATGATCACCCGATCGCCGCGGTGCGCTGCGCGGCCGAGGCGCAGGACTGGGACTACGCGGCGCAGACCCTGGCCGAGGCGGGGGCCGGGGTGGCCAGCCCGGGCTCGACCGCGGACCTGGAAAGCGTGCTGTCCCTGTTCCCGGCGGACCGCTCGTCCGACGACCCCGCCGTCGCCGCGGCGTGGGCGGCCGCCCGGCTGTGGGACGGTGACAGCGACGGGGCGGCCGCCTACCTGGACAGCGGGGAGCGGGCGCTGAGCCGCGCGGTCCCGGCGATGCAGCGGATCATGGAGCCGACGCTGGCCGCGCTGCGGGTCATGCTGGCCGGCGGCCGGACCGATCCGGACCCCGCGCTGCTGGCCACCGGCCGCTCGCTGGCCGAGCGGGCCCAGACGGCCGCCAGTACCCAGCCCGAGCACCGGGCCGTGGGCCTGCTGTGGTTCGCCCTGGGGGTGGCCCGGCTGCGCCGCTGGGAGATCCAGCCCGCCCGCCACGCGCTGCGGCTGGCCGACCGCCAGCTGGCCGCGGGCAACCTGACCGGACTGCAGGCCCGGGCCCGGGCCTGGCGGGCGCTGGCCGAGGCCTGGTACGGCGACCTCACCGCGGCCCGCCGGTCCGCGGCTGACGTGCTGACCAGGCGCGGGCCGCTGGAGTCGGTCCCGCCCGGAGCCGACCGGCCGGAACTCAGCCAGGCCGCCGAGCTCGCGGCGCTGGCCCAGGCGCTGCTCAGCCTGCGCCGCGACGACCTGTCCTCGGCGCAGCGGCTGCTGGAGGGCATCGATCCCCAGCTGACCGGGCAGTTCCCGGGGGAGCCGTCGGTGAGCGCGGTCGCGGCCCTGATCCGGGCGCGGGTCCTGCTAGCCGACGGTGACGCCACCGGGGCCACCGCGCTGCTGTCGCGGCTCCGCGAGACCTGGGGACCCGCCCACCCGGCGCTGGCCGACGTGCTGACCATCACCGAAGGCGAGGCGGCACTGCGGGTCGGCAACACCGGCCGGGCCCGTGCGGTCCTGCTGCTCGTCGAGGAAGGCGAGCACTTCGACCGGGCCGACGGCCGGCTGCTCCGCGGCGGCCTGCTGATCGCCGAAGGTGACTTCAAGAGTGCGCTGGAGGCCGTCGAACCGTGCCTGGGCCAGGCGGCGGACGGGGCGGCCGACGGGGTGACGCTGCAGGAGCAGATCTCCGGGCTGCTCATCGCGGCCGCCGCGCAGCGCCGCCTGGGGCTGGCCGACGAGGCCGCCGGGCTGCTGGAGCAGGCCCTGACGCTGGCCGAGCCGGAAGGGGCCTACCGGGCCTTCCTGGACGCGGGGGCCGCGGTCCGCTCGGCGATGACCGTGCTGATCGCGCCGACCAGCCGCCACGCCGGCTTCGCCGGGCGCATCCTGGAACGTTTCGACGCCCAGGCCCCCCGGCCGTCCGGGCCGGCCGACGCGGTCAGCGTGCCGCTCACCGACAGTGAGCGGGCCGTACTGCGCTTTCTCCCGTCGCACATGACCAACGAGGAGATCTCCCAGGCACTGTTCCTGTCCATCAACACGGTCAAGACGCACCTGCGCTCGGCCTACCGGAAGCTGGGCGTCAGCTCCCGGCGCGAGGCCATCGCCCGCGGCCGCCGCCTGGGCCTGCTGTAGCCCCGCCGGGCGGCCCGGCGGGGCTTCCCCGGGTTACGCCACCGCGGTCTTGGCGATGTGACGGATCTGGAAGGCCAGCACGGCCAGCATCAGCCCGTAGGCCAGCAGCCAGATTCCCATCACCCAGAGCAGGATGTTCAGCGAGATCGAGGGCCAGAACATCACGACCAGGCCGGCGGCCAGGCTCAGCACGCCGATGAAGGCGCGCAGCCCGCGCCCGGTGCCGGGCCCCGACGTGGCCGCCGAGATCAGCTCCACGATCCCGTGCAGGGTCCAGAACACGCCGACGATGAACGCGACCAGGACCACGGTGACGTCGAGGTGCCGCAGGCACCAGAGCCCGGCCAGCGTGGCCAGCAAGCCGATGATGACGTAAGCGGCCCGGGTGCCGCCGCTGATGTTGTGCGCGGTGAACCCGCTGATCAGCCGGAACAGGCCGGTGACCAGCAGTGCCACGCCGATCAGCGCGGCCACGACGATCAGCGTCGCGTGTGGCCAGACGAGCAGGATCACCCCGACCGCGAGCGTCAGCACCGCGACGAGCAAGACCACCTGCCAGCCCGACGCCCAGGCCACGGCGGTCTCCCGCTCGTAAGGACCCGGCCCGGACGAGCTAGCGCCGGCTGCGTCGGTGCCGTAGGCCGGATCGCCGACGTCCACGCCCGGCTCGCGGTGCCGGCCGGCGCGTCCGGCCTGCCCGGCGTCCTGAGCTGTCATGACCGCCTCCAAAGGTTCGCGGAACTCGCGCGAGTGTGATCGCGGAACTCGCGCCAGTGTGATTAAGCGTGGACAGCCGCGGCCGGGCGGGCACCACCCGCCACGGGTGAAGCGGGGGGAAAAGGCGCCGTGGCGGGCACGGGCAGGTCGTTCGCGCCTAGGAGCCCTCCCGCGGGCCACTAGACTGGCGCGCGTAGCCGTCAGCGGCTGCGCTGGGTCGCGCGTAACCGCGTACGAGGCGCGGCGGAAGCGGCCAGGCAGGGGACGCCCAGACTAGGGACGCAGCGCAGCAGCGCAGCACACACCGAGCGCATGGATCAGGGAGTGACGGCGACGTGAAGACCGACGTCGAGGAGCTTGGCCCAACGAGGGTGAAGCTGACCATCGAGGTTCCGTTCGAGGAGCTGAAGGGCAGCCTCGACAAGGCATACCGCGAGGTGGGCCGGCAGGTGCGGGTGCCCGGCTTCCGGCCGGGCCGGGTACCGCCGCGCATCATCGACCAGCGGTTCGGCCGCGGCGTGGTCCTGGAGCAGGCGGTCAATGAGGCCGTGCCGCAGCTGTACGGCCAGGCCCTGCAGGAGAACGACGTGTTCGCGCTCGGCCAGCCGGACCTTGAGATCACCAAGCTGGACGACGGCAAGGAACTGGCCTTCACCGCCGAGGTGGACGTCCGGCCCAAGTTCGAGATCCCCGACCTCACCGGGCTGCCGGTGACCGTGGATACCGCGGTGGTCACTCCCGATGAGGTCGAGGAGTACATCGGCGGCCTCCGGGAGCGGTTCGCCTCACTCAAGGGCGTGGGCCGGCCGGTCGAGGACGGCGATTTCACCTCGATCGACCTGTCCGCCTCGGTGAACGGGGAGCCGGTCGACGACGCCCAGGTGAGCGGCTACTCCTACCAGGTAGGCAGCGGCTCGCTGCTGGAGGGCCTGGATGAGGCGCTGACCGGGATGTCGGCTGGCGAGACCAAGACCTTCAACGCCGAGCTGGTTGGCGGGGAGCACGGCGGCGAGCAGGCCGACGTGACCGTGACCGTGCACAGCGTCAAGGTCAAGGAACTGCCTGAGCTGGACGATGAGTTCGCCCAGTCCGCCAGCGAGTACGACACGCTCGGCGAGTTCCGCGCCGGGACCCGGAGCCAGCTGGAGGCCATGAAGCGGATGCAGCAGGTCGGCGAGGCGCGGGAGCGTGCGCTGGACTCGGTGCTGGCCAAGATCGACATTCCGCTGCCGGACAGCATGGTCACCAGCGAGACCGAGATGCGGCGCGAGTCGCTCGACGAGCAGCTGGAGCGGGCGGGCACCACCATGGACGCCTACCTGGAGTCGTCGGGCCAGACCGCCGAGCAGGTCGAGACGGACATGGAGGACAGCGCGCGGCGCTCGGTGAAGGCCGGGTTCGTGCTGGACCAGCTGGCCCGGCAGGAAGAGCTGGGCATCGAGCAGGACGAGCTGAACTCGTTCGTCATCGAGCAGGCCTACCGGATGGGCGTGCAGCCCGACCGGCTGGCCCAGGAGCTGGCGGACCGGGGCCAGATCGGGTCCGTGATCACCGAGGTGCTCCGGGGCAAGGCGCTCACCCTCATCACCGAGCGTGCGACCGTGACCGACGAGGCTGGCCAGCCGGTGGACGTCAGCGCGGCCCTCCAGCAAGACGAGAGCGCCGAAACCAGCGAGGCGGGCGATGCCGGGGCCGGCCCGGCCGGCTCCGACGGGGCGCAGGACAGCCCGGCCGACGCCACTGCGCCGGAGGCCAGTGCGGCGGAGGCCGGTGCTGCGGAGGCGGCTGCCCCCGAGGCCAGTGCCCCCAAGGCCAGGACCCGGAAGCCCAGGGCCGCGAAGGCCAAGGCCGCGGAGGCCAAGGCCGCGGAGGCCAGCGCCGGTGAGGCTGAGGAAGGCTCAGCCAGTGACGAACCGGGTGGCAGCACCGCGTGACGCGGCCGGGGGGCGCAGCCGGGCGGCAGTGGGCTGACCGGGGCCCGGCGCAGGTCGCGGCTGGGCCGGTGACCCGGGCGAAGGCCTGCGCCGACAGCGAACAGACCCCGGGCGCGGACGATCTCGCCTTGGCCGGGAGTTATCGTCCATGTCAATGACGCAAATACGTGAGCGGAAATGGATGGAGAACAGAGTGACGACTCCTCCGGCCTTCGAGGATCCGGCCGGGATCCTGGCGCGCACCGCGGAAGCGGCCCCGCCGCTGATTACCGAACAGATATTCAACCGGCTGCTCCGGCACCGGATCATCTTCCTTGGCCAGCAGGTTGACGAGGACATCGCCAACCGGATGTGCGCGGAGATGGTGCTGCTCGCGTCCGAGGACGACAAGCGCGACATCAGCATCTACATCAACTCGCCGGGCGGTTCGGTCTACGCGGGCCTGGCCATCTACGACGTGATGCAGTACGTGCCGAACGACATCGCCACCTACGCGATGGGCATGGCCGCATCCATGGGCCAGTTCCTGCTGTCCGCGGGGACCCCCGGCAAGCGCTACGCACTGCCGCACGCCAGCGTCCTGATGCACCAGCCGTCCGGCGGAATCGGCGGAACCGCATCAGACATCAGGATCCAGGCCGAGCAGATGCTGTACATCAAGCGCACCCTGGCCGAGCGCACCGCCTTCCACACCGGGCAGACCGTCGAGCAGATCGAGAAGGACGCCGACCGGGACCGCTGGTTCACCGCGGAGCAGGCCAAGGAGTACGGCTTCGTGGACCACGTGATCCGCAGCGCCCTCGAAGTCCCGACTGTCGGGCCGGTCTCATGAATCGCCACACCGGACCCACCGGACATGGAGCGGAGGAGCCGCAAGTGAGTACATCCAGCCGCGGGCTGGCCGGGCCGCGGCACCTGGTGCCGGGATCGGCGGAATCCCGCTACGTCCTGCCCTCATTCGTGGAGCGCACGTCGTACGGCGTCAAGGAGATGAACCCGTACAACAAGCTCTTCGAGGAGCGGATCATCTTCCTCGGCGTGCAGATCGACGACGCCTCGGCCAACGATGTCATCGCGCAGCTGATCGCGCTGGAGTCGCTCGACCCGGACCGCGACATCACGATGTACATCAACTCGCCCGGCGGGTCGGTGACCTCGATGATGGCCATCTACGACACCATGCAGTTCGTCCAGCCCGAGCTGCAGACGGTCTGCATCGGCCAGGCGGCCTCGGGAGCGGCGGTGCTGCTCGCCGCGGGTACGGCCGGCAAGCGGCTGGCCCTGCCGAACGCCCGGATCCTGCTGCACCAGCCGGCCACCGAGGGCGGCTACGGGCAGTCCAGTGACCTGGAGATCCAGGCCCAGGAGATCCTGCGGATGCGGTCCGCCATGGAGAAGATCGTGGCCACGCACACCGGCCGGACCCCGGAGCAGGTGCGCGAGGACATCGAGCGGGATAAGTTCTTCACCGCCGAGGAGGCCAAGGAATACGGTCTGGTGGATGAAGTTCTGTCCAGCCTGAAGCGCAAGACCGAGGTAGGGTCGTCCTAACCAGGAGGATTCGTCCTCCCGGCGGGACGACGCCGGGTTCCAGCTATCGCGGCAGGGGGCCCGGAGGCGGTACCGTCAGGAGTGGAAGGTTGGGCTTGCGGGCACGTAGCGGCCCGGGGCACTGAGAGCGTGGTGGCACGGCGGAACGCTGCCGTCAGCCCGAGGCTGGGGCTGACGGCCCCAGGTAAAGGAGTAGCTGGGTGGCTCGCATCGGCGATGGTGGTGACCTGCTGAAGTGCTCTTTCTGTGGGAAGAGTCAAAAGCAAGTCAAGAAGCTCATCGCGGGGCCCGGCGTATACATCTGCGACGAGTGCATTGACCTCTGCAACGAGATCATCGAAGAGGAACTCGCGGAGCCGTCCGAGCTCAAATGGGACAGCCTGCCCAAGCCGCGCGAGATCTACGAGTTCCTCGACGCGTACGTGATCGGGCAGGAGAAGGCCAAGAAGGCCCTCTCCGTGGCGGTCTACAACCACTACAAGCGGGTTCAGTCGGGCGGGGACACCCGGCCCGGCGAGGACGGCGTCGAGCTGGCCAAGTCGAACATCCTGCTGCTCGGCCCCACCGGCTCGGGCAAGACCCTGCTGGCCCAGACGCTGGCCCGGCTGCTCAACGTCCCGTTCGCGATCGCCGACGCCACCGCGCTCACCGAGGCGGGTTACGTGGGCGAGGATGTCGAGAACATCCTGCTCAAGCTGATCCAGGCGGCCGAGTACGACGTGAAGAAGGCCGAGACCGGGATCATCTACATCGACGAGATCGACAAGATCGCCCGCAAGAGCGAGAACCCCTCCATCACCAGGGACGTCTCGGGTGAGGGTGTGCAGCAGGCGCTGCTGAAGATCCTCGAGGGCACCACCGCCTCGGTGCCCCCGCAGGGCGGCCGCAAGCACCCGCACCAGGAGTTCATCCAGATCGACACGACCAACGTCCTGTTCATCTGCGGTGGTTCCTTCTCCGGGCTGGAGAAGATCATCGAGTCGCGGGTCGGCAAGAGCGGGATGGGCTTCGGTGCGGTGCTCCGGGTCAAGAACGACCGGGCCTCGGGCGACGCCTTCGCCGACGTCATGCCGGAGGACCTGCTCAAGTTCGGGATGATCCCGGAGTTCGTCGGACGGCTGCCGGTCATCACCAGCGTGCACAACCTGGACCGGGACGCGCTGATCCAGATCCTCACCGAGCCCCGGAACGCGCTGGTCAAGCAGTACCGGCGGCTGTTCGAGCTGGACAACGTGGACCTGGAGTTCACCGAGGACGCGCTGGAAGCCGTGGCCGACCAGGCGATCCTGCGCGGCACCGGGGCCCGCGGCCTGCGCGCCATCCTCGAAGAAGTGCTGATGTCGGTGATGTATGAGGTGCCGAGCCGCAAGGACGTCGAGCGCGTGGTGATCACCGGGCCGGTGGTGCTGGAGCACGTGAACCCCACCCTGGTGCCCCGCGACGTCGCCCGCCGCACCCCCCGGGAAAAGTCGGCCTAACCGGGAGCAGCCGGGCGCCGTCGCGGACGGTGTGCGGGGCCCGGGCTCTGCGCGGGCGGCTTCGCCCGCGGCACTAGACTCGGCTGTCGTGAGTGCAGATCTTAGCCAGCAGCGAACCCAGCTCCCGCCGCAGTACACGCCGGGCGAGGTAGAGGACCGCCTGTATCAGTCGTGGGACGCCCGCGGGCTGATGCACGCGGACCCCGAGGACGTCAGCCCGGAGCACCCCGCGTTCTGCGTGGTCATCCCCCCGCCGAACGTGACCGGCTCGCTGCACATCGGCCATGCGCTCAACCACACGCTGATCGACGCCCTGGTCCGGCGGCGCCGGATGCAGGGCTACACCACGCTGTGGGTGCCCGGTATGGACCATGCGGGCATCGCCACCCAGAACGTGGTGGAGCGGGAACTGGCCAAGGAAGGCCTGAGCCGCCACGATCTCGGCCGCGAGGCGTTCGTGGAGCGGGTCTGGCAGTGGAAAGCCGAGTCCGGCGGGAAGATCCTGGGCCAGATGCGCCGTCTCGGCGACAGCGTGGACTGGTCCCGCGAGCGGTTCACCATGGACGAGGGCCTGTCCCGCGCGGTGCAGACCATCTTCAAGCGCCTGTTCGACGACGGGCTCATCTACCGGGCCGAGCGGATCATCAACTGGTGCCCTCGCTGCCTCACCGCGCTGTCTGACATCGAGGTGGACCACAGCGACGAGGACGGCGAACTGGTCTCGATCCGGTACGGGGACGGTGACGACTCCGTCGTGGTCGCGACCACCCGGGCCGAGACGATGCTGGGTGACACCGCGGTGGCGGTGCATCCCGACGATGCCCGGTACGCCCACCTGGTCGGCCGGGACGTGCAGCTGCCGCTGTCCAACCGGCGGATCCCGGTGATCGCGGACCCGCACGTGGACCCGGAGTTCGGCACCGGTGCGGTCAAGGTGACCCCGGCGCACGACCCGGACGACTTCGAGATCGGCCGCCGTCACGGGCTGCCCAGCATCACGGTCCTGGATGAGCACGGCCGGGTCACCGCTCATGGGCCTTTCGAGGGCATGGACCGGTTCGAGGCCCGGCCCGCGGTGGTCAGGGCGCTCCGCGAGGACGGCCGGATCGTGGCCGAGGTCCGGCCCTACGTGCATGCGGTGGGCCACTGCAGCCGCTGCAGCACGGTCGTCGAGCCGAGGCTGTCCCTGCAGTGGTTCGTCAAGGTGGGCCCGCTGGCCAAGGCGGCCGGTGACGCGGTCCGCGACGGCCGGGTCGGCATCCACCCGGCGGAACTGGCGCCCCGCTACTTCGACTGGGTCGATGACATGCACGACTGGTGCATCAGCCGCCAGCTGTGGTGGGGGCACCGTATCCCGGTCTGGTACGGGCCGTCCGGTGAGGTCGTCTGCGTCGGCCCCGGAGAGGATCCGCCCCCGGGCGAAGGCTGGCGGCAGGACCCGGACGTGCTGGACACCTGGTTCTCGTCCGCGCTCTGGCCCTGCTCCACGCTGGGCTGGCCCGACGACACCGCGGACCTGGCCGCCTTTTATCCCACCAGCGTGCTGGTCACGGCGTACGACATCCTGTTCTTCTGGGTGGCCCGGATGATGATGTTCGGCCTCTACGCGATGTCAGACCGCGAGCCAGCCCAGGCGGTGCCGTTCCGGGACATCGCCCTGCACGGCCTGGTCCGTGACGCCCACGGCAAGAAGATGTCCAAGTCGCTGGGCAACACGGTGGACCCGCTGGACTGGATCGGCCGGTTCGGGGCCGACGCCACCCGGTTCACGCTGGCCCGCGGGGCCAGCCCGGGCAGTGACGTGGCGGTCAGCGAGGAATGGGTCACCGGGTCCAGGAACTTCTGCAACAAGCTGTGGAACGCGACCCGTTTCGCGCTGCTGAACGGCGCGACCGTGCCGGCGGCCCGGCCCGACTCGCAGCACATGCCGACCGCGGCCCGATGGATCCTGTCCCGGCTGGCCACCGTCACCGGCGAGGTGGACGCGCTCTTCGAGCGGTACGAGTTCGGCAAGGTGTGTGAGCTGCTGTACCACTTCGCCTGGGATGAGGTGTGCGACTGGTACCTGGAGCTGGCCAAGCCGGCCCTGTCCGGTGCCGATGATGTCGCCGCGGCCGTCACTCGCGAGGTGCTCGGCTACGTCCTGGACCGGCTGCTGAAGCTGCTCCACCCGGTCATGCCGTTCGTCACCGAGGAGCTGTGGACCGCGCTGACCGGCGGGGACACCATCATGATCGCGCCGTGGCCCGGCCAGCGCCCGGCGGCGCTGGCTGAGCCGGCTTCGCCGGCAGGCGTGACTGATGACGCGGCACCCTTCCGGGACCCAGCCGCGGAAGCGGAGATCGGCTCGCTGATGCGGCTGGTCACCGAGGTCCGCAGGTTCCGGTCCGATCAGGGCCTGCGGCCCGGGCAGCAGGTGCCCGCGGTGCTCGCCGGGATCGAGGGCAGCCGCCTCGCGCCGCACGAGACCAGCATCCGGTCGCTGCTGCGGCTGACCGCGCCCGGCGAGCCCTTCACCGCGACCGCGTCCGTGCTGGCCGAGGGCATCACCGTGGAACTGGACACCGCCGCCGGGATCGACGTGGCCGCCGAGCGCCGCCGGATGGATAAGGACCTCGCCGCCGCCCGCAAAGAGGCGGACCAGGCCGGGCGGAAGCTGGCCAACGAGTCGTTTCTGGCCAAGGCCCCGGCCGACGTGGTGGCCACGACCCGGGAGCGGCTCGACGCGGCCCGCGCCGACATCGAGCGGATCACCGGCCGCCTCGCCGCCCTGCCGGGGGCGGACGGGCAGCCGCGGGAGGACGCTTGAGCATCACCAGCGAGCTGCGCGAGGCCGAGGCCGAGATCCTCGCCCGGCGCCCTGAGCACACCATCGAACCGACCCTGGACCGGATTGCCGCGCTCGTCTCGGTGCTCGGCGACCCGCAGCGTTCCTATCCGGTCATCCACGTCACCGGCACGAACGGCAAGACGTCCACCGCCCGGATGATCGAGAGTCTGTTGCGCGCGCGGGGCCTGCGCACCGGCCTGTTCACCAGCCCGCACCTGTCCTCCATCCGCGAACGCATCGCAGTGGACGGCCAGCCGGTCTCGGCCGAGGCCTTCGTGGCCGCCTACGACGAACTGGCGCCCTACCTGGCCCTGGTCGACGGGCGGCAGGGCACCCAGCTGTCCTTCTTCGAGGTGCTGACCGGCATGGCCTTCGCCGTGTTCGCCGACGTCCCGGTGGATGTCGCGGTGATCGAGGTCGGGCTGGGCGGCACCTGGGACGCCACGAACATCGCGGACGGCGCCGTGGCCGTGGTCACCCCGATCTCCCTCGACCACACCGCGTACCTGGGCAGCACCGTGGAGGAGATCGCCACGGACAAGGCCGGCATCATCAAGCCGGGCGCAGTGGCCGTGCTGGCCCAGCAGCCGCTGCCCGCGGCGGAGGCCCTGCTGCGCCGGGTCGTCGCGGTCGGCGCCTCGGTGGTCCGCGAGGGGCTGGAGTTCGGGGTGCTCAACCGGGACCTCGCGGTCGGCGGGCAGCGGCTGGACCTGCGCGGGCTGCGCGGCGACTACACCGACATCGTGCTGCCGCTGTTCGGCGCTTACCAGGCGAGCAATGCTGCCGTGGCTCTGGCCGCGGTCGAAGCGTTTGCTGCCGGTACGCCGTTGGTGGGGCAGTCTTCTGAGCAGGAGGAGGACCGGGCCGACGAAACGGCGGGCTGGCCCTCGTTGGACGATGGTTCCGAATCCTCTGCCCCCGCGGATTTCGAGCTGGCTGAGCTTGATGACGGTACGCCCGCCGTTCCGCCGGCCCGGTCCCCGGCCGACGATGATCCGGATGGGCCCGTCGGGGCCCTCGGGCAGGACTTGGTGCGGGAGGGGTTTGCACAGGTTACGTCGCCGGGGCGGCTCGAGGTGGTGCGGCGCAGCCCGGTGGTGATTCTGGACGCGGCGCATAATCCGGCGGGCATGGAAGCTGCGATGGAGGCGCTCACCGAGGCGTTCACGTTCGCGTCGGTCATCGGGGTGCTGGCGGTGAGCGAGGACAAGGACGTGGCCGGGATCCTCGACCAGATGGAACCGGTGATCTCTGAGCTCGTGGTGACCCGGAACTCATCTGATCGGTCCATGGACCCGGACAAGCTGGCCGAGCTGGCCGCGTCGGTGTTCGGGGTGGAGCGGGTGCATGTGGCCCGGCGGCTCGACGACGCGCTGGAGATGGCGGTCGGGCTGGCCGATGACGCGTCCGGCGAGGAAGGGCTGGCCCTGACCGGAGTGCTGGTCACCGGGTCGGTCGTCACCGCCGGGGACGCCCGGCTGCTGCTCGCCCCGGACCGCGTCGAGGTGGACCGCGCGGACGCGCACCGGGCGGAACAGGATCGCCTGGACCGCGAGGAGCGCGACCGCGAGGAGCGCGAGGACTGGGACAGCGAGGACCAGGACCGCGAGGAGCGCGAGGACCGCGAGGACCGCGAGCATCAGGATCGCGAGGGGGCGGCGGGGCAGGAATGAGGGGGCCCAGATGAGACGACTCTGTGCCACCGTGCTGGTGATGGAGGCCATCATTATCGGCCTGGCCATCCCGGTGGCCATCACCATCGGGCACGCCTCGCACGCCGCCGGGTATGCGGGCGGCGCGCTGGCGGTGGCCGCGGTACTGCTGGCGGGGGTGGTCGGCCGTCCGCGCATGCCCTGGGCCCTGGTGGCGGGCAGCGTGCTCCAGCTCCTGGTGATCGCCGCCGGGGTCATGGTCCCGGTCATGTACGTGCTCGGCGTCATCTTCGCCGGGTTCTGGATCCTGGCTATCTGGATGGGACGTCGCTGGGAAGCGACCTGAGTGGCGCCCGCCAGATCAGCCGGACCTCGCCGGCCGCGGATTCGGTGGCCACCGTCCCGCCGACCTGGTGCGCCCGC
>DASQRM010000249.1:0-29613 GCA_035642895.1 Streptosporangiaceae bacterium | reverse complement strand
CTAGATCCCGCTCTCACCCAGGACTACCCGCGTGTTCTCGGCGTCGCGCACAATGCCGGCAATAACCTGGGGACGCTGGCAGCGGCGCTGCACTACGGAGCCGACGTCATCGAGATAGACGTGATTTCCGCGCGCGGCCAGCTCGTGGCAGGCCGCGACCATTGGCCGCCCTGGCTGGCGCGGCAGCTATTCCGGGGTCCGACGCTGATGCAGGCCTGGGATCACGCAGCGGGGGCCGGCATCGTCAAGCTCGACCTGATGCAGGCAGACCGCGGCTTCCTGGATGATCTGGTCGCCTTCCTAGCCCAACGCGCCGGATCCCGCCGCGTGATGATCTCCAGCCGCGACCAGGACGCCCTGCTCTACCTGCACAGCCACCTGCACGATGTCACATTGTTGTTCAGCGTGGCCTCGCCCGATGCGGTCCACCAGCTGAAGTCGGACCCCGCGCTTCAAAAGGCCATCGGCGGTGTATCGGTGTTCCAGGGCCTGGTGGATGCGAACCTGGTCGGCTGGGTGCATCAACACAAGTTGCTGATCCTGGCGTGGACGGTCAACGACGGCCAGCGACTCAGCCAGTTGGTCCGGCTGGGCGTCGACGGCATCACCACGGCGAACCTGGCGATCCTCCGGGCCCTCGGATGATCGACGACGCTAGTGGCAGCCGACGGGCCCGTCAGAGAATTCCGCTCTGAAGTCGTCGCCTGGCACCCGGCCTGATGCCGCTCTGTGTCGGTCGAGTCCGTCTGGTAGCAGGCTCCAGCGGTCGATCTCGCGGACGAACCACGGACGAAAGATCAAGAAGACCTGACCGCCTTCCGGCGATCAGGCCCCTGACCTGCGACTACGTGGTAGCGGGGGCAGGATTTGAACCTGCGACCTCTGGGTTATGAGCCCAGCGAGCTACCGAACTGCTCCACCCCGCGTCGGTGTGCCTTTACTTTATGGGCAACCGGGAGAAGAGGCAAATCAGCGCGCCGCGGCCGCTTGGGACCGCACCACGAGCGCCACCGCGACGACGATGAGGGCCCCTCCGGCCAGCATCGACGCGGTCAGGGCCTCGCCCAGGAAGGAAGTGCCGAGGAGGACGGCGATGATCGGGTTGACGTAGGCGTAGGTGCCCACGGTCGCCGTGGGCAGGCGGCGCACCGCCACCACATAGGCGCTGAACGCGATGATCGAGCCCGGCCCGATGAGATAGGCCAGGGCCAGCCACGAGGCGACCGAGACCTGCGACACGTCGAACCCGCTGAATTCCCCGGTAGCGGCCGCGGCCGCCAGCAGCACCACCCCTCCGGCGAGCATCTGCATCGATGTGGCCAGCAATGGCCGGGAGGGCAACGGCACCCGGCGGGAGGTAATGGTCCCCAACGCCCAGCTGACACTGGCGGCGAGAATGATCACGATGCCGGTCCCGGGCGAACCACTGGCGGCGCCGTGTCCAACACCCGCGTGTCCCGTTCCGCCGCCGAACGGCCCGGCCAGGAACCCCACCCCGATCACGCCCGCGCTCAGCCCGGCCATGGCGAGCAGGCCGATCCTGGCTCCGTTGAGGATGCGGTCTATGAGGATCAGCCACAGCGGAACCGTGGCCACGAGCAGGGCGGCCAGCCCGGACGGGACGCTGCGTTCGCCGGCCGAGACCCCGCCGTTTCCGCCCGCCAGCAGCAAGGTGCCGACCAGGACCGCGGACCACCATCCGGACGCCCGCGGCCGGTCGGCAGCCCGCACTTCCGGCCCGCCGGAACGTAGCGCCAACGGGTACATCAGCAGCCCGGCCACGACGTAACGGGTACCGGCCATCAGCAGTGGCGGCAGCGTCTCCACGCCCACCCGGATGGCGAAATAGGTACTGCCCCAGAGCACCCAGACCACCAGGAGCGCGAGCCATCCGGCCCGCCGGGCGTCGTCCGCGGCCCGGGGCAGACGTCGTCCGCCGCCGGCCGGCGCCCGTTCTCCCGTCACCTCTGACGCGTTGACCACGGAGCTACGCTGCCTGCCGGAGAGTCCCGCCACCAGTGGCAGGAACGCCATCCGCCCGCAAATTCCTGCCACTGGCGGGGTGATGGCGGAGAGTCAGGCGGGCTCCAGTCCGATCTCCCGCTGCCCGGCGGGAAGCGGCGAGCCCCGCTACCCGGCGGAAAGGGGCGAGCCCCGCTGCTCGGCCGGAAGCGGCGAGCGGAGCACATCGGCTGTGGCCGCATCCAGGGTGCGTGCGTCGGGAGACTGCGCCCCGGCCCGCTCGCAGGTCAGGGCGGCGCACACCGACGCCCGTTCGAGCAGGCCGCGGATGGCGCCCACACCAATCTCCCGCAGCGCCTCCGCTGGATCCGGACCCGGGTCCGGATCCGGACCCAGACCCCGAGCGGCTCCGGCAGGCATCTCCTCCACCAGCCGGTCCAGCATCGCGGCCGCGAACGCGTCACCCGCGCCGACCGTGTCCATCACCTGGGCGGGGACCGCAGGCACGGAGATCTCAGTACCGTCCGGGGCGAGCGCGTACACGCCGGCGGCCCCGAGGGTCACCGCCACCAGCCCGGCCCCGCCGCCCTGCCAGCGGGCCGCGATCTCCCGGTAGTCATGGCCGGGGTAGAGCAGCGCGATGTCGTCCTCACTGGCCTTGATCACGTGGGCCAGCCGGAGCTGGCGTTCCACCCGGGCGCGCTCGACCGCGGCCGAGAAGCCGAATCCGGCCCGCACGTTGGGATCAAAGAAAACGAGGGCCCGGCGTTGCTGCCGGGTCCGGCGCATGAGTCCTTCCAGGACCGCGGCGCCGGGCGACAGCCGCAGGGCCAGGCCGCCCACATACAGGGCGCTCGCGTCAGCGGGCAGCACCCGCGGGGCCTCGGCATCGGTCCATTGCCAGTCGGCCGTTCCGTTCGCGTAAAAGCTGTACTCGGCCTTGCCCTGGCCATCCAGCGCGGCGACCGCCAGGGTCGTCTTCTGGGTGGCCGTCGCGACCATCGAGGCGTCCACCCCGGACCCGGCCAGATGCTGGCGGAGCAGCCGCCCGAACGGGTCAGTGCCGATCCGGCCCAGGAAGCAGGTGCGGCGGCCCAGGCGGGCCAGGCCGACGGCGACATTGCACGGGGCGCCTCCGGGCCGGGCTTCGAACTGCTGCGGCTCCCCGGGCCGGGCCATGAGGTCGATGAGAGCTTCGCCCGCGACTACGATCACGGCGGGGTCTCCCCGGAGCCCCGCGGGATCAGCGACGTGCGCAGGTAGATCCGCTGCGTCGGGCCGGTGTCGCCGGCGAGCCGGCGGAAGAGCAGTTCGGCGGCCACCCGGCCCATGCTGGCCGGGTCCTGGGCTACCACGGTGATCCCCGGGCGCAGCATGTCGGCTAGCTCGAAATCGTCGAAGGCGACCAGGGCGGGCCGGTCCCGACGGTTCCGGATGGCCCGCAGGAACATCATGGTGATGCGGCTGTTCCCGGTAAAGAACGCGGTGGCTGGCGGCGCATGCTTCAGCATCCGGTCGATAGCCGAGACCACCCCGTCCTCGGTCGGCGGTTCCATGTGCACCAGGGCCGGGTCGAATGGCAGGCCGCCATTCGCGAGGGCCTCGCGGTAACCGCGCAACCGCTCGGCGGCGGTGAAAATCTCCGGGGTGTCGGCGATGAATCCGATCGTCCGGTGCCCGGCTCGGAGCAGGTGCGCGACACCCTCGCGAGCGCCCTCGACATTGTCCACCAGGATCGTATCGGCGTCGATTCCATCGGCGGGCCGGTCCACGAAAACGGTCGCCACGCCCGCCTTGATATCGGGCAGCAGATAACGATGGCTGTGCGCTGCAGGAACGATTATAAGCCCGTCTACCCGGCGTGCGCTGAATGCGCGGACGACTTGCTTCTCGCGCGCCGGATCCTCGCCGGATGAGGCGGTCATGAGAATGGATCCATTAGCGAGGGTGACGGCTTCGACCGCGCGGGTGAGAACGGACTGGAATGGCTCGGCGATATCTTCCAGCACGAGCCCGACGCTGGCTGTAGAGCCCTGGCGCAGGAGGGCGGCGCTGTCGTTCCGGCTGAAGCCCAGGTCCGCGATGGCCGCGACGATGACGCGCTCGGTCTCAGGCCGCACGTACTCGCCATTGACCACCCGGGAGACGCTCTTGATCCCCACGCCTGCCCGGGCCGCGACATCGCGCATCGTCGGCCGGGCAGCGCCGCGGCGGGCGGCGCGGGAGCCAGCATCACCTGCTGTCCGGCGCCGACCCATCCGGGGGTCGTCAGCTGCCTCACCTGTTGCCATGGCTTCCAAACCTTACTCTGCCGACATCGTTGTCCATGAGAGAGCCCAGATCGGTGACTGCCCGGGATCGAGGGTGGGCGTAGAGATCCCTAGAGTTGCAAGCCACTGCCGTGCCGCGCAAGCGTCGGCCGCATCCGCTTGCCCGGCATGCGCCCGGGAGCCGGGCCGGTCCGCCGCCGCGCCGCCAGGTCATACCTCGCAAAGTTGCCAGGTCAATAACACAATTGTAACGGTATCGCATCGTTGAGCAGGCGCTGCGGATCCGCGCTGGAGTCCGCCGGGCGAGAGCGAGCCGTGACGGCAGCGTCGAGATCAGATCGTGTCCCTCAACTCTTGACACTGTCCGTCAAAGGGCAGAAAGTGTGCGGACAACGATGTCCGCAAGGACGGCTTCCACTGGCCGCCAGGCGGCGTCAGCCGACCGATGGTGGCCGAGGGAGGGGCACTTGCTACGGAGCACACAGGAGAACATGCGGCGGGTGAGTGCGCCTCGGGCGTCACGCGGGTCCCAGGCCGCAGTGCTGCAAACACCAGCGCACCGAACACCAGCGCACCGAACACCAGCGCACCGAACACCGGCGCGGCGAACACCGGTGCACCGAACACCGGTGCCGCCACCATCAGTGCACCCAACACCGGTGCCGCGAACGCCAGCGCAGCAAACGCTGGTGCACCAAACGCCGGTGCGCAACACCCAGCAGTGGCCGGGACGGGTCCCGCGCATTTATCGGACGATCCGCTAGCGGCCCTTTTCAAGGAGGAACAGTGCCGATCCGCCTCAGCAGACGTAGCGGCATGGCGCTAATTGGCGTCGTGTCCGCCAGTTCGCTCGCACTGAGTGCGTGCGGAAGTTCGGGGTCGTCTTCGACCTCGTCTGGCCCGGTCACCATCACGGTGGCGGTGACCGCAAACCCGTTGATGACAACCATTGAGCAGCTCACCCCCGCCGGCTTCGAGAAAAGCCACCCGAACATCAAGGTCAAGTTCGTTACCTATGACGAGAACACCGAGCGCGCGAACGTCGAAAAGGACGTCGCGGCGGGCGGTGGCCAGTACGACGTCGTCATGATCGGCCCGAACGACATCGGTGCCTGGTCGAAGAACAAGTGGATCGACCCGCTGACCTCGTATGCCAATAGCGACGCGAGTTACGACGTGGGGGACCTTCTCCCGTCGATCAAGGACGCGCTGTCGTCGAACGGGACGCTGTATGCGGTGCCCTTCTACGGCGAGTCGTCGTTCATGATGTACAACAAGCAGATGTTCCAGGCCGCCCACGTGACTATGCCCGCCAACCCAACCTGGACCCAGATCTCCACACTGGCGGCCAAGCTGAACAACCCGTCCAAGGGAGTGGCCGGCATCTGCCTGCGCGGCAAGACGGGCTGGGGCGAGAACCTCGCCGCCCTGGACACGGTGGTCAACACCTTCGGCGGCCAGTGGTTTGACACGAGCTGGAACGCACACCTCACCTCGCCCGCGTTCGAGCAGGCCACCAACTTCTACGTCAACCTGGTCCGCAAGTACGGCGAGAAGGGCGCGGGCAACGACAGCTTCAACGAGTGCCTGAACATCATGCAGCAGAAGCGGGCGGCCATGTGGTACGACGCCACGGTCGCGGCCTCCACCCTGGACGCCAAGCCCAGCCCCATCGCCGGGAACATGGGGTTCGCGCCCGCGCCGGTCATGAAGACCCAGGCCTCCGGCTGGCTGTGGAGCTGGGCCCTGGCTCTGGAGAGCGCGTCCAAGAACAAGTCCGCCGCGTGGAAGTTCATGGACTGGGCGACCTCCAAGCAGTACATCGCCTACGACGCGTCCAAGAACGGCTGGGCGGCCGTCCCGCCGGGTACCCGCACCTCGACCTACCAGAACCCGAAGTACCTGGCCGCGGCGAAGGACTTCGCCCCCCTGACCCTGAAGGCACTCGATTCGGTCAACGTGAAGCAGCCGGGGCTGGCGCCCCAGCCGGTCCCGGGCATCCAGTACGTCGGGATCCCGCAGTTCGAATCGTTCGGCCAGCAGGTGTCGGCGGAGATCACCGCCGCGATCGACGGCCAGGAATCGGTGGCCACAGCCCTGTCCAAGAGCCAGACCATCGCCCAGCAGGCCGTTATCCAGGCCGGCCTGAAGCAGTAGCCCGACCGGGTAACGCACAGTGAGCCGCCGTGGCGGCGTTCCAGCCAGCCGGTCTACCGGGGACTGGCTGGGGCGCCGCTGCGGGGCACCCGGCCATACGGGAGAGAACCCTATGGCCGTAGTGGACCTGTGGCCCGTCGGAGAGGAGAGCGTCGATGGTTAATGTGGTTGACTCGGCACCGCCGGTCCCGAAGGTGCGCACTGCGCGCGCCGGGCGGCGCCGTCCCGAGTCGTGGATCCGCCGGGTGCCGCTCGTCCCGGCCCTGGTGTTCATGTTCATCGTGACCCAGCTCCCGTTTGTCCTGACGCTGTGGTACAGCTTCCAGCGCTACAACCTGAACTTCCCGACCGCGCCCCGGGACTTCCCCACGTTCTGGAACTACGATCAGATCTTCTCCGACCACATCTTCCGGACCGCCGTGCTCAACACGGTGCTGCTCACCGCAGTGCCGGTCATCGCGTCCGTGGCCTTCGGCGTGGGCATCGCGCTCCTGCTGAACCGCTACGTGTTCGGGCGCGGGTTCCTGCGCACGCTGATCATCAGCCCGTTCCTGGTCATGCCGACCGCGGCCGCGCTGGTCTGGAAGTTCACCATCCTGGACACCACGTTCGGGGTCCTGAACTTCTTCCTCCGGCCGTTCGGGCTGGGGAACACGAACTGGATCGGCCAGCACTCCCAGCTCACCATCATCGCGTTCCTGACCTGGATGTGGACCCCGTTCATGGTGCTGCTGGCCCTGGCCGGCCTGCAGAGCCAGGGTGAGGACCAGCTCGAGGCGGCCCGGGTGGACGGGGCCGGCTCGTGGCGCATCTTCCGCGCGCTCACGCTGCCCCAGCTCCGCCCTTACATCGAGCTGGGCGTCCTGCTCGGCTCCATCTACATCGTGCAGGCCTTCGACGGGATCTACATCATCACCGCGGGCGGTCCCGGCACCGACACGACCAACCTGCCGTACTACATCTACCAAACCGCCTTCCAGGCCTTCGACATTGGCCGGGCCTCGGCGATGGCGGTGATCGTCGTCATCGCGACCATCCTCATCGCGACGGTCGCGCTGCGGCTGATCTCGAGCATCTTCAGCGAGGAAGGGATGCGCGGGCGATGAAGCAGCAGACGAAGACCCTCGCGGACCGCCAGGCCAAGCCGCTGACCAGGCTGCTGCTCGGAGTGCTGACCTGGGTCATCATCCTCATCTTCTTCTTCCCGGTGCTGTGGATGGCGCTGACCGGGCTGAAGACCGAGACGGACGCCAACACCAGCACGCCACACTTCATCTTCAAGCCGACGTTCGCGCAGTACGCATCGGTCTGGAAGGGGGCGGGCGGGCTGAACGGGCTGCCGCCCTACCTCGAGCACTCGGTGATCGTCACCGTGGTGTCCACCCTGCTCGTGCTGCTCCTGGCTCTGCCCGCGGCGTATGCGCTGTCCATCCGTCCGGTCCGCAAGTGGCGGGACGTGCTGTTCTTCTTCATCTCCACGAAGATGCTGCCGGTCGTGGGCGCGATCATTCCGCTGTACCTCATCGCCCGGAACCTGCACCTGCTGGACCACGTCGAGCTGCTCATCATCCTGTACACGGCGATCAACCTGCCGATCGCGGTGTGGATGCTGCGGTCGTTCCTGCTCGAGGTGCCCGCGGAGGTCATCGAGGCCGCCCGGGTCGACGGCGCCGGGGTGGCCCGGCAGCTGCGCAAGGTGATCATCCCGATCATCAGCCCCGGGCTGGCCGCGACCGCGCTGATCTGCTTCATCTTCGCCTGGAACGAGTTCTTCCTGGCCGTCAACCTGACCACGGTGAACGGCGCGACCGTGCCGATCTACCTGGTCGGCTTCGTCCAGCCGGAAGGCCCGTTCCTGGCCCACCTGTCGGCCGCCGCTACGATCGCCTGCCTGCCGGTCCTGCTGGCCGGGTGGGCCGCGCAGGACAAGCTCGTGCGCGGACTGTCTATGGGCGCGGTCAAGTAATGCGGGCCGCAGTCATCACGGAGTCCCACGAGGTGGCCATGGTCACCGTCGACGATCCCGCCCCCGGTCCGCGTGAGGTCGTGGTGGACGTGGCCGCCTGCGGGATCTGCGGCACCGACCTGCACATCCTCGAGGGGGAGTTCGCGCCGTCGCTGCCGATCATCCCCGGGCACGAGTTCGCTGGGGTGGTCGTGGCCACCGGTGCGGACGTCCGGGAGGTCACCGAGGGCCAGCGGGTGGCCGTGGACCCCTCGCTCTACTGCCACGAGTGCCACTACTGCCGGCTCGGGCACGACAACCTGTGCGAGCGGTGGAATGCGATCGGGGTCAGCCGCCCGGGCGGCGCCGCCGACTTCGCGGTCGCCCCGGTGGCCAACTGCGTCCCGCTCCCGGACCACGTCCGGCTGAAGGACGCCGCACTGATCGAGCCGCTGTCCTGCGCGATCCGGGGCTATGACGTGCTCCGCTCCCAGCTCGGCGCGCACATTCTCATCTACGGTTCCGGGACCATGGGCCTGATGATGCTGGAGCTGGCCAAGCGGACCGGGGCCGCGTCGGTGGATGTGGTCGACCTCAACCCGGACCGGCTGGCCACCGCGGTCGCCCTCGGGTGCTCGCGGACCGCGACCTCCGCCGACGCGCTGGACCAGCCCCGCGGCTGGGAACTGGTCATCGACGCGACCGGCGCCGGGCCGGCCATCCAGGATGGGCTGCCCCGGGTCAGCCCGGGCGGCACCTTCCTGCAGTTCGGCGTGGCGTCCTACGACACCAGGGTCACGATCGAGCCCTACCGGATCTACAACAAGGAAATCACGATCACCGGCTCCATGGCCGTGCTGCACAGCTTCGAGCGGGCCGCGGATCTGTTCGCCGGCGGGGTGCTCGACCCGGACGTGTTTATCAGCGACCGGATCCCGCTGGAGGACTACGCCGGGGCGCTCGACCGGTTCAAGCGGGGGATCGGCCGCAAGATCCAGGTCATCCCCTAGCAGGCCGCCGCCCCCATGCGCGCTACCGAGTACACCCGCGACGGCGGCGGCCTCGGTCATGTCCCGAGCGTTCCCAGACGGTCGGAATTCTGGACGGACCTGGACTGCAGGCGCTGAGCCCGCAGCCGCACGATCACCCGCTGGCTAGCCAGGCTCACCGCCAGGTAGAGAACGATGGTGGCGGCACCCACGTTGTCCCGGCCGTGCCCGGCGACCAGGGCGTCGTAGCCCAGGTGAACGGCCAGCGCCACGATCCACAACGCCGCGGTGATCCAGCTGCCCCGGGACCAGGGCTGGCCGTCCTGCAGCCAGATCCGGACCGTGCCGGCGCGCAGGATGCCGAACCCGGCGGCGAGCGCCAGGCTGCCCAGCAGTGCGGCGTAGGTCACCGTGCCCGCGTGATGCTGCTGCAGGAACTGGTAGGTCTCGACCAGGCCGATCACGCCGATAATGGCGACGATGCGCAGCCCGGAGGCGTTGACCGGACGGGTGCGGAGCTGGCGGTAGATCAGCAGGGCCAGGACGGCCAGGCCGATGACAATCTGGGTGACCACGGTTGAATCTCCCCGGGAGGTTTCACGGTGCCGTGTCACGCTAAGGCGACCCGCACCCGCCTCCCTAGGCACGCTGTCCTGACCCCCGCATGGCCGTGCTCAGCCGGCGGCGATCCGGGGGGTGCCCAGCCAGGGCGGCGTCCCCGGGCCGCCCTCAGTCCGGCAGCGTCCTGGGCAGGCCGAAGCCGGGCAGCACGCTGTTACGCGAAAATCCGCGCCGCGGCCGCGCGCAGGCTGGCCGCCACGTCCGGGTCAGCTCCGGTGGATGAGCCAGACGTTGGGCTCCCAGTACTGGCCCGTGTCGCGGTCCCGGTCGATGTGCACGGTGGCGAGGCCCTTCGGGAACACGTAGTCGCCGCTCTCCGGAAAACGCATCCGGGTCCAGGACTCCCAGTCCGCCACGCGGCCGGTGATGCGCATCGAGCGGGGCAGGGCCGGGCCCAGCCGCGCGCCGAGCCGCGTGTGCACCCGGATCCACGGGTCGAACGGCGTCCCGTCCTCCCGGGTCCAGCCCGCGTAACGCTCGATCGCGATGGTCGGGTAGCGCTCCTTCAGGTTCGGCCGGACCGGCGCGATCAGGTGGGCCAGCCCAGCATCGGCGGCCAGCCCGGCCATGCCCCGCAACATGATCGGGGACAGGCCGCGGCCCTGATGACGCGGCGGGATCTCGGCGGCCAGCGCGCACAGCGCGGACGGTGTCCCGCCCGCGGCCCGCAGGGCGAACCCGGCGGCGATGGACGCGTCAATGCCTGCTCCGAGCCCGGCGTCGGTGCCGTCCCAGGCCACCGGGATCGTGTGCCCCTCGGCGAGCACCTGCCCGGCGGCGGTGTCGAACAGCACGAACTGCCACGCCGGGAAGGTGGTGTAGAGCTGGTTCCAGTACTGGTTGAGCACGTCGCCGTGCAGGTTGTACTCCGGCCACACGTCGGACGACAGATCGCCGAGGCTCTCCCAGAGTTCCGGCCGGTCGCTGTAGCGCACCACCGTCGGCTGGGTGGTGGGCGGCTGAGTGGTGGGCGGCTGGTTCATGGGGCGCTCCGCTGGCTCATCGGAAGCTCCGCTGGTTCATTGGCGCTCCGCTGGTTCATTGGGCGCTTCGCGCGGGCCGGAACACATCGCGCAGCGTCTGCGCGAGCAGCCCGGGCTCGGCCACCGCGGGGAAGTGCCCGCCCCGGTCGTGCTTGGCCCAGCCCGTGACGGTGAAGTACCGCTCGGCCAGCTCGCGGGGTGGTTTGGGGAACGGGACCCGCTCGCCGCCGAAGATGGTGATCGCGGTGGGCACGCCCGGCGGATCACCGGCCGGCAACGCGGCGCCGGGGTTGTGCGCGTAGGCCCAGTAGGGCAGCAGCGACGAGGTGATGGTGCCAGTGACCCAGTACAGGGTCAGCGTGCCGAGCAGCAGGTCCCGGCCGAACGCGGGCTGGCCGCCGGGACGCACCGCGCTCCAGGCGGTGACCTTCTCGCCGATCCAGGCGGCCAGGCCGGCCGGGGAATCGTGCAGCGCGGCGCCGAGTGTGGACGGCTTGGTGGACTGCTCGTGCGCGTACCCGCCTTCCCCGGCCGTCCAGGCCGTGACCTCGGCGACGAATTTCTCCTCCGCGGGGCTCCACTCCTCTCCGGGGCGGCCCGGGCGCGGCGGGGCGGCCAGCCCGGGCGTGGCCAGGTGGATGCCCGCGACCGCCGCCGGAAAGTCGCGGGCCAGCCACGCGGTGACTCCAGCGCCCAGGTCACTGCCGTGCGCGGCGAACCGGGGATAGCCCAGGCTCCCGGTCATCAGCCGGTGCCAGAGCGCGGCGACGGCGGCGGCCGTGAGCCCGCCCGGCGGCGGGGCGGCGGAAAACCCGAACCCTGGCAGGGACGGCACCACCACGGTGAACGCGTCCGCGGGATCGCCGCCGAGCGCGGCCGGGTCGGCCAGCAGCGGGATCAGGTCCAGGTACTCGCAGAACGATCCGGGCCAGCCGTGGGTCAGCAGCAGCGGCAGCGGGTCCGGGCCCTGCCCGGGCGCGTGCACCAGGTGGATCCGCTGGCCATCCACGGTGACTTCGCGGTGGGTCAGCCGGTCCAACCGGCCCTGGAACGCGGCGACGTCGAACTCTTGCCAGTCCGCCAGCAGCGCGGCCAGCCAGGACCGGGGCACCCCGCGGGCCCAGCCGTCCCTGTCCGCCGCGGGCAGCCGGGTACGCAGCAGCCGCTCCCGCAGGTCATCGAGCGCGTCCCCGGCCAGGGTGACCCGGATGTCCCGGGCCGTGAGCGCATCGGTCACCCGGCCAGCATGCCAGTCACCGCGCCGGTCCACCACACCACCATGCGGCCGGATCTCGGTGGGCGATTCGGGCGGGGCGTTTGATCATGGCTAGGGCTGACTCTTCACGCCGACGGTGCACTTTTCCAGGGTGTTTCGTCCGATTTAGCGCACGCCGAGCGTGAAAAGTGGGCTGGAGAGGCCAGTGTGACTGGTGGATACAAGGCCCCGGAAGGCCACGGCAGGGGCCGGCCACCGCGGCCGGAGTGGCGCGGCGCGTGGCCGGAAGTGGCGGGCGGCGTGGGCGGAAGTGGCGGGGCCCGTGATAGGCGAAGGCCCCGGCGCGCTGGGCGCGCCGAGGCCTTCGGGGGAGTGGCATGGTCAGGTGTCGGTGGTGGCGTCCTGGGGATCCAGGGATTCCTGGGACACCGTGGCCCGGGCCCGTCCTGGCTGGTCCAGGACCTCGGCGGACACCGTGGCGCCCGGGACGGTCATGGCTCCCTCCGGGATCGCCGTGGCCCCCTCCGGGACCCCCGCCTCCGCGCCGGGCTCCGGCCACTGCTTCAGCTCCACCTGGGGGATGAACCAGGTGGCCACGAAGGCCAGCGCGGCGATCGGCACGGCCACGAGGAACACCGTCTGGATCGACTCCGCGTAGCCCGCGACGAAGCCTGCGTGCACCACGGCCGGCAGCTTGCCCAGCAGCGCCGGGGTGGCGTCGGCAGCACTGAAGCCATTTGGCAGGTGGATGCCGTGCAAGTGGCTGGCCAGGTTGCCGACGAGGACGTTGGAGAAGATGGCGCCGAAGATCGCGGTGCCGAACGACCCGCCGATGGAACGGAAGAACGTGGCCCCTGACGTGGCGACGCCCAGCTCGCTGTGCGGCACCCCGTTCTGCACGATGATCACCAGCACCTGCATCACGCTGCCCAGGCCCAGGCCGAGGACCAGCATGTAGACCGCGTCCAGGAAGGTGGACGTGTGCACACCCATCAGGTGCAGCAGGAACAGGCCGAGAGTCATCAGAGCCGTCCCGACGATCGGGAAGAAACGGTACTTCCCGGTCCTGGAGATGACCTGGCCGGAGCCAATCGACGTCAGCAGCAGCCCGGCCATCAGCGGGAGCAGGTACACCCCGGAGATGGTGGGGGAGATGCCCCGGACGACCTGGAAGAACGCGGGCAGGTACGTGATCGCGCCGAACATCGCGAAGCCGACGATGAAGCCGACGATGCTAGTCGTGGAGAAGGTGCGCAGCCGGAACAGGTGCAGAGGCAGGACCGGCTCCACCGCGCGCCGCTCGACCACGACGAACAGGCCGATCAGCGCGATTCCCGCCGCGCCCAGGATGTAGATGGGCGCGGACTTCCACGGATAGGTGGTGCCGCCCAGGCTGGTCAGCAGGATGAGCGAGGTCGCGGCGGCCGACAGCACCAGGGTGCCGAGGTAGTCGATGACGTGGTGCACCCGGCTGAGCGTGCCGGGAACCTGGCTGGCCACCACCACGAGGGCGATGATCCCGATGGGCACGTTGATGTAGAAGATCCAGCGCCAGGTCAGGTTGTCCACGAAGACCCCGCCGAGCAGCGGCCCGATCACGCTGGAGACGCCGAAGACCGCCCCGAACAGGCCCACGTACTTGCCTCGATCGCGGGGCGAGACGATGTCGCCCACGATGGCCTGCGCGCCGACCATCAGCCCGCCACTGCCCAGGCCCTGGATCGCGCGGAACGCGATGAGCTCGAACATGGACTGGCTCAGGCCGGACAGGACGGAGCCGATCAGGAAGATCACGATGGCGGCCTGGAAGAAGATCTTCCGGCCGTACTGGTCACCCAGCTTGCCCCACAACGGCGTGGACACCGTGGTAGCGAGCAGGTACGCGGTGATCACCCAGGCGATGTGCGACCCGCCCTGGAGGTCACCGACGATCGTCGGCAGCGCGGTCGACACGATGGTCTGGTCGAGTGCGGCCAGCAGCATGCCGAGCATCAGGGCGCCGATGATCAGGAAGATCCGGCGCTGGCTGAGCCCGGTCATCGCGCTCCCCGGCGCGGCGGCATTGGTGGTGGGGGAGGTCATTCATCGTCCTTTCCGGGCGCCGGGGTCGCGGTGACCTGGCGCAATGAGGAGTTCTCGGGCAGTCCGTCGGCCAGGGCCCTGAACGCCCGGTCGGTGAGCTGGTCCAGCGGCATCGAACCGCCGGAGCTGGCCCAGAAGACCGTGGTCGCGCGGATCACCCCACTGGCCACGCAGGCCAGCAAGCCTGGGTAGGGGTCGCGGGCGGGATCAGTGCCGAGCCGCTCCCCGAGCGCCTCAGCCAGCGCGCATTCGATGTTCGCCATGTGCGCGGACTGGGCGGCCCGCAGGTCCGGGTCAGCCCGGACCACCTTCATCCGGCGCAGCATGTCCAGCGGATCGCCGCCCAGCTCACCGAGCTCATTAGTGATCATCCGGGCCTCGGCCACCATGACCTGGCGAAGCGCGCTCAGCGCCGATTCTCCTGGTGCCTGGTGCACGACCCGCTCCCGCATCCGGGCGATCCGCTCGGGGTCCGCCCCGAACAGAGCGGCCTCCTTGGACGGGAAGTAGTTGAAGAAGGTCCGCGGCGAGACGTCGGCCGCCTCGGCGATGTCTTCTACCGTGACGTGCATGAATCCACGCTGGGCGACGAGGTCCAGGGCGTGCCGGCGTAGCGACCGGCGGGTGGCGAGCTTCTTGCGCTCGCGCAGCGAGGTGCGCGGTTCCGCCACCGGGGCGGTGTCGGCCAGAGTCATATTGCGCTCACTGAAAGCTGATAACGGATCGAATGTTGCGGACAGGTCAACATTACAGCCTGCGCAAAAATTCCGGAACCGGGGGCAGTCTGCCGGGCCAGGTCCGGTAGGGCGCGGCGGCAGGGGTGGGGTGCAGCAGGAGGCGGTGGACCGCAGTGGCGGGCGGCGGGGTGTAGCGGCAGGGGGTGGGGCGCGGCGGCAGGGGTGGGGCGCGGAAGCAGGGGTGGGGCGCAGTGGCAGGCGGTGGGGAGCAGGGGCCGGGGATGGGGCCCAAGAACCCGGGGGTGGCGTCTCTCCGGCCGGACCTATTGACACGGCTCCGGGGTAGGTCTAGCGTCAGCGGCAACTAATAGTAAAGTTTCCTATTAGTTAAGCTCATCCGTTCTTCCTGTCCGGACCCCCGCCTGCTGGAGGACGCATGAAGCGTACCCGCCTGCGCTCCCTGATCGCTGCTCTCACGGCCGCCTGGCTGGCCCTCCTGGGTCTCACGGCGGCGGTGGCCCCGGCCTCCGCCGCCGCCAACCTGTTAACGAACCCCGGCTTCGAGACCGGCACCCTATCCGGCTGGACGTGCTCGGCTACCGACCACGTGACCGGCAGCCCGGTGCACTCGGGCTCCGACGCGCTGGCCGGGGCGGCCAGCGCCAGTGACGACGCCCAGTGCACCCAGACCGTGAGCGTGCAGCCCAGCTCCAGCTACACGCTGACCGGGTGGGTCCAGGGCAGCTACGTGTTCCTCGGCGACACCGGCACCGGCACCACGGACACCGACACCTGGACCGCCGCTGCCACGGGCTGGCAGCAGCTGTCCACCTCATTCAGCACCGGCGCCTCGACCACCAGCGTCACCGTGTACGTGCACGGCTGGTACGGCGAGGGCACCTACTACGCCGACGACCTATCGCTCACCGGCCCCGGCGGGAGCGGCGGCGGGGGAGGCGGCAGCAGCGCCCCCGCCGCTCCGGCCGGGCTGGCCGTGACCGGCACCACGGCCTCATCCGTCTCGCTGTCCTGGACCGCCCCCTCCGGGACGGTCACCGGCTACCACGTGTACAAGAACGCCGCGCTGGCCACCTCGGTGACCGGTACTACCGCCACGGTCACCGGCCTGGCCGCCGCCACCACCTACAGCTTCACCGTGACCGCCTACAACAGCACCGGTGAGTCCGCCGCCTCGGGCGCGGTGCAGGCCACCACCGCGTCGTCCGGCGGCGGCGGGGGCGGGGGCAGCCCAGGCAGTTTCGCGGTCGCGCCCTACGCGGACATGACCAACAACCAGGAGCCCATGCTGAACGAGGCCGCCACCCAGGCGGGGCTGAAGGCGTTCAGCGCCGCCTTCGTAATCGGGAGCGGTTGTACCCCGATCTGGGGCGACACACTGCCGGTTACCAGCGATCCCACGGTGACGGGCGAGATCACCACCGCGGAGGCCGACGGGGCCCAGCCCATCGTGTCCTTCGGCGGTGAGGCCGGCACCGAACTGGCCGTCTCCTGCACGAACCTCAGCCAGCTCACCGCGGCCTACCAGTCGGTCATCAACACCCTGCACGTCACGCACATCGACTTCGACATCGAGGGAGCCGAGATCGCCTACACCGCGAACAACGCGACGCGGTTCCAGGCCATCAACGCCCTGGAGGCGGCCAACCCCGGCCTGGTCGTGTCGGTCACCATCCCGGTCCTGCCCAGCGGGCCAGACGCCAACGGCCAGGCCTTCCTGGCCGCGGCCAAGGCGGCCGGGACCCGGATCGACGTGATCAATGCGATGGCCATGGACTACTACGGCAGTTACGACACCGGGGGCGCGGCCATGGGCACCGACGCGGTGGACGCGGCCCAGGCCACGCTGGCCTACGCCAAGACGCTCTGGCCCAGCATGACCTACGCGAACATCGGCGTGACCCCGATGATCGGCCAGAACGACGACCCGGCCGAGGTGTTCACCGAGGCGGACGCGCAGACCCTGGTCAGCTTCGCCACCCAGAACCACCTGGGACGGCTGGCGTTCTGGTCGGTGGACCGGGACCAGCCGTGCGGCGGCTCGGTCAGCGGCCTGCCCGCCTGCTCCGAGATCAGCCAGCAACCGCTGGACTTCACGAAGATCTTCCTCAAGTACACGGGCTGAACCAGAAGGAGGAGGCAACCGCCAGGCCACTGCCCGCCGAATACCAGGCAGCACCCCCCATGCGAGACTCGAGGACATGTCCGCTTCGCTGCGTTGCCTGGTCACCGGCTCATCCGGGTATATCGGCGGACGGCTGGTGCCCGAGCTTCTCGCCGCGGGCTACCGAGTCCGGTGCATGGCCCGGGATCCCGGGAAGCTGGGTGACCGGCCGTGGACGGACGACGTGGAGATCGCGGCCGCCGACGTCATGGACGCGGCCGCGGTCCGGCGGGCGCTGCAGGACGTGGACGTCGCCTACTACCTGATCCACTCCCTCGGTACCGGGGCGTCCTTCGAGCAGCGGGACCGGGAGGCGGCGGGGCTGTTCGCCGAGGCGGCCGCGGCCGCGGGCGTGCGCCGGATCGTCTACCTGGGCGGGATCGTGTCCGGCCCGGCCGCCGACCTGTCCCCGCACTTGCGCTCCCGGGCTGAGGTGGGCGACATCCTGCTGCGCAGCGGGGTGCCGACCGCCGCGCTGCAGGCCGCCGTGATCATCGGCAGCGGGTCGGCGTCGTTCGAGATGCTCCGCTACCTCACCGAGCGGCTGCCGGTCATGGTCACCCCCAAGTGGGTAAAGACGCGGATCCAGCCGATCGCCGTCAGCGACGTGCTCCGCTACCTGGTGGGCTGTGCGGCGCTGCCAGACGGCGTGAACCGGCGGTTCGACATCGGCGGCCCGGACATCCTGACCTACGCGGAGATGATGCGGCGCTACACCGAGGCGGCCGGGCTGCCGTCCCGGGTGCTGGTCCCGGTGCCCTTGCTCACCCCCGGGCTGTCGTCGCTGTGGGTCGGCCTGGTCACCCCGGTGCCAGCCGGGCTGGCCCGGCCCCTGGTGGAATCGCTGCGCAACGAGGTGGTCTGCGCCGAGCACGACATCGCGCAGTACGTCCCGGACCCGCCGGACGGCCTGCTGCCCATCGGCGAGGCCCTCACCCTGGCGCTGCGGCACACCGCCGAGGGGGACGTGTCCACCCGGTGGTCCTCCGCGGGCACCCCCGGCGCGCCGAGCGATCCGCTGCCCAGCGACCCGGCCTGGGCGGGCGGTTCCCTGTTCGTGGACGACCGGAGCGCCGTGGTCCAGGCCTCGCCGGAGGCGCTCTGGCGGGTCATCGAGGGCATCGGCGGCGAGACCGGCTGGTACTCCTTCCCGCTGGCCTGGGCCGTGCGCGGGCTGATGGACCGGCTGGCCGGCGGGGTCGGGCTGCGCCGCGGCCGTCGCGACCCGAGACACCTGCTGGTCGGGGACGCACTGGACTTCTGGCGCGTCGAGGCCATCACGCCCGGGTCCCTGCTCCGGCTGCGTGCCGAGATGAAGCTGCCCGGTCTGGCCTGGCTGGAACTCTCGGTCAGCCGGGACGATCAGGACCGGACCGTGTACCACCAGCGGGCCATCTTCCAGCCCCGGGGCGCGGCCGGCATCGCGTACTGGCGGTCTATCTCCCCGTTCCACGGCGTGGTCTTCGGCGGCATGGTGAAGAACATCGCCGATGCCGCCGAGCGCGGCGGCACCTGGCGGGCCGCCACCACCGAGACCGCTGCGCACCGGTAAGCGGCCGCAGCCCGGACCGGTGCGGGGCTGGCTGGCCTGCCCGGATGTGCGAAGCGGCCACGTGCTGGGTGTTCCGCGGCGTTATGGCTGCGGAACACCCAGTCGTGGCCGCTGGGCACCGGCTGGCTAGACCGGCTGGTTAGACCGTGCCTCGTCCGCGGCGGGCCAGTGCGTCCACGGTGATCGCGGCGAGGAGCACGAGCGCCGTGAACATCAGCTGCGCCGCCGCGCCGAGGCCCAGCAGTTGCAGCCCGTTGGCGATGACGCCGACGACGAGGCCACCCAGCAGCGCGTCCAGCATCTTTCCGCGTCCACCGAACAGGCTGGTGCCGCCGATGACCGCCGCCGCCACAGCGTTCAGCACGTTGGCTCCGCCGTTGACGCCGCTGGAGATCGACCCCAGATAGGAGGAGTAGATGATGCCGGTAATGCCCGCGGTCAGGCCGCACAGCGCGAACGCAGCCACGCGGATCCGGTTGGTGTTGACACCCGCCCGCCGGGCCGCCTCGATATTGCCGCCGATCGCGTAGATATAACGGCCGAACCGGGTCCGCCCGAGCAGGGTCGTGTAGATCACCAGGATGGCCAGCACGACCAGCACGACCCAGGGCAGCCCGCGCACGGCCAGGAACAGCGTGCCGCGGTTGGTGTTGCCCACCAGCACCACCACGAGGCCCGCCACGGCGATCACGGCGATCTTCAGCAGCGTGATGGACACTGGCGGGGCGACCAGCCCGTTGGCGCGCCGGCGATGGTCCCGCATGTACAAGATCACCCCGAACACCACCACCAGCACGATCGTGACGATCCAGCTGCCGGCCGCGCTGAGCGCGCCGCCCTCGATGTCGTTGAGGACGTTGCTGTTCAGCCGGATGACGCCGCCGTTGCCGATGTCCCCGGTCGCCTGAATCAGGTAGATGAGCAGACCGGACAGGCCTAGGTAGCCGGCCAGTGTGACCACGAACGAGGGCAATCGGAGCGAGGTGATGATGAAGCCCTGGAGCGCCCCGTAGGCCGCGGTGGCGGCCAGCGTGACAATGACTGCGACCCACCAGGGCCAGCCGGTGGCCACCATCCACAGGGCGATGACCGCCCCGCACGCCGCGGTAAAGCCGGCCGCCAGGTCGATCTCGCCGAGCAGTAGCACGAACACCTCGGCCATGCCGAGGGTGATGATGAAGGCCGCCTGGGTCATGAGGTTGACCAGGTTGCCCGCGGACAGGAAGGCCGAGTTCTTGATCTGGAAGAAGATCACGATCACGATCAGGCCGATGATGACCGGGAGCGCGCCGCTGTCCCCGCTGCGGATCTGCTTGGTCCAGATCCGCACGTACTCACCGACCGAGTTGGCCACCAGCTCCGCTGGGACCCCGGTCTGGACCGCTATGTCTTCTGGGCTGTCCGCGGTGGTCTTGCCCTGCTCCGGTGCAGGATTCGTGGATGTCATGGGTCAGCCCTCCCGGCCGCTGTCGGGGGTTTGGGCACCGTTGCCTGGGCGGCCGTTCCGCTCCAGGCCACCCGTGGTCATCAGCTCGACCACGGAGGACGTGTCGTACTCGGACGCCGGGCCGACCGAAGCCAGCCCCCCCAGGTAGAGGACGGCGACCCGGTTGGCGACCTGGAACACGTCCGTCAGGTTATGCGAGACCACGAGCACGGCGATGCCGCGGTCGGCCAGCCGCCGGATGAGGTCGAGCACCAGTGCGGTCTGGGTTACCCCCAGGGCGGCGGTCGGCTCGTCCATGATCACGAGTTTTGCTTCCTGCATCACGGCCTTGGCCACCGCCACCGACTGGCGCTGCCCGCCGGACAGCGATCCGACCGGCTGGCGGATGTTGCGCACCGTGACCACCCTCAGGTCGCTGAGGGTCTTCTTGGCCATCTGCTCCATGGTCACCTCGTCCAGCAGCAGATGCCGCCGGATCTCGTGACCGAGGAGCATGTTCGCCACGATGTCCAGATTGTCGCAGAGGGCCAGGTCCTGGTACACGGTGGCGATTCCGGCGTCAGTGGCGTCCCTCGGGGAGCGGAAGTTCACCTGCTGGCCCTGCCAGATGATCTGGCCGTGCGAGGGTTCCCAGATCCCGGAGATGGTCTTGATCAGAGTTGACTTCCCGGCCCCGTTGTCCCCGACGAGGGCAGTGACCTGCCCGGCCGGGATATCGAGGTCGATCCCGCTGAGCGCCTGCACCGGGCCGAAGTTCTTCCCGATGCCGCGTAGCTGAAGTAGCGGCCCGTCCATATAAGTTCCTTCGCTGATACCGGACGGAGCCCGGCCCGCGGTGGCGGGCCGGGCTCCGTGTGCCGAGCTACCTGTCACTGCTGGTGTCCCGGTCGGCTATCCGACCACAAAATCAACCCGAGATGCCAGCGGCGGCGCATGGTTTGGCGTATTTGCCCGCGCAGAGCTGGGAGGCCGGGACGAACTTGTCCGCGATCACGGTCGAGTTCATGTTGGTCGTGGTCACCCAGGTCGGAGGCAGCAGCGCGGACTTGACAGCTACCTTAGCCGTCGTGTCCTGGGTGCTGCCGTTGGCCAGGCTGGCCGGCGCCGCGACCCCGGCCCGGGTGTACAGGGCCAGCGCGGCGGCCGCCTGGGCCTCCAGGTAGATGGGCTTGTACACGGTGCCGCACTGGTAGCCGGTCAGGATGTTCTGCAGGCCGGTCAGCGTGGCGTCCTGGCCCGTGGTCGGGAAGGTCTTGGGCTTGATGCCCTTGTTGGTCAGGTAGTGGATGATCGGCGCGCCGTTCTCGTCGTTCGGGATCAGCGCGGCGTTGATGTTCGGGTGGGCGGTGTACTGCTGCTGGAACTCACTCAGTGCGGTGGGCGGGTCCCAGGTACCGGCCGGGTTGCTGACGTCTTTCCAGCCGGAGCTGAACTTCGGCGCGAGCACCGCGTCGTAGCCCTGGGCGAAGAGCGTCGCGTTGTTGTCGGTGGGCGCGCCCTTCATGACGATGAGCTGCGGCTTCTTCACGCCCCAGGCGGCGACGCAGCTGACCATGCCCTGGCCGATCAGGGTGCCGACCTTCACATTGTCGAAGCTGACGTAGTACTTGCGCTGGCCGCCGAGGACCAGCCGGTCGTAGTCGATGACGGGGACGCCGTGGGCCTTGGCGTACGACTCGATATGCGCGCCGACCCCGGAGTCGAGCGCGTCCACGACCAGCACCGTGGCGCCCTTGGTGATGGCCGTCTGGGCATCGCTGAACTGGGTCGCGTCGCTGCCGAGCGCGTTCTGCACGGTGTACTGCGACGACGTGAGCCCGGCCTTCTGGAACGACTCCTTCAGGTACGGGGCGTCGAACTCGACGTACCGGGTGGACGACACGGTGTCCGGCAGGATCACCGCGATGCTGCCCTTGCCCTTGGCGACCAGGGGCTTGAGCGTGGCCATGGCGGAGAACGTGTTGTTGATCTGGCTGAGCGACAGTTGTGGTACGGCCGCACTGGAGCTGCCGCCGGCTGAGCTACTCGGTGAGCTGCTGCCGCAGGCGGCGATGACGAGAGCCGCGCTGCCGGCGACGGCCGTCAGCGCGACTTTCTTGGTCACTGAATGCAAAGGAACCACCTCGCTGTGGGCGGGTACATGTCAGGGGTACGCGGCCCAGCGTTTCAGCATGAATCGCCACACACCCCGATCTATCTGGGAAAACAGTAAGACGGTGGGGGTGAACAGGGGCGTAAACATCTCTGCAACATCGTGAAAAAAGCATTAACAATGTTCGGGTGTACGATAATGTTCGCGCTCACAGTCGAACTTGTGGTCGTCCTGAGACTGGGCTGAGACCTGCTTGAGACCGGGAGCGTTCACCGGGCCGGAATGGCCCGGCTGGATCACTCGGCGGCGATGCGGTAGCCAGCCCGCGGCTGGGTGAGGATCAGCGGCTCACTGCCATCCGTTTCGAGCTTGGCGCGGAGCCGCCGGACATAGACCCGCACGTACTCGGTCTCGGTCTCGTAGCCGCGGCCCCAGACCCGGCGCAGCAGGTGCGCGTGGGTCAGCAGCTTCCCCCGGTTGATGGCCAGCTCGCGCAGCAGCGCGAATTCCGTCGGGGTGAGGTGCACCGCCGCCCCTTCCCGGCGGACCTGCTGATTGGCCAGGTCGATCTCCAGCTGGCCAATGGTGATCACCGGCGGGGCGGTCTGCGGCGCGGTCTCCGCCGGGCGGGTGCGGCGCAGCGTGGCCGTGATCCGGGCCAGCAGTTCCTCGATGCTGAACGGCTTGGTCAGGTAGTCGTCCGCGCCCATGTTGAGCGCGGTCACCTTGTCCCGCTCGCCGCCGCGCGCGGACACCACGATGATGGCGACTGACGATCGCTCCCGGATCAGCTGGCACAGCTCGAACCCGTCGACTTCGGGAAGCATCAGGTCGAGCAGGACGATGTCGGGTTCCTCGGTCTCCAGCAGATTGAGCGCGCGCAGCCCGTCCACCGAGACGACAGTGTCGAAGCCGCGCACCGCGAGGTTGGACCGGATCAGGTCAACGATGTTCGGGTCGTCCTCGACCACCAGGGCGCGGGTGTTCCCGGCCTGCGTGAGCATGTCAGCTGGCTCCCCTCGCCGGCGCCGCCGCAGTTTGGTCAGCCAGCCCCGGTTCTGCGGCCAGCCCCGGTTCTGCGGCCAGCCCTGGATCCGCAGCCAGCCCCGGCTCCTCGTTGTCATCGGTGGCGGCCGTGCCGATCGCGGCCTGGCCGTCGGGGTTCTCCACGGGCAGCAGGATCCGGAAGCAGGTGCCCTGGACCGGCTGGACCAGTTCCATCCGGCCGCCATGCGCCTCGACGATGCCCCGGGCGATGGACAGCCCCAGGCCCGAGCCGGAACTGGGGGAGCGGCGGCGGCGCATTGGCTCGAACGGGGCCTGGGCGACGTCGGGCTGCATCCCGGGCCCGTTGTCGGCCACGCTGACCAGCACCGTATCCGGGCCGTCCGCGCTCGCGGTGACCATTACCCGGGTGCCCGGCGGGTTATGGCCGACCGCGTTGGTCAGCAGGTTCACGAAGACCTGCTCTAGGCGGTCGTGGTCGGCCCAGATGGGCGGCAGGTCGGCCGCGCACCGCACGCCGACCAGCGGCGCCCCGGACGGGGGTAGGCACGCGATCGCGGCGTCGAGGACCAGCGGGATGTCACACCAATCCCGTTGCAGCTGCAGGATGCCGGACTCGATCGCGGAAAAGCGCAGCAGGTCGTCCACGAGCCGGCCGAGCCGGGACGACTCGGCCGCGATCCGGGTCAGGAACCGCTGCTCGGATTCGTCGTCCCAGGTCACATCGGTCTGCAACAGGCTGGAGGCGTATCCCCTGATCGCGGTGAGCGGGGTACGCAGCTCGTGGCTCAGCCGGGACAGGAAGCCGCGTTGCAGCTCGCGGGACCGGCGCAGGGCGGCGGTCTCCTGGTTGGCGAACCAGGCCTCCTCCCGCTCCAGGGCGAGCCGCAGCGAGTGCGCCGCGTCTTCCAGCAGGGCCGCGGAATCCGCGGGCGGCGGGCCGGCCTGCCACCGGGCGACCAGCGCGGCCAGGCCGCCGGGAGCAGGAAAGGCCACCGAGAGCAGCCAGTCGCGGTCGGTGCAGCTGCGCTGTACGGCCACGTCCCCCAGGCCCGCCTGGGCGAGGGCCGCCGCCGCGGCGTGCCGCGCGGCCGGGGACGCGGCCGGGCCGTCGTCCTTCGCATCCGCGGTTGCCGGGTCAGCCACGCCATCTGAGGCCCGGCAGGTGGGCGGGCCGTCCGGTTGCCGGACGATGAGTGCCACCTCGTCGGCTTCCAGGCCCCGGCGGAGCAGTTGCAGGGCGATGTCCAGCCCGTCGGCTACCGGGATCGGCCCGGCCAGGGTCTCCAGCATTTCCCGGATCGTCTCCAGCACCCGGTTACGGGAGGTCACCTCGTCGAGTAGCCGGTCCCGCTCGATAGCACTGGCCGCGTAGCCGGCGTACAGGGTGGCCAGGTCGAGGTCGTCACGCCGCGGCTTGCCGGTGGTGGCGCGGAAGACGGTGATGACGCCGAGAAGCCCGCCCGGGCCCAGGACGGGGACCGACCAGGAGCTCGCGACCTTCGCCGACTTGGCCAGCTCGGCGAAGGGAGCCCAGGCCGCCCCGACCTGCACATCTTCTTCGATGATCGGGCACTGGGCGGCCGCGGCCAGCCCGGCCGGGCCGCCCGCCGGGCCCAGCGGCAGGTTAGACCACGGGCCCAGCAGCGGGGGCGCGAGTCCCAGCGACGCCGCGCAGACCAGCCGGGAGTCGGCCAGCAAGTGGATGCACAGCCGCTCGCTGCCCAGCGCGGCGCCCAGGGCGGACAAGATCAGCGACAGGCTGGACGACGGGTCTGCCGACACCAGCCGGTCGGTCAGACCGTGCAGCCGGGTCAGCTGGCGCCGGGCCGAGGCATCCACCTCCTGGCCGGACACCAGGGCCACGACGTCACCGGGATGCACCTCACTCGGCGCCACCTCGGCGACGAGCTGCCCGTGCCGCAGCACCGCGATCCGGTCGGCCAGCCGGAACATCTGGCTGATGTCGTGGCACGCGAGCACGATCGTCGTACCCTGCGCCCGCACCCGCGCGATCAGGTCTTCCACCAGCGCCGATTCCTGCACGCCCAGCGACGCGGTGGGCTCGTCGAGCAGGAGCAGCCGGGGCTGGTGAACCACGGCCCGGGCCACGGCGACCAGCTGGCGCTGCCCGCCGGACAGCGACCGGACCGAGCGTTCCGGGTCCGGGAGCGGTACGCCCAGCCGCTCGAAGATGGCGGCGGCATCGGTGCGCATCCGGATGCCGGACAGCAGTTGGCGGCGGCGCTCACGGCCGAGCATCACGTTGGATGCGATGTCCAGGTTGTCGCACAGGGCCAGGTCCTGCCAGACCACCGAGATGCCCTGGCGCTTGGCACTCAGCGTGTCCGGCGGCACCGGCCGCCCGTCCAGCGCGATCACACCCGAGGTGGGGGCGATGTCCCCGGCGATGCACCGGATCAGCGTGCTCTTACCCGCACCGTTCTCGCCGGCCAGGGCGACCACCTCGCCCGCCCGCACGGCGAGATCCACTCCGTCCAGGGCCGTCAGCCGGCCAAAACGGACGCGGAGCCCCGACACTGCAAGCTGGACGGGAACTCGCGCCGAGGCTGCGCGGGGCGCCGACATTAGCGATGCCGAAGCTGGCTGCACGGGCTTACCAGAGGCCGGCTAAGGAGGGTCATATAAGACATTCTCGCCGACATCGTGGCTGCTCACTACCGACCAGGTCAGGCGGGCGCGGCGCAGCGCTTGACTCCGTACCGGAGTACGGCTGCTAGCTTGCCGACTATGGCTGGGTTGACGATCGGGAAATTCGCTGACGCCGAAGGGGTCGGGGTCGAGACGGTCCGGTTCTATCAGCGGCGCGGGTTGCTGGCGCAGCCCGCCCGGGGCAGGTCCGGATTCCGTGAGTACACCGAGGACGACCGGTGGCGGCTCGCCTTCATCCGCCGGGCCCAGGGACTTGGTTTCACCCTGGCCGAGATCAGCGACCTGCTCGGCCCCGCTGAGGCCCGGTCCACCGACGAGATCGTCCGGGCGGCCGAGGCCAAGCTGGCCGCGGTCGCCGACCAGCTCGGCGAGCTGGCCCGGCTGCAATGCCGGCTGCGCCGCCTGGTCCAGGTCTGCGCGCACGGCAGCAGCGACGACTGCCTGGCCCTGCACCTTGGCGATGGGCACCTTGGTGATGGGCACCTTGGCCGTGAGCACTTTGGCCATGAGCACCTCAGCGACACGGACGACCAGCTCTCCAGCAGCGCCCTCTCCAGCCCACGCTGAGCGGCGCGTCTCACGGAAGGAGCACCGTCATGGGTGCGGTCAAGACGGTAACGGACGACAGCTTCGAGGCCTCGGTGGTGCGCAGCACCAAGCCGGTGATCGTGGAGTACTGGGCCGAGTGGTGCGGCCCGTGCCGCCAGCTCGGACCGGTCCTCGAGGCGATCGCCGCGGAACACGCGGACGCGATCGAGGTCGTCAAGGTGAACGCGGACGAGAACCCGCAGACCACGGTGAAATACGGCATCATGCTCCTCCCCACGGTGAGCGTGTTCGACGGCGGGCAGGTGGTTAAAGAGTTGGTCGGGGCCCGGTCCAAGGCCGCGCTGCTGCGCGAGGTCGCCGACTTCCTGTAGCGGGTCCGCCGGGCGGACGGCCGGGCCCGCGCTGCAGGTAGCCCGTGCTGACAGGTAGCCCGTGCCGCTATGAGCTGGCAGCTGGTGAGAACGCGGGCGGCTGGGCATGAACACCTGCGTGCCTTACTCAGCCCTCAGCCACCTCGAATGCTCCCGGTGCGGCACCGGTTACGACGCACGCCAGGTGCAGGGCACCTGCACCTGCGGCGCGCCGCTGCTGGCGCGCTACGACATCGAGCGGGTCAGCGCCAAGGTCAGCCGCGAGGACATCGCCGCCCGGCCACCGGACTTGTGGCGCTATCACGAGCTGCTGCCGGTCACCGATGCCCGGCGGGTGATCAGCCTGGGGGAGGGCATGACCCCGCTCTTGCCGATGCCCCGGCTGGGCCAGTCGATCGGGGTGCCCGGGCTCTGGATGAAGGACGAAGGGCTCACCCCGACCGGCACCTTCAAGGCCCGCGGCGCGGCCGTCGGGGTGTCCAGGGCGGCCGAGCTCGGCGTGCCGGGGGTAGCCATGCCCACCAACGGCAACGCGGGCGCGGCCTGGGCCGTCTACGCCGCCCGGGCCGGGCTGCGCAGCCTCATCGTGATGCCCGCCGCCGCGCCGTCCATCACCCGCGCCGAGTGCGCCGCGGCCGGTGCGGAGCTCTACCTGGTCGACGGGCACATCGGGGACGCGGGCGCGATGATCGCCGCGGCACTCCCCGGGCGCCCGGGCTACCAGAACGTCTCCACCCTGAAGGAGCCGTACCGGCTCGAGGGCAAGAAGACCATGGGTTACGAGATCGCCGAGCAGCTCGGCTGGCGGCTGCCGGACGTGATCGTCTATCCGGCCGGCGGCGGGGTGGGCATCATCGGCATCCACAAGGCGCTGCGGGAACTGCGCGACCTGGGCTGGGTCGACGGCAAGCTGCCCCGGCTGGTCGCGGTGCAGGCCAGCGGGTGCGCGCCGATCGTGGCCGCGTTCACCAGCGGGGCCGCGGAGAGCCAGCCCTGGCCGGACGCCCGCACGGTCGCCTTCGGCATCACCGTCCCCAAGGCCCTCGGTGATTTCCTGGTCCTCGACGCAGTGCGGGGGACCGGGGGGACCGCCGTCGCCGTCGACGACGAGGACCTGCTCGCGGACCAGCGCGAGATAGCCCGGCTGGAAGGCAGCCTGATCTGCCCCGAGGGAGCCGCCTGCGTCACGGCGGTCAGGCAGCTGCGCGAGTCCGGCTGGCTGGCCGCCAGCGACGAGGTGGTCGTGCTGAACACGGGAACCGGGCTGAAGTACCCGGACCTGATAGCCGTGGACGTGCCGGTGCTCGCGCCCGGCGATCCGATCCCGGCGGCGGCCGAACCTGCGGCGGCAGAACCGGCGGCGGAGCCTGCGGCGGCCCGCGCCGATCCGGTGCCCAGTGCTGGCTAACGGGGCCAGCTAGCCGGGCCAGCCAACCGGGCCAGCCAACCGGGCCAGCTGACCGGCTAGCCAACCGGGCCAGCCAGGAATCAGCGGGGGGCACGTGTGTCCCGGCCGTTACGGGGAAGCTGGGCGCCACGGGCCCTGCGGACTGATCGGCCGGGGGCGAATACGCCTTGTCCCGGGCGTGGCGGCGGTAGCTGCCCCGACCGAGGCGACAGGAGGTAATTGTCCATGACCTACGGCGGCAGCATCGTGCTCATCGTGATCGGTGCGATTTTGAGGTTTGCCATCAGCTATTCGCCCTCGGGCATCGACCTGCAGCTCGTCGGGGTGATTCTGATGATCGCCGGCGTCCTCGGCCTGATCATCTCGCTCGTGTGGATGTTCGGGCGCAGGCGCCGGACCGTCACCACCACATCGGCGGCGGCTCCGCAGACCGAGGTGTACGAGGAGCGTCGCTACACCGAGCCTCCGCTCTAAACCGAGCCTCCGCTCTAAAACCGAGCCACCGGTCTGACCTGGCCAGCACGCCAGGCAGGCCGAGCCCCCGGGGCGGGCCACCGCCCCGGGGGCGCCTAACGCCAGCTCCTGCTCCCTCTCCGGTCAGCTTCTCTTCTCTCCCCCGGGGTAGGTAGTCCCTGGTCACCGCAGGGTCGCAGCATAGAATCAAGATCCACGACGCGGCTCAGCAGCCACGTCCGGCCCGGGATGCCGCCTTAGCGGCGGCAGCCCGCCAGGGCCCGGCTGTAGCCGGCCTGCCAGGGAAACCCTGCGCCCGGCCGTAGCCGGGTCCGCCAAGAAGGATCGCTGGGAACGCCGGCCGTGACGTCTGGACCTTGGGAGAGAGCATGGCGCGTTCCATCTGGTCGGGGTTCCTTAGCTTCGGGCTGGTGAACGTCCCGGTGGGGCTGTACACGGCCACTGCGGACCAGACCATCCACTTCAACCAGCTGCACAAGGGCACCTCCCACCGGATCCGGTACAAGAAGGTCGACGAGGTCACCGGGGAGGAGGTCGCGACCCAGGACATCGTGAACGGATTTCCCCTCGGCGGCGGAGAGTACGTCGTGGTGGACCGCGAGGAATTGAAGGACATCGCGCCGGGCAAGTCGGAAACCATCGAGATCAGCGACTTCGTGGACCTGGGCGAGATCGACCCCGTGCATTTCCGGCAGACCTACTACCTCGCCCCCCGCGGCAAGGGCGCGGACCGCGCCTACGCGCTGCTCCGGCAGGCCATGGGCGAGACGGGCAAGGTGGGCATCGCCACCATGATCCTGCGGGATAAGGAACACCTGGTCGCGGTCCGTCCCGGGGACGACGTGCTGATCCTGGAGACCATGTACTTCGGGGATGAGATCCGATCGCCCAGCGAGGAACTCGAGACCCTGCCCCAGGACACCAGCTTCCAGGGCCGTGAGCTGGAGGTGGCCAAGAG
>DASQRM010000248.1:0-7075 GCA_035642895.1 Streptosporangiaceae bacterium | reverse complement strand
GGTCAACCATGGTGGTCAACGCTGGTTTCGGTGATCGCCCCGGCCGCGTTTTGGCTGGTGGGCGCAACTGGGTTCGAACCAGTGACCCCTCGCTTGTAAGGCGAGTGCTCTACCACTGAGCTATGCGCCCGCGCCTACTGTGAGCAGGCGACCGGCCTCAGCGTACCGTTTCTGCACTGCCCGCGAGTTCTGTGCCACCCGCGAGTTATGCGCCGCCCGCGAGATGAGGGGCGGCCAGGCGGGCCACCGCCTCGCTCACCGACACCCGGTTCCGCAACCGTTCCAGCCGAGCCTCCATCGACGCGCCGCGCACCCCTTCGGCCAGGGCCTGATGCAGGTGGATGGCCCCCACGTAGCACGCGCCAAACCGGACCGCCGCGGGCAGCAGGGCGCGCTCGGCGGCACCCACGACGCGCTGCGAAGCGTATCCCCGGGCGACCGCCGCGATCCGGTCCTCATCGGGCTCGACCAGCCACGCCGCAGGCCCCGACCCGGACACCGCAGGCCCCGACCCGGACGCCGCAGGCCCCGACCCGGACGCCGCAGGCCCGGACGGCTGGGCGTCGAGCAGGCTCTCGATCAGGCAGGCGCCCAGGTCGAGCACAGGCAGGCCCAGGCCGCCGGTCTCCCAGTCGATGAGGGTGACCGTATCCGGGCCACTCTGCACCGCGTTGCCAGGCCACGCGTCCCCGTGCACCATTCCCCTGGGCAGCGAGCTGAGCCCCGCCTGGACCGTCAGGGCCGTCTGGCGAAGCTGCACATAAAGGTCCCGCAACCCCTCCGGGACCAGCGCCTCAACCGCGTCGAGCCGGGTCAGCATCGCGGGGATGGCCGCCTCCGGATACCACAGCGCACGCCCCGGCTCCCCCGCGATATCAAGCGCATGCAACCTCCCCAGCGCCACCCCCAGCATCCGGAGCTGGGCCAGCGACGGCCGGATCACCGGACCCTCGACGAAAGAAGTAGCCAACGTGAGCCACGCTCCGTCCAGGCCGACCGGATCACCGGAGTGGGTGCGGATCACCCGCGGCGCCGGGTAGCCCGCCACCTTCAGGCAGTCCAGGGTGCCGGCCTGGGCCATCAGCCAATCCAGCATCGACATGGCGGGCGGCCCGCCGACGTGGACGGGCACCGGCGCGTCTTCCCGGCACGCCCGCACCACCCACGGTGCCGCCTCGTCCGGGCCGACCAGGTAGGTCACAACCCCGCTGGCGGCGGCTCCGCCGACCCGGCGGAGCGCGGATGGCTCGATCCCCCGGAGGTGATACTCGCGGAGCACCCGGCCCACGATCGCGGCGTCGTTCACCGGCGGGCCGGCTTCCTCACCTCGCGCTCACCTCGGGCCCACTCCGCATTCACCTAGCGCCCACTCCGCGCTCGCCTAGCGCCGGCCCCGTCACCCAGCAAACGCACCGGGATGAGCCGCCGCATGATCGGCCGGGGTGCGCGCCGGACGATGCCGCCCCGCTCCAGAGCCAGAACCGGAAGCGGCCCCAGAGCCACCCCCAGAACCGGCACCAGGCCGGCCCTCTGGCCCGGAAGCCCGCTGGACGCTCTGGCTGACCAGGCTCCGGCTCAGCACCCGGTCCAGAGCGCGGGCCACTTCCTCGGACAGGTCAGGACCGCGGCCAGCAACCGCCGGACCGGCCCCACCCGGCTCCTCGCCCGGTGCCTCGGCCGAGCCGGCCTCAGCCGAGCCCGCCTCGGCGGAGCCCGCCTCGGCCAGGCCCGTTTCGGCCAGGCCCGCATCGCCGGAACCCTCCGGCGTCACGATCGCCCCGCAGTCCCGGCACTCGACCTCACCCAACCTCTTGACCAGATGCACGCTGGAACACCGCGAGCAGCGGTCCATCTCGGACACCCAGTCCACTGTCTCCTGGCACCCGGGGCAGATGAGAATCTGGCTCTGCCGCCGCACCCCGCGTTTCCACGGACTCTGCCCGCGGCTGGGGTCGGTTTGCCGCACACCACATCGATAGCAGGGCATTCTCGGCTGCTTCGATCCTCTCCGGTGGCTTGGCTCACCGCCGGCCCGACGCGCGAACCGCGTCAGCTCAGGTCGGCGAGCACCTTCTTGTACTCGGCGATGTCACGTGCCTGGGGAATGGGGTTCACCACTTTCCACCGGATGACTCCGGCCTTATCAATGATGAACGTTCCCCGCGTGGCGACACCCCTGTCCTCGTCAAATACTCCGTAAAGCTTTGCGACATCGCCGTGCGGCCAGAAGTCTGACAGCAGGCTGAAGCCGAAGTTGTCCCGGTCCGCCCAGGTTCGCAGTACGAACGTGGAATCGACTGAGACGGTGAGCAGTTCGACGTCCTCCCGGTCGAGCTCAGGGAAGTCGTCGCGCAGCGTGGAAAGCTCGCCGCTGCACACCCCGCTGAACGCGAGCGGGTAAAACACGAGCACCACGTTCTTCGTGCCCTGGAAGCTGGACAGCCGCACCGGGCTGCCGTGCTGGTCCTTGAGCTCGAAATCGGGTGCCTGCTCGCCAACCTCAACCGACATGGACTATTCCTTTCCGCTGCGGACAGAGTCAGTCTGCCATCCGCGCGGACCGCAACAGGACGCTAACCCCGGATCGCGATCGGCCTAGCCCGGCCGGCCGAACCCGGCGCCGTTTCGTCGTGCTGGATAACAATCCTTCTACGCGCCTTGGGCGCCCGGCCTGCCTACCTGCGCGCCTTGGGCGCGACTAGCCGGGTGCCCAGCCAGTCCCGCGCCGCACTCACGCTCGAAGTCTGGGAGAGTCCCGCGGTCGGCGCGGACTCACCAATGTCGCTCGGCTCAACGTGCCCGGGTCGTCCGGCCTTGGGGGTGAGCAACCAGATGTAGCCGCCATCGGCCAGCGGTGTCAGGGCGTCGGCCAAGGCGTCGAATAGATCACCGTCCCCGTCCCGCCACCAGAGCAGCACTACGTCGACCACGTCGTCGTAGTCCTCATCGACGAGCTCGACGTCCTTCAGCTCGGCGATCTCATCCCGCAACTGCTCATCGCAGTCGTCGTCGTACCCGAGTTCCTGCACCACCTGACCCGGCTTGATGCCGAGTCGCTCGGCCAGGCCCGGCTGATCCTGCGCCTGGCGCGCGGTCGCGCTCACTGACGTCCTCCTCATTTCCTTTCCCGCGGCCCCGCATCCCGCGCCGGCCCACCACGACGTGCCGCCGCAGCTTCGCGCTTTGCGCCGCGCTGGCCGCGTGGGCACTACTTGCGGGACAGTCCACACTGGGTCGCGCGCTCGCGCAAGTGCCAAATAGGCCCTGGAAGCGAAAACCATGTCACAGTTTGATCTTCCCCGCCTGCCACGACGGCTACCCGAGGAAGGAAACTCTTATCTGCCTGTCCGGATTATCCACGTTCAGATCGATTAGGGCGATTGACTGCCAGGTCCCCAGCGCCGGGCGCCCGCCCAGGACCGGGACCACCAGGAACGGGGCGATCAGAGCCGGCATCACGTGCGAGCGGCCGTGCCCGCGCGACCCGTGGGCATGCCGCCAGCGATCATCGGCGGGCAGCAGGTCATCCAGGGTGGCGAGCAGATCCGTGTCGCTGCCCGAGCCCAGCTCCATCAGGGCCAGGCCCGCCGTGGCGTGCGGCACGAATACGTGCAGCAACCCGTCCCCGCCCCCTGACGCACTCGCCGCGAACTCCGCGCATTCCCCGGTGATATCGCGCACCGCCGGTTTCGTGCCGGTCCGCACCCGCACAATCGCTGTTTCCATACCTAACGACTGTTCCGGGCCAGCCTCCTCCTCGCAACCCGAAGTTGCCCGGGAGGGTGCCCCGGGCCCGGCGCCGGTGTGAGCGGCCCCTCAGCCCGGCCCGGGGCCGGGCACCCCGGGGCGGGGCCCTGCCTCCTGCGGCCCTCGGCCGGCTCGGGGCCGGCCACCCCAGGACGCGGCCTACCTCCTGCGGCCCTCAGCCCGCCCCGGGCCGGCCACCCCAGGACGCCGCCCTACCTTTTGCGGCCCTTGGCGCTCCGGGTCGATGCGGCGCGGGCCTTGCCGTGCTCGACCACGGCGTCCGGTCCCGGGAAGCACAGCCCGGTGTGCCCGTCGTCGAACCGGACCAGGTACGGCGGCGCGCCCGCGGCGCCGTGCACCTCCACGATCTCGCCCGTCTTGTCCGCCTGGCCGACCGCATTGCCGTGCACATGCAGCCGGTCGCCGACCACTGCCTGCATACCCAGCACCTCCTCGTGCCCGTTCGCTCCGGGTGCCGCCCGCCGCATACGCTAGGACTGCAATCGGAGCGTGCCTACGCTCACCGTGGTACCCAGGCTGGCACCCGGCAGCGACCAGGAACTAGGGCCGGATGTCACTGCCTGCGCCAACCCCTGCCCAGGACCCCGGCGTGGGGTCCCACCAGGGGGTCGGCACCAGGCCGCTGGTTACCTCCAGGTAGCCGGGTGCGTTTCCGGGGCACAAGGATCAGAATTGGTCTGGACAACTCATGCTCACCCCGGGCGGCCACCCGCCGCCCAGCTCTGCGGACATGGCGGCGAACAGCCGCCCGACCTCCGGAAGGCGAGGACATCCCGTGGCTGCCGGACGCCAGCGTTTCTCGATCATCAGCGACGGACTGCCCACGCAGCTGCCTGATATCGACCCTGAGGAGACCAGGGACTGGGTCGATTCCTTCGACAGCGTGGTGCGCACCCGCGGCCGTTCCCGGGCCAGATACGTGATGCTGCGCCTGCTGGAGCGGGCCCGTGAGCAGCAGGTCGGGGTGCCCGGCCTGCGCAGTACCGACTTCATCAACACGATCCCGCCCGAGCGCGAGCCCTGGTTCCCCGGCGACGAGTACGTCGAGCGCCGGATCCGGGCCTACATCCGGTGGAACGCCGCGGTCATGGTGTCCCGGGCCAACCGGCCGGGCCTCGGCGTCGGCGGGCACATCGCCACCTACGCCTCGGCCGCCAGCCTGTACGAGGTCGGGTTCAACCACTTCTTCCACGGCAAGGACCACGGCGAGTCCGGTGACCAGGTCTTCTTCCAGGGCCACGCGGCGCCGGGCATCTACGCCCGGGCCTTCCTGGAGGGAAGGCTCAGCCAGCACCAGCTGGACGGCTTCCGGCAGGAACTGTCCCACCCGGGTGGCGGGCTGCCGTCCTACCCGCACCCGCGGCTGATGCCGGACTTCTGGGAGTTCCCCACGGTGTCCATGGGCCTCGGCCCGATCAATGCGATCTACCAGGCCCGGTTCAACCAGTACCTGCTCGCGCGGGAGATCAAGGACACCAGCCGCTCGCACGTCTGGGCCTTCCTGGGCGACGGTGAGATGGACGAGCCGGAGGCCCTCGGCGCGATCGGCCTGGCCGCCCGCGAGGAACTGGACAACCTCACCTTCGTGATCAACTGCAACCTGCAGCGGCTGGACGGCCCGGTCCGCGGCAATGGCAAGATCATCCAGGAGCTGGAGGCGTTCTTCCGCGGCGCGGGCTGGAACGTGATCAAGGTGATCTGGGGCCGGGACTGGGACCCGCTGCTGGCCAAGGACACCGACGGCGTCCTGGTCAACAAGATGAACAACACCCCGGACGGCCAGTTCCAGACCTACTCGGTCGAGCCGGGTTCCTACACCCGGGAGCACTTCTTCGGCACCGACCCGCGGCTGCGCGCCATGGTCGAGCACCTGTCCGACGACGAGGTCCGCAACCTGTCCCGCGGCGGGCACGACTACCGGAAGGTGTACGCGGCATTCAAGGCGGCCCGCGAGCACGTCGGCCAGCCCACGGTCATCCTGACCCACACGATCAAGGGCTGGACGCTCGGCAAGGACTTCGAGGCGCGCAACGCCACGCACCAGATGAAGAAGCTTACCCTCGCTGAGCTGAAGGAGTTCCGCGACCGGCTGTACCTGCCGATCCCGGACTCCGCCCTGGAGGGCCCCGACGGGTTGCCGCCGTACTACCACCCGGGCCAGGACTCCGACGAGATCCAGTACATGAAGGAGCGGCGCGCCGCGCTTGGCGGCGTCCTGCCGCGCCGGGTAGTACGCGCCAAGCCGCTGCCGCAGCCGCCGGACTCGGTGTACCAGGAGCTCATGAAGGGCTCTGGCAGGCAGTCCATCGCCACCACGATGGCGTTCGTGCGGATCCTGAAGGACCTCATGAAGGACCCAGTCATCGGCGACAGGTTCGTGCCGGTCATCCCCGACGAGGCGCGCACATTCGGCATGGACTCGCTGTTCCCGACGGCGAAGATCTACTCGCCGCACGGCCAGACCTACGAGGCGGTGGACCGCAACCTGCTGCTGTCCTATAAGGAATCCGAGCGCGGCCAGATGCTGCACGAGGGCATCAGCGAGTCCGGCGCGATGGGGTCGGTGATCGCGGCCGGCACCTCGTACGCCACCCACGGCACGCACATGATCCCGGTGTACGTGTTCTACTCGATGTTCGGGTGGCAGCGGACCGGCGACGAGATGTGGGCGCTCGGCGACCAGCTGGGCCGCGGCTTCCTGCTAGGGGCCACGGCGGGCCGCACGACCCTGACCGGTGAGGGCCTGCAGCACAACGACGGGCACTCGGTGCTGCTCGCCTCGGTATCCGAGGCGTGCGTCTCCTACGACCCGGCGTGGGCGTACGAGGTCTCGGTGATCGTGAAGGACGCGCTGCGCCGGATGTACGACGCGTCGCCAGAGCACCCGGACGGCGAGAACATCTTCTACTACCTCACCGTCTACAACGAGCCGTACCCGCAGCCCGCGGCGCCGGAGCTGGAGGGGCTCGAGGAGGGCATCCTGCGGGGCATGTACCGGTACGCGGCCGCCCCGGCGGGGGCCGGCGCCAGGATCCTCGCCTCCGGGGTGGCCATGCCCTGGGCGCTGCGCGCACAGCAGCTGCTGGCGGAGGACTGGGGCGTGGCCGCGGACGTGTGGTCGGTCACCTCGTGGACCGAGCTGCGCCGTGACGCCCTGGCCGCCGAGTCGCACAACCTGCTGCACCCTGACGAGGAGCCGCGGACGCCGTACGTGACGTCCGCGCTGGCCGGCGCCGGTCCTGACACCCCGGTGGTGGCCGTCTCCGACTGGATCCGGTCGGTGCCCGACCAGATCTCCCGCTGGGTG
>DASQRM010000247.1:0-5938 GCA_035642895.1 Streptosporangiaceae bacterium | reverse complement strand
GATCGCCGCCGAGCTGGTGGTGTCGCCCGGCGCGGTCGAAAAGCACGTGGCCGGCATCTTCGCCAAGCTCGGCCTGCCCCCTCCGACGGCGACAACCGGCGGGCCAAACTTGCGCTATCTCGGGGCCTGACGCCTGGCCATGAAGAACAGGCTGGGCCCGAACGCCAGCGGCGCGAACGGGACCTGCATGACGTACTCGGCGGCGAGCATCAGCCGTTCCGGCATGATCCGCTTGAGGACCGGCTGGCGCAGATTCGAGACGGACAGTACCCGCTCGACCTGAAGGCCGCAGGCCGCCAGCTGGCCGGCCACGGCGTCGGGGTGGTGATTGACGAACGGGATGCTCCCATTGCGACGGTTCACCTCAGACCGGATGTCGACCGGCATCATCGGGATCTTCTCGCCGCTGCGCCAGTAACGGACCCGGTTGACCGCGTGCTTGGCGTTGGCCGCCTCGATGATGGCGTAGCCGCCTGGCTTGACTATCCGCGCGATCTCAGACAGTTCCCGCACCGGATCGGGCAGATGGTGCAGGACGCGGACCATGACCGCCAGGTCCACGCTGGCGGTGGCGAAGTCCAGGTGGGCCGCGTCGGTGAGCCGGGTGTCGATCGCCGGGTCCTGGTCCAGGTAGCGCTCGGCCACCTCAAGCTGGCGGTAACTCGGGTCAGCCAGGGTGACCCGGTCGGCATAGTCGCGCAGGACCGCCGACAGACGGCCATATCCGCCACCCACGTCCACGGCATGGCCGAACTGGCGGCCTTGCAGCAGCCGGCCCAAGGCCATCACCTCGGCTCGGTGCTCATAGCTGCGGGCCGTCCAGTAGCTCAGGTAGTCGACATCCGGTTCGTCATACTGGCTGAGAACGGCGTCCGCCTTTTGGCCTGGCGCTACAATGCTCATCTTTCCCCGATTTCCCCGAGTTCCCGATTTGCCGCAATAAAGGAGTCCGGGGCCGGGGATACTCCTGCGTGCGGCCGGTGCAATGTCATCCGCGATCGCTGATACCCGGCCAGTTTCCAGGTAAAACAAGGGGATTCGGCGGCGGGCGACGTATCCGGATAAAGGCTCAGGCCCGTTCGCGCCATATGTCGCGGGCCGCATCGTCGCTCAGGGCCAGGGCCAGGTCCCGGGACCGGGGCCAGGGTCAGCCTGGCCGGGCGGAAACTCAGGTGGCCTCAGCGCACCATCTGGCTAGAGTTGGGCCGTGCCCGAGCTGCAGCAGCTGGATGCTGGCCATGCCCCGGCGGTCCTGGCCTTCGAACTGGCGAACCGCACCTACTTCGCTGCCTCGATCTCCGACCGCGGCGACGAATTCTACGATCAGTTCACCGACCGACACCGCGCCTTGCTGGCTGACCAGGAGGCCGGCCTCTGCGCCTGCTACGTGCTCGTCGCCGACGATGGCTCGGTCCTGGGCCGGTTCAACCTGTACGACATCGGGGACGGCACTGCGGACCTTGGCTACCGGGTCGCGCAGCAGGTCGCCGGCCGCGGCGTGGCGACCAGGTCTGTCCGGGAGCTGTGCCGGCTTGCGGCGGAGCGGCACGGGCTGCGCACACTGCGGGCGGCCACCTCCCACGGCAACGCCGCGTCCCAGAAGGTGCTGGCCAAGGCGGGGTTCGTCCCGGTTGGCCCGGCCGACCCGGCCAGCCTCGGTGGTAAGTCAGGCACCTGGTATCAGCGCGACCTAACCGCCGGCTGACCCGTGGTGGCCGGCGGCACATAGTGATCTACGGCTGGGAGCATTAGCCGGATGATCTATGGCTGGAGCATTAGCCGGCTGGAGTATTAGCCGGCCCGCCGGCCGGACGTGAGCACCTCCACGCTCAGGGCCAGGATCCAGACCGGGAAGAGCAGTTCAACCCAGACCGAGATACCGACGCCAACCAGCAGCACCACCGCGGTCACCAGCCCGGCCACGACGAGCCAGCGGGGCACGATCGCGGTGCGCCGCGCGATGGTCACCGTCGTCAGCGTGAACACGGCCGCCATCCGCATCGCGTAGATATTCAGCAGGATCCCGGTGACATTGCGGCCCAGGACCAGGGTCCCCGCACCGGGCGACCCGGACGAGGCCTCCGCGATGAGCCCGCCGCCGACGGCCGCTGCGACGAACATCATGGCCACGAACAAGAAGCCGCTGCCCAGGAACACTGTCGCGAAGAAGCGGTCCTCACGCTCGCCGATCCGGTCCCGGAGCACCCCGATGAACCACAGGAACGCGATCCCGGCGAACGGGATGAGGTTCAGCGCGACCACCACCGCGGTGCGCCGCGCCGAGTCGGACAGCCACTGGCCGGGGACCCTGGGATCAGCCGGCACGGAGAGCCGGAGCAGCACGAGCGCCGTGATCAGCAGCACGGAGAAGAGGATCCCGGCGACCGCGGCCGCCCGCGGCGTTCGCAGCGGGCTCCCGGCCTGCAGCGGATCCCCGGCCCTCAGTCCCTCGGTCACCGGCCCCCCAGCCTCGATGACGCCCCGGTCTCCTGCTTCCTGCCCCCGCCCGGGCCCGGTTACCCGCGGGGCCGGCTACCTGTAGCGGCGCCGGGCGGGCAGCACCGCGCCGATGACCCAGAGGATGGGGATGAAGATTCCGATCAGGCCCAGCACCCAGTGACCCTTCCGGAAGCAGAGCACGCACAACGTGAACAGCAGGACCAGGTACAAGACCCCGAGCCCGATCGCGAAGAACCAGTCGAGTCCTGACATGCGGTTCCTGTCTCCTTTGGCGGTAAGTGCGGCCAGTCCATCAGCCGGGGCCGGCCTGCGCCCCACCCGTTGCGGGTGACCTGGGGCCCCGCCGGAGGTCAGGGCAGGGTCAGGATGCGCGGGCCGGAGTCGGTGATGGCCACGCTGTGCTCCACGTGCGCGGCCCGGCTGCCGTCGGTGGTGCGCAGCGCCCAGCCATCCGGAGCCACGCCGAACGAGTCACCGCCCCCGGCGATCAGCATGGGCTCGATGGCCAGGGCCAGGCCGGCCCGCAGCCGGAAACCCCGGCCCGGACGGCCCTCGTTGGGCACGTGCGGGTCCTCGTGCATCTCGCGGCCGATGCCGTGCCCGCCGAACCCCGAGGGGATGCCATAGCGGGCGGAGCGGCTGACGCTGCCGATCGCGTGCGAGATGTCGCCGATCCGGGCCCCGGGTACCGCCGCGGCGATGCCAGCCGCGAGGGCCTTCTCCGCGGTCTCGATGAGCAGCAGATCGGCCGGCCGCGGCGTGCCCACGATGAAACTGGTCGCCGCGTCGCCGGTCCACCCGTTCAGGGTGGCGCCGCAGTCGATGCTGACCAGGTCGCCGTCCCGGAGCACATAGTCGTCCGGGATGCCGTGCACGATCGCGTCGTTCACCGACGCGCAGATGACCGCCGGGAACGGTGTCGGCGCGAAGGACGGATGGTAGTTCAGGAACGGGGAGGTCGCGCCGGCCTGGCGGATGACATCGTGCGCCGCTTTATCCAGCTCGATCAGGCTGACGCCGACCGCGGCGCTCTCACGGGCTGCGGCCAGACAGCGGGCCACGACCCGCCCGGCTTCCCGCATCGCGTCCAGCGCCTCATCGTTCTTGATCTCCACCATGTCCTGCCGTGCTCCTCCGAAGTCCATCCGCCGTTCCCGGCGCCCCTGGTACTGCCTGCCGGGCCAGCCTGCGTGGCTGGCCCATCGTGTGGCCCGGTGCCCGCCGGCCCTGGCCATCATCCTGGCCGGCCCGGGCGCGGCCGGCTCCCCGCGACGGTTTTCGTTGCGGAGAAATAGCGCGAGCCAGGGCCTCGCCGGGCCGGTGGGCTATGCCTCAGCCCGGCCGCCGAGATGGTGCGCCAGGAACCGCTCGGCCGCGGCGTAGAACCGCAGCCGGTTCTCCGGTTTGGCGAACCCGTGACCCTCGTCAGGAAACAGCAGGTACTCGTGATCGATTCCCGCATTCTCCAGGGCCGCCACGATCTGCTCTGATTCGGCCTGCTTGACCCGCGGGTCGTTGGCGCCCTGCGCGATGAGCAGCGGGATCGCGATGTCGGCCGCCCGCGAGAGGGGGGAGCGCGACCAGAGGAAATCGGCGTCTTTGCCCGGGTCGCCGACCCGGTTGTGGAATTGCGCGATCATCGGGGCCCAGTACGGCGGAATAGTCTCGATCAGCGTCTTCAGATTGGACGGGCCGACGATGTCCACCGCGCAGCGGAACAGTTCCGGCGTGAACGCCGCACCGGCCAGCGCCGCGTACCCGCCGTAGGAACCGCCGTAGATGGCCACCCGGCCCGGATCAGCCCACCCTTGGCCGGTCACGTAGGCGACCGCGTCGGACAGGTCGTCCTGCATGCGCCCGCCCCACTCGCGGTCCCCGGCGTTCACGAACACCTTGCCGTACCCGGTCGAGCCGCGGAAGTTGACCTGCACGCACAGGTAGCCGCGGTTGGCCAGCCACTGCGCCTCCGGGTCGAATCCCCACGCGTCGCGGGCCCACGGGCCGCCGTGCACGTTGAGCACCATCGGCAGGTCCCGCCGGTCGGCGCCGGGCGGGAACGTGGCGTACCCGTGGATGGTCAGGCCATCGCGGGCGGTGAACGAGAACGGCTCCATCGGCGCGAGCTCGTAGCGGGCCAGCTCCGGGCGGCTGTCGAAGAGAAACTCGCCGGTGCGGGCGCGCCGGTCGTAGCTGTAATAGGAGACCGGGCCGGCGTCGGTGTTGAACGCCACCAGCCATGTCTCGTCCGCGTCGTCGTGGTCGCTGAACGAGGGGTCGCCGGGGTGCAGCGCGCGGATCGCGGCCAGGTCGGGCTCGAGCGCCGGGTCCAGTACCCGGTACTCCATCCGGTCCTTGAGGAACGTGACCACCTGCGGTTCGCGGGTATCCGGGTGCAGCCGGATCCCGGCCACGTCGGCCTCCGGGTCCCCGGCCAGCACCTGCTCGGCGCCGGTGGCCAGGTTGAGGCGGACCAGCCGTCCCGTGTCCGCGCCCACCGAGCTGACCGCCAGCAGCGACTGGCCGTCCTCGCTGAACGCGACCGGCCCGCTGGTCAGCGCGTCCTCGGCGGAGATGGTCAGCAGCGGCCGCCAGTCCCCGGCCGGCGTCTCGCGGACCATGACGACCATGCCGCCGTCGGGTTGCGGCGCGATCCCGGCCCGGACCACCAGCTCACTGTCGGCGACCCAGTCCACGAACCCGGGATTCTCGACCTCCTTGACCAGCTCGCCGGTGGTCAGGTTGAGCCGGAACACGTCGTGCAGCTGCGGGTTGTCACGGTTGAGCCCGATGAGGATCTCGGTCGGGAACTTCTTGTCCGCGGCGAGCAGCTGGGTCTGCACGTTGTCGTACGGCGTCAGGTCGCGCCGCTGCATGGTCTCCAGGTCGACATCGTGCAGCCGCCAGTTCTCGTCCCCGCCGGTGTCCTGCAGGTACAGCAGGTGCTGGGCGTCGTGCGCCCAGGCGAACATGCGGATGCCCCGGTCGGTGTCGTCAGTGACCACCCGCGCCGCGGACCAGTCCACCCCGTTCCTGCCGATCGGGGCGACCCAGACGTTCAGCACCCCCTCGTGCGGGGCGATCCAGGCCAGCCGGGTTCCGTCCGGCGACAGGTGGGGGCTAATGCGTTCCGGGTTCCCGAACAGAACCCGCCGGGGGATGAGTTCAGCCATGGGCCATGCCTACCATGTGCGGCCCAGTCCGCAGTACCATCGCGGCGTGCTGAGATGTCTCCCCCTCAGGTGCCCGCGAACGCCGCACGAGGAACGGTGAGCGAGGACCTCATCATCCGGTCCGGGCACGTGGTGACCATGGATCCGGGGCTCGGGGACATCCCCGACGGAGACGTCCTGGTCACCGGCGGGCGCATCGCCGCGGTCGGGGCCGGCCTGGACGCGGCCGCGCTGGGCGCACCGCAGGCCCGGGAGCTGGACGCCCGGGGGATGATCGTGGCTCCCGGCCTGGTCGAGACCCACTGGCA
>DASQRM010000246.1:0-3408 GCA_035642895.1 Streptosporangiaceae bacterium | reverse complement strand
CGCGTCAGAGGCGTACGAGCATCTTGCCGGTGTTGGCTCCGCGGAGCAGGTCGATGAAGGCGCCGGGAGCTCGCTCGAGCCCGTCGACGATGGTCTCGGCGTGGGTGAGCTTGCCGTCGCGCAGCCAGGCATGGGCTGCTCCCGGTGGAAACCTGAGGGCGATGACAAGAGGGGTATGCCGTAAATTCGGTCCTACCGTACCGCCCAGTAGATACGGCTGCCAGCGAGGATGAGGACCGGCGATGATTCGCAGCACGATGCAGGACTACCAGCTCACGATCGGCGCGATCATGCGGCACGGCGCCCGGGTGTACCCGGGCAGCGAGTGCGTGACGTGGACCGGGTCCGGCCCCCGCCGGGCCAGCTACGCCGAGGTGGCGCAGAACGCGGCGCGGCTGGCCGGGGCGCTGACCCGGCTCGGGATCGGGCCGAACGACCCGGTCGGGACGTTTTGCTGGAACAACCAGGAGCACCTCGAGGCCTACTTCGGGGTGCCCAGCATGGGTGCGGTCCTGCACACCCTCAACATCAGGCTGCCCGGCGCCCAGGTGGCCCAGATCGTCAACCACGCCGGGGACCGGATCATCATCGTGGACGACACGCTGGTCCCGCTGCTGGCCAGGATCGCCGGCGAGCTGACCACGGTCGAGGCGTTCATCGTCAACGGCACCGCCCCCTCAGGCGACACGAGTGCGTCCGCGCTCGCTGCCCTTAACGAGGCAGCAGGTGTCCCGGTGCTGCGCTATCACGAGCTGCTGGCCGCGGAGCAGCCGGACTACGCCTGGCCCGAGCTGGACGAGCGGGACGCGGCGATGATGTGCTACACCAGCGGGACCACCGGGGACCCGAAGGGCGTGGTGTACTCGCACCGGTCCACCTACCTGCACGCGATGGCGACCATGGCGGCCGCCGCGACCGGCATCACCGAGGCCGACCGGGCGCTGGCCATCGTGCCGATGTTTCACGCCGCCGCGTGGGGCATGCCGTACGCCGCGTTCCTGTGCGGCGCCACGCTGCAGATGCCGGGCCCGTTCCTCCAGCCGGAGCACCTGACCAGGTTCATCGCCACCGAGCGGACCACGGTCACCTCCGGGGTGCCGACCATCTGGAGCGCGATCCTGAACTTTGGGGACGGGCACGAGATCGACCTGTCCTCGCTGCGGATCGGCACCTCCGGCGGTTCCGCGATACCCCGGGTGCTGCTCGAGCGCTTCCAGCAGCGGTACGGGCTGCGGATCGTCCAGGGCTGGGGCATGACCGAGATGAGCCCGGTGGGCGGGCTGGCCAACCCGCCGGCCGATGTCGAGGAGGGCAGCGCCGAGGACCTGGACTGGCGGATGCGGGCCGGCCGGGTCATCCACGGGGTCGAGATGCGGATCGTCGGCAAGCAGGGCGAGGAGCTGTCCAGGGACGGCGTGAGCGAAGGCGAGATCGAGGTCCGCGGGCCATGGGTCACCGGCTCGTATCACAACGATCCCGCGCCGGAGAAGTTCCGCGACGGCTGGCTGCGCACCGGCGACGTCGGCACGCTGGACGAGCGGGGCTTCTTCACCATCACCGACCGGATCAAGGACGTGATCAAGTCGGGCGGTGAGTGGATCTCCTCGGTGGACCTGGAGAACGAGCTGATGGCCCACCCGGCCGTGCAGGAGGCCGCGGTGATCGGCGTCACGGACAAGCGCTGGGGTGAGCGGCCGCTGGCCTGCGTGGTGCTGCGCCCCGGGGCCAAGGCCGACGCCGCCGAGCTGGCGGCGTTCCTGGGCGAGAAGGTGGCGCGCTGGCAGGTGCCGGAGAACTGGGCGTTCGTACCCGAGATCCCGAAGACCGCGGTGGGCAAGTTCGACAAGAAGGTGCTCCGCGCCCAGGATTCCGCGGGCGAGCTGGCGATCGAGCGGCTCGACGGATAACCGGTGCCCGTCCGGCGACCTAGCGGACGGCGGCCAGCACGGCGGCGATGCTGCGGTCGACATCGGACCCGGTGGTGGACCAGTTGCTGACGCTGACGCGCATGGCCCGGCGACCGTGCCAGGTGGTCGGGCCGCACCAGCAGGTCCCTTCACGCTGCAGCGCGGTGATCATCCGGTCGGTCGCGGCGGCGTCATCGCAGGCGGCCACGACCTGGTTGAGCCGTACCTCGTTCAAGATGTCGAGCCCGCCCGCCGCCAGGCCGGACGCGAACCGCCTGGCCAGGGCGACGTGGCCGCCGACCAGGCGGGAGACACCGGCGCGGCCGAGGGTGGCCAGCACCGCCCAGACCTCGGCACCGCGGGCGCGCTGCGACGACTGCGGCGTGAAATTCATCGGGTCGCGGGCGTCGCCGGGGGGCAGGTAGGAGGCCTCCGCGCGCATCGCGGCGCGTAGGGTCTCGCCGTCGCGCACCAGGGCGATGCCGCTGTCGTAGGTCGTGTTCAGCCACTTGTGAGCGTCGGTTGCCCAGGAGTCGGCGGCGGCGACGCCCGCGACCTGGCCGGCCAGTTCGGGGCACGCGGCGGCCCACAGCCCGAAGGCACCGTCGACGTGCACCCAGGCGCCCTGCGCGTGCGCCCAGTCGATGAGCGGGCCGAACGGGTCGCTGGCTCCGCTGTTGACGTTGCCGGCCTGGAGGCACACGATCGCCGGGGTGTCCAGGTCGGGCAGGTCCGCGGGAACGATGCGTCCTTGACCATCGGCGGGCAGCCGCAGCGCCCGGCCCCGGCCGAGCCCGATCAGGCCCAGGGCCTTGAGCACGGTGGCATGGGCCTCATCGCCCACCACCACCTGAACCGGGGGCGCGCCGACCAGCCCGGAGGCGGCGGCATCCCAGCCGGTTCTGGCCAGCACGGCGTCCCGGGCCGCCGCCAGGCAGGCCGCGTTGGCCATCGACGCTCCGGAGACGAAGCCACCGGAGGTCTCGGCCGGCAAGCCGAGCAATTGGCAGACCCAGCGGATGGCCACCGCGTCGAGGCGGGTCGCGACCGGAGACATGACCGACAGCGCGGTGTTCTGGTCCCACGCGGCCAGGAGCCACGAGGCCGCGACCGCGATCGGCCACGCCCCGCCGGTGACGAACCCGAAGTAGCGCGGGCCTGCGCTGGCCACCGTGGCCGGCGAGCCCACGTCGTCGAGTGCCGCCAGGACCCGGGCGGGCTCGAGTCCCGTCTCCGGCAGCGGGATGTCCAACTCGCCCAGGGCGAGCACGGCCTCGGGCGGCGGGGCCACGGCGCGGTCGCCGATCCGTTCCAGGTAACGCTGGGCCCGCGCGGCCGCGTCGGCGAGCAGGGGGGTGCTGCGATTCTCCACACGTGGACGGTACCGTGCGATTCCCGGGCCGGGCGGAAGGCTAGAGTCTGCGCTATGCGATTCGCCACCATCCGCACCGATCAGGGAACGACCGCGGCACGGCTGGACGGGGACGTGCTGACGCCGCTG
>DASQRM010000245.1:0-19234 GCA_035642895.1 Streptosporangiaceae bacterium | reverse complement strand
ATGGTGGCGCAGGGTGACCCCGGCCGGACGGGCGCGTTCAGCCGTCCCCTGGGGTCTGGATGTCAACGCCGACCACCGACGGGTATTTTTCCAGGCACGACTCAAGCCGGGCGAGTTGCGCGTTGCTGGCGTCGTCTACCCGGTAGATGACGTTGTACAGATTGTCTGAAGCCAGGTGATCGGTCGGCAATGCCTCCGGCCTGGCCTGAGGGATGTGAGAGCAGGCCGTCCGGACCTTCAGCCGGGTAGCTTTGGTGGTCCCCTCCTTGAACTGGACGACCGCCTCCTGCTTGCCGAACGCGGCGTCGAACTTGGCACAGCCGCCAAGCCCGGCGGTCAGCAGCAGGGAGCCCGCGATCGTCAGGGCCACTACGCGTGGATGCACGTTGCACAGCTTACGATCGGTCACGGCCAGCGCAGGCCGAGGGGATCCGGGTACGGTACGGGCAGGAGGAACCATGCGCGGGTGGGATACCGGCCCCGCCGCTCGTCGCGCCGCAGGGAACGCGGCTCCTACCCGGAGGTACCGATGCCAGGCATGATCGAGGATTATGCGCTCATCGGCGACATGCGATCGGCGGCCCTGATCAGCCGGGACGGCTCGGTGGACTGGCTGTGCGTGCCCCGCTTCGACTCCCCCGCCTGCTTCGCCGCGCTGCTCGGCGACGACCGGCACGGCCACTGGAGCATCGCCCCGGCCGCCGTGGCCGAGGCGGTCGACAACGTGGGCGACCCGCCCGGCCCGAAGACCAGTCCCGCGTCCCGGCCCGGTAAGTCCCCGTCCAGCAAACCCCCGTCTGGCAAACCGCAGTCCGGCAAGCTCCCGCCCAGCCAGCCTCGGCTCGCCCGGCCGGGCGAGCCCCAGATCATCGGCGAGGGCATCGAGGTCACCCGGCGCTACCGCGGGGACACCCTGATCCTGGAGATGGACTGGCACACCCCCACCGGCGATATCCGGGTGACCGACTTCATGCCGCCCCGGGACGGCCAGCCGCCCGCCCTGGTGCGCATCGTCGAGGGACTGTCCGGCTCGGTGGACGTGTCCTGCGTGTTCCGGATCCGCTTCGGGTACGGCCAGGTGACGCCGTGGGTGCGCCGGGTCGACAGCTGCCTGCTGGCGGTGGCGGGCCCGGATTCGCTCTGGCTGGACACGCCGATCACGCTGACCGGCCGGAGCTTCGCGCACGAGGCCACCTTTACCGTGCTGGCCGGTGAGCGGGTTCCGTTCGTGCTGGCCTGGGTGCCCTCCCACGAGAGCGCCCCGGAGCGGTGCGATCCGCTGCAGGCGGCGGAGGTCACCCAGCGGTACTGGGATGAGTGGGTGTCCCGCTGCACGTATCACGGGACCTACCATGAGGCAGTAATCCGCTCCCTGATTACGCTCAAGGCGCTGACCTTCCAGCCCACTGGGGGCATCGTGGCCGCAGCCACGACGTCGCTGCCGGAAGATCTGGGCGGAGTCAGGAACTGGGATTACCGCTACTGCTGGCTGCGGGATGCCACCATCACCCTCGAGGCCCTGCTGCGCACCGGGTATACCGATGAGGCCTTCGCCTGGCGGGCCTGGCTGGGCCGGGCCGTGGCGGGTGATCCAGGCGACGTGCAGATCATGTACGGGGTGGCCGGCGAGCGCCGGCTGGATGAGTGGGAGGCGGACTGGCTGCCCGGCTACGAGCATTCCGCGCCGGTGCGGATCGGCAACGCGGCGGTGAACCAGCGTCAGCTCGACGTGTACGGAGAGGTCATCGACGCGATGTCGCTTGGCCGGGCGACCGGCATCGCGGTGGACCGGCACACCTGGTCGCTGCAGCGCGCCCTCCTCTCCTTCCTGGAAAAGCACTGGGACGAGCCGGACGAGGGAATCTGGGAAGTCCGCGGCCCGCGGCAGCACTTCGTGTACTCCAAGGTGATGGCCTGGGTGGCGTTTGACCGCGGGCTTACCGCGGTCAAAAACGGCATGAGCGGCCCGGCCGAGCGGTGGCAGGCGATCCGGGACCAGATTCACCGTGAGGTCTGCGAGAAGGGATATGACGCGGAGCGCGGCGCGTTCATGCAGTACTACGGCTCATCCCAGCTCGACGCGGCGGTCCTGCTGATCCCGGAAGTCGGTTTCCTGCCGCCGGAGGACCCCAGGGTGGTGTCCACGGTGCGGGCCGTGCAGCGTGAGCTGATGAGCGGCGGGCTGGTGCGCCGGTACGAGCTGGCGGCGGCGGCCTCGGGTCAGCTGGGCCCGGACGGGCTGCCCGGCAGCGAGGGCGCGTTCCTGGCCTGCAGCTTCTGGCTGGCGAACGCGCTGGACATGATCGGCCAGGACGACGAGGCCGCTGAGCTGTTCGAGCGGCTGCTGAGCCTGCGCAACGACCCGGGGCTGCTCAGTGAGGAGTACGACCCTCGCTACGGACGGCAGGTCGGCAACACGCCGCAGGCCTTCAGCCACGTGCCGCTGATCCAGGCTGCGCTGAACCTGGACCGCCACCCCGGCGCGCACAGCCGGACGGCGGACGCGGATCCGCCGACCGTTCAGCGGCACGGCGAACGGTGACCGCGGCGCCCCGCCCCGCCGCCGATCCGGGCGACTCCCCGGACCAGGGCGACGCCGCACCTGGCCCGGCGCCGCCGGGACCACGGCCGCACATCCTCGTCGTCAACGGGCGGAAAGTACGCCAGCCGGTTTTCGTTATTGGTGCTCCGTCCTCCGGCATCGATCTGCTGGCCCGGGCGCTGAAGCGTTCCGCCGGGTTCCACTTCACGCTGGGCCAGCGCTGGGTCATCCCGGTGGTGCAGGCCTTCGCCCGCCGGCCGTCGATCTCCCGGGGGAAGCCGGAGGCGGCGGCCACGGTGCTGCGGGACGCCTTCGCGCAGGCCTGGCAGGTCACGGCCGACTGCTGCCTGGGCTGCACGCAGCAGTGCCGTGAGGCCGGCCGCCTGGATGGCGTCGGGCCGTGCGTGACCCAGCCGGGGGTTATCCGCTACGGGGACGCCAGCCCGGACCTGATGTACTGCGCCGAGGCGCTGCTCGACGCGTTCCCGGACGCGCGGATCCTGCAGATCATCCGCGACGGCCGGGACGCGGTGGCCGGAATGCTGGCCGATCCGGCGGTGCTCGCCTGGTTCCGGCCGGGATTCGTGGACGTGGACGCCGAAATCCCGCACCCGCTGCTGGGCGTGGAGACCGAAGCCGACCGGTCCGCCTGGCCCGGGCTGTCCATGACGGCCAAGTGCGCGATGCGCTGGCGGGGGACGGTCCGCCAGATGGCGCGGCTGCGCGGCCAGCTGTCCGCCGATCAGCTGGTCACCTTCCGCTATGAGGACGTGGTCCGCCAGCCCGCGGACGCGGCCGCGGCCATCTCGGACTTCCTCTCTACCCCGGTGCACATCGTGGAGCCGGCCGCGCCGGGTCATGCGGCCGCGGCCGAGCCGGGCTCCTGGCGCCGCCTGCTGGTCCCGGCGCAGTCCGCGGAGATCGAGGCCATCGCGGGCGATGAACTGCGCCGGGTTGGATACGGCGCCTGAGCAGCAGCGCGCACGGCGCGAGACGGTGAAGGAGAAGCAGGACGTGGATCTGGGTCTGCGTGACCGGGTGTACCTGATAACCGGCGGCAGCCGCGGGCTCGGCTACGCTGCGGCCGAGGCCCTGGTCGCGGAGGGGGCGCGGGTCGTGGTGAGCGCCCGCGACCCCGGGGCCACGGCGAGGGCGGCCGCGGCCCTCGGGTCCGGGCGGGCGGTTGGGCTGGCCGCCGACAACGCCGACCCGGCCACCCCGGGCCGGCTGGTCAGCGCGGCCCGGGAGGAGTTCGGCCGGCTGGACGGCGCCCTGATCAGCGTGGGCGGGCCGCCCGGCGGGACCGCCGCGGAAACCCCAGATGAGGCCTGGCTGGCTGCGTTCGGCAGTGTCTTCCTCGGGACGGTGCGGCTCAGCCGGGCGCTGGCCGCAGCACTCACCGAGGGCGGGTCGATCGCGTTCGTGCTGTCCTCGTCGGTCCGGGTCCCGATCGCCTCGCTGGTCATCTCGAACGGCCTGCGTCCCGGCCTGGCCGGGTTCGCCAAGACCCTGGCCGGCGAGCTGGGGCCGCGCGGGATCCGGGTGAACGGGCTGCTGCCTGGCCTGATCGCCACCGACCGGATGCGTGATCTCGGTTCCGTTCTCAACAGCACGCTGGAGGACATCCCGCTGCGCCGGATCGGCGAGCCGGCCGAGTTCGGCCGGGCCGCCGCGTTCGTCCTGTCCCCGGCGGCCAGCTACCTGACCGGGACGATGCTCCCGGTCGACGGCGGCGCGCTGCGGGCCATCTGAGCAGGGCTGGCGACGGGCTCCTGGCGGGCGAACTGGGTGTGGTACAGCTCGGCGTACAGGCCGCCCGCCGCGAGCAGATCCTCGTGCGTGCCGCGCTCCCGGACCCGGCCCTCGTCGATGACGAGGATCTGGTCCGCTTCCCGGATGGTGGACAGCCGGTGCGCGATGACCAGGGACGTCCGGCCGCTCAGCGCGGTCTTGAGCGCCGCCTGCACCGCCGCCTCCGATTCGGAGTCCAGATGCGCGGTCGCCTCGTCCAGCACCACCACGGACGGCGCCTTGAGCAGCAGCCGCGCGATGGCCAGCCGCTGCTTCTCCCCGCCGGACAGCCGGTAGCCCCGGTCCCCCACGACCGTGTTGAGGCCGTCTGGCAGCGCGGAGATGAGGTCCCAGATCTGCGCGGCCTGGCACGCCGCGATGAGGTCCGCCTCCGTGGCTTCCGGCCGCGCGTAGCTGAGGTTGGCCCGGATCGTGTCGTGGAACATGTGCGCGTCCTGGGTGACCACGCCCACCGTGTCGTGCAGCGAGTCCAGGGTCACATCGCGCAGGTCCTGCCCGCCAATGAGCACCGCGCCCTGGTCTGGGTCATAGAGCCTGGACACCAGGTGGGTGATCGTGGTCTTGCCGGCACCGGACGGCCCGACCAGCGCGGTCAGCTGCCCGGGCGGCGCGGTGAAGGTGACCCCGCGCAGCACCGGCTGGGCGGCACCCGCGTGCTCGGGCGCGGGCAGCGCGATCGACTCGAGCGAGGCCAGTGAGACCTCGCTCGCGGCCGGGTAATGGAACGAGACGTTGCGGAAGTCGATGGCCGGCGCTGAATCAGGCTGGCTGCCCGGGGTTGAGCTGCCCGGGGTTGAGCTGGCCGTGGCAGGGGTCGTGGTGCGCAGCGCGACGGCGCCGGGCTTCTCCTGGATCAGCGGCTTGAGATCCAGCACCTCGAAGACCCGGTCGAAGCTGACCAGCGCGGTCATCACGTCCACCTGGACGTTGGACAGCGCGGTAATCGGCCCGTAGACCCGGGCCAGCAGCGCGGTGAGCGCGACCAGCGTGCCGATCTCGAAGATGTTGTGGATGACCAGCGTTCCGCCCAGCCCGTAGACCACCGCGCTGGCCATCGCGGCCAGCAAGGTCAGCGCGATGAACAGGGTGGAGCCGTACATGGCGGTGACGACGCCGATGTCCCGGACCCGGGCCGCGCGCCCGGCGAACACGTCGCTTTCCTTCTGGGGCTTGCCGAACAGCTTGACCAGCATCGCGCCGGCCACGTTGAACCGCTCGGTCATGGTCGAGCCCATCGCAGCGTCGAGCTGCATGGACTCCCGCGTCAGCCGCTGCAGCCGCCGGCCGACCAGCCGGGCCGGGATCACGAAGGCCGGGATCATCGCCAGCGTGATCACCGTCACCAGCCAGGACAGGCTGAACATGGCGATCAGCACCAGGATCAGGGTCAGCACGTTGGACACGATCGCCGACAGGGTCGAGGTAATGGCCTGCTGCGCGCCGATGACGTCGCTGTTGAGCCGGCTGACCAGCGACCCGGTCTGGGCCCGGGTGAAGAAGGCGATCGGCTGCCGCTGGACGTGCGAGAACACCTCGGTGCGCAGGTCATAGATCAGCCCCTCGCCGATCCGGGCCGAGTACCACCGCTGGGCGAAGGACAGCAGCGCGCTGACCAGTGCCAGACCCGCCACGACTGAGGCCACCGCGATGACCACGCCTTCGTTCCGGGCCAGGATGCCCTGGTCGATGAGGGTCTTCAGCAGCAGCGGCACCGCGACCGTGGCCACGGCGGCGAGCGCGTTCATGCCCAGGAACAGGATGAGGTCGCCGCGGTAGGGCCGGGCGTAGGACATGATCCTGCGGATCGTGCCCGGCTTTATGCGCTGCTTAGTGACCGACGGGTCCCGGTAGTAAGAGCGCATGGCCTGCCAGCTGGACGCGTTCATGAGCCGGGAAACCTCCTCGAGGCCGCGGATCTTCCCCGGTCAGCTGAGGGCGAACGCTGTGCTAGCCCGGGGGGACGACCCCCTGGACTGCACTAGCCCGGGTACAGCTGCTTACTTCCCAAGACGCGCGCGCTGCAGGGCGACCTGGGTGCGGCGCTCCGCGGCGGCCTGTTCATCCAGGGTACGGCCGGGTGCCTGCTGGAGCAGTTCCTTGGTCGCCCGGGCCACGGCGGGCTCGACGGCGAGCAGCGCCGCCACCAGGTCACCGACCGCGCCGTCCAGTTCCGTCCCGGGCACGACCAGTTCGGCCAGGCGCAGCGCGGCCGCTTCCGCGGCCCCGACGGTGCGGCTGGTCAGGCACAGTTCGAGCGCCCGGGGCAGCCCGACGATGTCGACCAGCGGTTTGGTGCCGGTCAGGTCAGGGACCAGGCCGAGCGCGGGCTCCTTCATGCACAGCTGGGCGTCGTCGGCCAGCACCCGCAGGTCACAGGACAGCGCAAGCTGGAACCCGGCTCCGATGGCGTGACCGCGGACCGCGGCCACCGACACGATGCCCGGATCCCGCAGCCACCGGTACCCGGCCTGGCAGCCGGCGATCCACTCGTCGAACCCGGGGTCGACGGGGCTGTGCAGGGCGTCTTCGCCGGGCACGCCCTCGGGCGTGAACAGGCGCAGGTCTATCCCGGCAGAAAATGAGGGACCGGCACCCTGCACCACCACCACCCGCACCTCCGGTGGGAGCGCCCGCCCGATCGCGGCCAGCCCGTGCCACATCCGGGGAGTCATGGCGTTGCGCCGCTGGCTCCGGTCAAGCGTGATGGTGGCGGCCCCGGGGGCGGGCACGCCGGCCTCGAAGCGCAGCCCGGCGCGCGCGAGGTCGGCCCGGGCAAGATCGCCCGGTGCCAGGTCGCCCTGGCCAGGATCGGCGCGGGCGAATTCGGCTCGCGCCGGATCTGGCTGTCCGGCCGTCATTCCCCTTAGTGCTTCGCCCGCGCCTTGCCGCGGGTCGCGCCACCGCGGCCACGCAGCGAGACCCCGTTCTCGGACAGGATGCGGTGCACGAAACCGTACGACCTGCCGGTAGCTGAGGCCAGCGACCGGATGCTCTCCCCCGCGTCGTACCTCTTCTTCAGATCCGACGCCAGCTTGGTGCGGTCGGCACCGGTGACCCTGGTGCCTTTCTTAAGGGTCTCGGTCACGCGTACCTCCCGTGAACTGAAGTGACCGCTGCGTTACGTCTCCCGCCATGATCACTCATCAGAGCGGGATCGGCTACCCACATCCAGGTAAGTGATCACTTCTTTTTCGCCCATCCCCGGGTGGCCGGTCACGCTAGCGCGACGAGGTCGGCCAGGCCCTCATTCCACGTGTCCTCCACGCCGTCAGGGAGCAGGATGACCCGCTCCGGGGCGAGCGCCCCGACCGCTCCCTCATCGTGCGTGACCAGCACGATCGCTCCCTGATAACGCCGCAGCGCGCCGAGGATCTCTTCCCGGCTGGCTGGGTCGAGGTTGTTGGTCGGCTCGTCCAGCAGCAGCACGTTCGCGCCGGAGACGACCAGGAGCGCGAGGGCCAGCCTGGTTTTCTCCCCGCCGGAGAGCACCCCGGCGGGCTTGTCCACCGCGTCGCCGGAGAAGAGGAACGAGCCGAGGATGCGCCGCTGCTCCGGGTCCAGCAGATGCGGCGCGGCCGCGCGCATGTTCTCCAGCACCGAGCGGTCGTTATCGAGAGTTTCGTGCTCTTGGGCGTAGTAGCCGAGCCGCAGCCCGTGCCCGGGGCTGACCTGCCCGGTGTCTGGTTTTTCGGTACCTGACAGCAGGCGCAGCAGCGTGGTTTTGCCCGCCCCGTTCAGGCCGAGCACCACGATCCGCGAGCCCCGGTCCACGGCCACGTCGACGTCGGTGAAGACTTCGAGTGAGCCGTACGACTTCGACAGGTCCGTCGCGGTCAGCGGGGTCTTGCCGCACGGCGCCGGGTCGGGGAAGCGCAGCCGCGCGACGCGCTGCGGGGCGCGCTCGGCCGACACCCCGGCCATCAGGCGTTCGGCCCGGCGCTGCATCCCCTGCGCGGCCTTGGCCTTGGTCGCCTTGGCCCGCATCTTGTCCGCCTGGGACTGCAGCACAGCGGCCTGCCGGGACGCACTCGCGTTCTCACGGCGGCGCCGCCGCGCGTCCGTCTCACGCTGCTGCAGGTACGCCGACCAGCCCAGGTGGTACATGTCCAGCGAGGTGGTGTCGGAGTCCAGGTGGAACACCTTGTTCACCACCACCTCGAGCAGCGCGGTGTCGTGGCTGATCACCACCAGGCCGCCGCGGAACGCCTTCAGGTGATCGCGCAGCCACGCCACCGAGTCGGCGTCCAGGTGGTTGGTGGGCTCGTCCAGCAGCAGGGTCTGCGCGTCCGCGAAGAGGATCCGGGCCAGTTCGACCCGGCGCCGCTGTCCCCCGGACAGGGTGGCCAGCGGCTGGGCCAGGACCCGGTCGGGCAGTCCCAGGCTGGAGGCGATCGACGAGGCCTCGGCCTCCGCGGCGTACCCGCCGAGCAGGGAGAGCCGTTCTTCCAGCTGGCCGTAGCGGCGCACCGCGGCGTCGCGCCGCGCGGGCCGGCCGTCGGACATCTGCTCTTCGGCGGCCCGCATGGCCGCGCGCAGCTCGTCCAGCCCGCGGCCGGACAGCACCCGGTCCAGGGCCAGGCCCTCCATGTCCCCGGACCGCGTGTCCTGCGGCAGGTAGCCAATGCTCGAAGTGCGCCGCACACTGCCCGCCGCCGGAAGCGCCTCACCGGCAAGCACCCTGGCCAGCGTGGTCTTGCCCGCGCCGTTGCGGCCCACCAGCCCGATCTTGTCGCCCGGGGCGATCTGGAAGCTCGCGTCAGCCAGCAGCAGTTGCGCGCCCGCGCGCAACTCCAGGCCGGTCGCGGCGATCACCAGGCACCACTCCAAACGAGGATCGGGGGAAGAAGCGGCACGGCCGCGGCCCGGATCCCAGGGTACCTGGCGCCCGCCACGATCCCGCTCGCCCCGGACCCGGCGCCGCCCTCCCCCGGCGTCGGCGCTGGCCATGATCGATGTGACCCAGGGCGCGGTCAGCGCTGCGGTCAGCCGTCGTCGCGGCAGAGGCAGAAGGGGTGGCCGGCCGGGTCGAGGAGCACCCGGACGTTCTCCTGTGGCTGGGCCGCAGCCAGCGACGCTCCCAGGGCGACCGCCTCGGCCACCGCGGAATCCAGGTCGCCGACCTGGAAATCCAGATGCATCATCGGCCGCTGCTCCCCGTCGGCGGGAGGCCACACGGGGGCCTGGTAGCCCGTCGCCTGCTGGAACACGAAAAAGATGCCGCCCTGGGGAGCGGCGAGGATGGCCGTGCCCGGCTCCTCATGCCCGATCGGCCAGCCGAGCAACTCGGAGTAAAACCTCGCCAGGGCGCCGGGATCCGGCGCTTCGATCGCGGTTCCCCACCACATGCCGTTCGTACGAGATTTCACGCTTGCACCCTGCCGCAGGGCCCCAGTCATGTCCAGGACCGCCGCCGGGCCAGTGCTGGCCTGCTCCCGTCAGCGGATGGCCAGCACCATGCGCCGCGCGGCGCCAAAGTCAGTGTCGGCGACGCCGCAGTCAATGAAGCCGGCCGCGGTGTAGAACCCCAGCGCGTGAGCGTTGGCGGTCACTTCCAGCCGCTCCGCACCCCGCGCCGCCACGGCATCCGCGATGCACTCGACGAGGGCCGTGGCGATCCCGCGTCTCATCCAGCCCGGGTCCACGAACAGGTCTTCCAGCTCGAAGACCGGGCCGGCCTGGGCCCAGGTGGCGAAGCCGACGAGCGATCCCTCTTCTTCCGCGACGTGAGTGCGGCCCTCCGCTAGTCCGTGCGGCCCCAGCATCAGGTACCCCGGATGGGCCAGCAGGTTGTCGCGGTCGCCCGCATTGGACAAGGACGCGTTGCGATAGACGTCCGACGCCGCGGGAAGATCGGCAGGCGCCCCAAGCCGGATCATTTCCCCAGCATAGGCACATTGCTGTGGCGCGGACGGTCAGGGATCAGGCGTGCTGGCCCCGGCGAGGTCAAATTTGTACGCCAGCCCGGTCTGGGTCTGGAGTACGTGCAGCGGGCCGCTGCCTGTCCAGTAGGCGGCCTGGAAGAAGAGCCCATCGGTCGCCACGATCCACAGTCCTGAGTCACCGGCGGCCCAGCGCGCGGAGACGACGTCGGTAGAGCCCGCCGGGAATGCTCCGGGCACGGCAGGAAGCGTCACCACCGGAATCGGCCGGCCCGGAACCCGGACCATCGTGCCGGCGCTGAGGTCGGCGACGTAGATGTTCGTGCCCGTGGTCTCGCCCTGCTGATCGATGGTGTCGAGCGGAAGCGCGAGATGCTGGCCCGCCGGGTCGAAGTCCGGCGTATCGCCGGGATTGAGGGCCGTGTGCGGCGGCAGGCCGATCTTGGTGGCCAGGCCGCCCCGCAGGCTCGTGATGTGCAGCGGGCAGTGGGTCGTGCAGAACGCGGGCTGCCAGGCCACGCGGGCGGCGCCGGCGCCGGCGATGATCGCGTCCTGCGGGATGCCGGACGGCCTGGCGCGGCCGCCGGCCGGGTCGATCAGGGTCAGGGCCCGGGAAGGGGCCTGCACGAGCAAGCCAGCGACGGTGGCCGCGACCAGGACCCGGTGACCGAGATGAAGGGCACCAGACATCCGGTGGCCGGCCTCATCGATGAGCCAGGCCGGGCTGCCTGCCGGCCCGTTACCCCAGGGCGGCCCCGCGCGCTCAACCCAGATGCCGCGGTGATCCGGCGCCACCGCCAGGTAGTTCCCCTGGCCGATTACGCGCGGGGCGCCGGCCCCCGACCCGGTGACCGGGATGAAGACAACCACCCCGACATCGGCCAGGCCTGCCGAGCCGTGGCTGGATATGAGCGCGACCACACCGGCCGCCACCGAGGCGACCTGCTGCACGGCGGGGTCGGGACCAAGCGGATCGCGTGCGGCGATATCGCCTGGCCACACGTCTGTCAGGGAGGCCCGGGCCCGCTGGCCGACGCTCAGCAGCCGCAGCCCGTCGCCGCCGAGGAACAGCAACGCGGGGCGCGCGGTGCCCGGCCGCAACGGCGTCCCGTGGAAGATCGGCGGTACGGCCAGCGCCACCGGTGACGCCGAACCGCGGGGCGCGTGGTGTCGCGGATGGCTGGACCCGCCCAGAGCCAGATGAACGGCGACGCCGCCGGCGATCAGCACGACAGCCAGGCCCGCAATCAGCCGCCCGCGGACCGGATTGCGGCGATCGGGATCACGGCCACTGTGGATAACGTCGAAGGCCGGCCCGTCAGGCACAAACTCAACGTACCAGCGCAGCTCAGCCCGGGAACGCCAGCGGGACTGGTCGGGCTTCGTCTCCCCCCGGCCCTTCCCCCGCCGGGGGGACGCGCGCCCCGGTGACCCTACGTAAGTTCGCGGTACGGCGAGACGAGCCCGTCGCGGCAGCGACCCGGCACGTCCCGTATCTGCAAGCGGAAGGATTCCGTCATGGCCGAACTGGAACGGTGGGAAGGTCATTTTCCGGATCGCGGGATGAGCCGCAGAAACGGTCAGATCACCCAGCTCATCGAGGCGGCCTACCGCGCCCCGCCGCAGCGGCGCGGCGAAGGCGCACCGCTGGCCTGGGGCCATCCAGCGGTGGTCCGGCTGAGCGGCCATCTCGCGGCGATGCAGCGAACCGTTTACCCGGTCGCCCGCCGACGGCTCGGCGGGGACCTGAGTCTCCTTCAGGAATGCCGTGCGCACGCCCGCGAGACGGGATGGGCGCTCCGCCTCCTTCATTGCCACCTTGCTGGCGATGGGGCCGCCGCTGGCCGTAAGCCCGAGCACGTGCACGGCTGGCTGGAACAGTGCCTGGCCGGATACCGGCCCGCGGAGCGGGCACTGGTGGCCCGGATGGAGGACCGGCTGACCGCCGGGGAGCGCGAGCAACTGGCCCTCGGCTACCGCGCCGCGCTCGACCGGGCACCCACTCGCCCGCATCCGCGCGGGCCGCACACCGGCTGGCCCGGCCGGCTGGCGTTCCGGCTCCACGCGTTCTGGGACGGAGTGCTCGACGGCATCGACTCACGGCCCGGCGCAACCCGCCCTGATTGAGCCATCAGCGCCGGAGGTGCCAGGCAGGTGGCCGTGTCACCACGTGGCGGGCACGATAGGGAGATGACGGACCGCGCGATGGTAGGCCGTTGGCTGGCAGGTTACGAGGCCGCCTGGCGGGCTCCCGGCACCGACGGCCTCGCCGGTCTGTTCGCTGGCGACGCGACTTATCTTCTATCCCCCTACGAACCACCAGTGACCGGCCTGGACGCGATCAGGCGGATGTGGGAGGAGCACAGGGAAGGACCCGGCGAGGTCTTCACCCTGGCCACAGAAATCCTCGCCGTGGACGGGCCTGCGGCCGTGGTCCGGGCCGAGGTTCGTTACGGGGACCCACTCCGCCAGGAATACCGCGATCTGTGGGTCATCAGGCTCGGCGAGGACGGCCGCTGCACCTGGTTTGAGGAGTGGCCCTTCTGGCCCGGCCGCTCCTACTCCGCCCGCGACGACCCGTCCTAGCTGCTGTTCCGGATCCCGTTGCGCGAGGGCATCACACTGGCGGCCGATCTGGCCTTCCGCCCAGGCTGCCCGCGCCCGCCGTGGTGATTCGCACCCCGTACGGCAGGTCGGGTGCTCCCCAGTCGAAGCGCGCGGCCGGGTTCGCCCGGGCCGGTTATGTGTCGGTGCTCGCCGACGTGCGGGGCCGGGGTGACTCTGATGGCGTGTTCCAGCCCTACCGCAGCGATGGCCCGGACGGGGCCGAGGTCATCGCGTGGGCCGCGGCGCAGGAATGGTGCACCGGCGATGTCGCGACCTGGGGGGCCAGCTACGGCGGCCGGGTCCAGTGGCTGACCGCGCTGGAGCGCCCGCCCGCATTGCGGGCGATGGTATGCCTGGTGACGCCCAGCGACCCGTTCGTGGAACACCCCACGGGGCTGCCCACCCCGATGTCGATCAACTGGCATAGGTTCACCGATGGCCGGATGCCGCAGTTCCGCGACGACGTGGACTGGATGGAGGTGTACCGTCACCGTCCATTTGCGACCATGGACGAGGCGGCTGGATTCAACTCGCCCAACTGGCGTGCGGAAATACAGCACCGGACTCTCGATGAATGGTGGGAGCCGGTCCGCTACCAGCACCGCATCGGCGAGATCGACGTGCCCGTGCTGCACATCTCCGGCTGGTATGACGACGAGGAGGTCGGCACGCCGGCCAACTTCGCCGCCATGGTCGCCGCGGGGCGGGCGGGCCAGCGGCTGCTCATGGGCCCGTGGGGGCACGCCGTGAACACGACCCGGACCCTCGGCGAGCTCGACTTCGGCCCGGCCGCGCTGACCGACCTGGACGGGCACGTCCACGCGTTCCTCGATGAGCACGTCAAGGGCATCTGCCCGGAGCCGCCGCCTGCGCCGGTACGGATCTTCGTCATGGGCGCCAACGAATGGCGCGACGCGCCGGCCTGGCCGCCCCCCGGGGCGGCGTCTGCGGTCCTGCACTTTTCCAGCGGCGGGCAGGCCAACAGCCGGTTTGGCGACGGCCGCCTGGTTCCGGCGGCGGTCACGGCCGCCGAGCCGCCGGACGAGTGGATCCATGACCCCGGCCGGCCGGTGCCGTTCATCACCGGCGCGAGCAGCGCGCAGATCGGCGGCCCGGATGACTACCTCGGAGTCGAAAGCCGGGGCGACGTGCTGGTGTTCACCAGCGAGCCGCTGACCGGGCCGTTTGAGATCATCGGGCCGGTCACGGTGATCGCCCACGTCGCCACCTCGGCCGCTGACACCGACATCACGGCCAAGCTCGTGAACGTGCATCCTGGGGGCTTCGCGCAACGGCTCTGCGATGGCATGGTGCGGCTGCGCTACCGGAACGGATTCGAGGGCGAGCAGGCCGTGGTACCCGGGGAGGTGTACGAGGTTGAGATCGCCATGTGGGATACCTGCGTGCGGCTGCCCGCCGGGCACCGGCTCCGGGTCGAGATCGCCTCGTCGGCCTTTCCCAAATACGACGTCAACCTGGGCACCGGCGGGGACATGATCACCGAGACCACCGGCGTGGCCGCCACCAACCGGCTCTGGCACACACCGGCCCGCCCGTCACGGCTCATCCTGAACTAGCCGTCCGTAGGGCCGGTCAGGGCGCCGGCCCGGGCTCGGTCAACTGGATGCGGATGGCCCGGAACATGCGCGGGGCCTCGCGCAGCACCGCCAGCCGGGGATCCGGCACCGTGAGGAAGCGTTCCACCGCCACGCCGAAGTACCCGCGCAGCCGCGGGTCGTCGCGCAGCCCGGCCACCGCACGCCGGTCTCCGCCCAGCACCAGCGCATCCAGCGGCCGGCCGCAGCGGCCGAAGACCCCGGCCGCGGTGTCCGCCGCCGCGGCCAGCGCCTCAGCGGCCTGCTTCTCCCGGCGCCGGGCGAACCGCTGCTGCGACTGCCCTCCGGCCGCGCTGCGCCCGTGCACCAGACGCGACCCGACCTTGGACGCGGCGAGACGGGGCGGCGCGCCCGCGAACACCCCGGCCGCGTAGCCGCCCAGCCGGACCAGCAGCACGCCCACCGTGCGGTCGGCCGCCGCGTGGGCCGCGATCCCCCGGGCCGCCTCGTCCGCATCCGGCGCCGGGCCCAGCGCGGGCGCCGGAGGGAACGGGGCGTGGCACCGGGCGATCGCCCCGTCCGCCGCGTGGAACACGACGGGCGCGCCCGGCTCTGCGGCGGCTGGCCCCGCCTCCTGCGCGCCCGGACCAGTGCCCGGAGCGCCGGACCGCACGCTGACCGCGCCGTGCCGGTCGCCGAAGGACGCGATCCAGCCGGGGAAACGCTCGGGGGCCACGTCGATCCACCGTGGCGCTGAGGCCGCAGGTTCGCTGAGCATATGGTTAAGGGTATTCCCCATATCGTTAGAGAAAAGTAACTAGCAGCGGGCAGGGGCCAGTGACGCTGAACCAGCTTCGCACCTTCCTGGCCGTCGCCGAGACCGGCTCGGTGCGCGCCGCCGCGCAGGATCTGGTGGTGACGCAGGCGGCGGTCTCCGCCTCCCTCGCCGCGCTGCAGAAGTCGCTGGGCGTGGGGCTGCTCGAGCCGGACGGACGCGGCCTGCGGCTGACCGCGGCCGGGCAGGCGTATGCGGGCTACGCCCGCCGGGGCCTGGGCTTGCTGGACGCGGCCGGGCGGGCCGCCGAAGCGGCCGCCGACCCCGAGCGCGGCGAGCTGCGCATCGGGGCGGTGACCACCGCGGCCGAGCAGATCCTGCCCGGGCTGCTCAGCGGCTTCCGGACCCGGTATCCCCGGCTGGGGATCCGGCTGGAGGCGGGGAACCGGGATCGGGTGCGGGGCCTCCTCGACCGGCATCAGGTGGACCTGGTGCTCGGCGGCCGCCCCGAGCCGGGCTGGGACGTCGAGGTGCTGGCCGTCCGGGCCCACCAGCTGGTCGTGGTGGCCGCCCCGGGCCTGGCCGCGCGCGCGGAACCCGGGCCGCGACCGGAGCCGGCGGCGGAAGCAGCGGACCCCGGCGCCGAGCCAGCCAGCCCGGACGCGAGTCACCTGGTGCCGTGGCTGGCCGGCCAGGCCTGGCTGCTGCGCGAGCCGGGCTCAGGCACCCGGGCGGCCACGGACGCGCTGCTGACCGAGCTGGACATCACCCCGCTCACCCTGATGGTCGGCTCCAACGGCGCGATCCGCGAGTCGGCCAGCGTCGGCCTCGGGGTCACGCTGATCTCCCGCGACGCGGTCGCGGCCGAACTGGCCGACGGCCGCCTCGTCCCGCTCCCGGTCCCCGCCACCCCCATGCACCGCGACTGGTACCTCGTCGCCCGGGCGGACCCCCCGGGCGCGCCGCCCCCGGCAGCGGCCCGCCTGGTCGCCCACGTCCTCGCCCACGGCGGCTTCCAGCCGCCAGCCCCGCCGCGCGGGCGCTGACACTTGAGCAAATGGTTGAGAGTTTGCGCGAAACTCTCAATAGACAGCCGATGAGTCGCCGGGCAGGGTGGCCAGGGAGGACAGCGCCGCCCACTCACCGGAGGAACCATGACCGCAGCACCGGACGCGGAGCCTGAGGGACGCTGGAACGCGGGCGTGCTCCCGTACGCGCAGATGGGCTACTACCAGCCTGACTACGTGCCCAGGCCGACCGACGTGCTGGCCGCGTTCCGGATCGCCCCGCAGCCGGGCGTGCCGCCGGAGGAGGCGGGCGCGGCGGTGGCCGGCGAGTCCTCCACCGCCACCTGGACCGTGGTGTGGACCGACCGGCTCACCGCCCATGAGCACTACCAGGCCAAGTGCTACCGGGTGGACCCGGTGCCGGGCCGCGACGGCGAGTACATCGCCTACATCGCCTACGACATCGACCTGTTCGAGGAAGGCTCGATCGCCAACCTCACCTCGTCCATCATCGGCAACGTGTTCGGCTTCAAGGCGCTCAAAGCCCTGCGGCTGGAGGACATGCGGATCCCGCTGGCTTACGTGAAGACGTTCCAGGGCCCGCCGCACGGCATCGTGATGGAACGCGAGTACCTGAACAAGTACGGCCGCCCCCTGCTCGGCGCGACGACCAAGCCCAAGCTGGGGCTGTCCGCCCGTAATTACGGGCGCGTGGTGTACGAGGCGCTGCGCGGCGGCCTGGACTTCACCAAGGACGACGAGAACATCAACTCCCAGCCGTTCATGCGCTGGCGCGACCGCTACCTGTTCACCATGGAGGCGGTCAACCGGGCCGCGGAGCAGACCGGCGAGATCAAGGGCCACTACCTGAACGTGACCGCGGCGACCATGGAGGACATGTACGAGCGGGCCGAGTTCGCGAAAGAGCTGGGCAGCGTGATCGTCATGGCCGACCTGACCGTGGGCTACACCGCGCTGCAGTCGATGTCGCGCTGGGCCCGGCGCAGCGGGGTCATCCTGCACCTGCACCGGGCCGGGCACGGCACGTACACCCGGCAGAAGAACCACGGGGTCAGCTTCCGGGTCATCGCCAAGTGGTGCCGGCTGATCGGGGTGGACCACATCCATGCGGGCACCGTGGTGGGCAAGCTGGAGGGCGACCCGGCCATGGTCCGCGGCTACTACGACACGCTGCGCCTGGCGACCGTCCCGCCGGACATGGGGCAGGGCATCTATTTCGAGCAGGAGTGGGGCTCGATGCCGGGCACCATGCCGGTCGCGTCCGGCGGGATCCACGCCGGCCAGATGCACCAGCTGCTCGGGTACCTGGGCGAGGACGTGGTGCTGCAGTTCGGCGGGGGCACCATCGGCCACCCCATGGGCGTCGCGGCGGGCGCCACCGCCAACCGGGTCGCGGTCGAGGCCATGATCAAGGCCCGCAACGAGGGCCGGGACTTCCGGGCCGAGGGTGACACGGTCCTGGCCGAGGCGGCCAAGGGCTGCCAGCCGCTGCAGACGGCCCTGGATACCTGGGGCGACATCACCTTCAACTACGAGTCCACCGACACCCCCGACGTCGTGGCCACCGCCACCTCCTGACCGGGACCGGAGCAGTTATGCGGATCACCCAGGGCACGTTCTCTTATCTCCCCGACCTCACCGACGATGAGATCGCCGCGCAGCTCCAGTACGCGGTGGACCAGGGCTGGTCGGTCGCGGTGGAGTTCACCGACGACCCGCACCCCCGCAACTTCCTGTGGGACATGTGGGGGCTGCCGATGTTCGATATCGCCGACGCGGCCGCGGGCCTGCACGAGGTCCGCGCCTGCCGGGACGCCTATCCGGATCACTACGTGCGGGTCAACGCCTACGACGCGAGCCTGGGACGGCAGACCACGGCCCTGAGCTTCATCGTGAACCGGCCGGACCAGGAGCCGGGCTTCCGCCTCGACCGCCAGGAGGGCAGCGACCGGCGGATCCGGTACTCGCTGCAGGCTTACGCGGCGGCTCGCCCGCCGGGCGAGCGGTATGGCCGCAACGAGAACCGTCACGGCGCCGATCACCCTGGGACCGCCGGCGGATGAACGGCGAGACGCGCCCGGCCGCGAGCGGATTCGCCATGCCCCGAGCCGGCGACGCGCGGGGGGCTCCGGGGGGTCGCCCCCCCGGGCCAGCACTGTCCCTGGACGCCACCGTCCGGCTGGATGAGGAGCAGCAGGCCCAGCGCCTGTCGCAGATGCTGGACGAGTTCGACCGGGAGTTCATCGGGCTGGCCCCGGTGAAGGCCCGGGTCCGGGAGATCGCCGCGCTGCTGCTGATCGACCGGCTCCGGCAGCGGTACGGGCTGACCTCGTCGCGGCCCAGCCTGCACATGTGCTTCACCGGCAGCCCGGGGACGGGCAAGACGACGGTGGCTATGCACATGGGCGAGATGCTCCGCGAGCTCGGTTATCTGCGCAAGGGGCAGCTGGTCAGCGTGACCCGTGACGATCTGGTCGGCCAGTACGTCGGGCACACCGCACCCAAGACCAAGGAGGTGCTCAAGCGGGCGATGGGCGGGGTGCTGCTCATCGACGAGGCCTACTACCTGTACCGGCCGGAGAACGAGCGGGACTACGGCCAGGAGGCCATCGAGATCCTGCTCCAGTTCATGGAGGCGCACCGGGAGGACCTGGTGGTCATCCTGGCCGGCTACGCCGACCGGATGGACGTGTTCTTCCGGTCCAACCCGGGGATGGCCTCGCGGGTCGCGCACCACATCGACTTCCCCGACTTCACCCTGGACGAGCTGATGCAGATCGCCGGGCTGATGCTGGACCGCGAGCAGTATGAGCTGCCCGGGGCCGCCCAGGCGGCGTTCGCCGAGTACGTGGCGCTGCGGATGACGCAGCCTCGCTTCGCCAACGCGCGCAGCGTCCGCAACGCCATCGACCGGATGCGGCTGCGCCAGGCCCGGCGGCTGGTGGCGGCGGGCGGCACCATCGGCCGGGACGCCCTCATCCAGATCAGTGAATCTGACGTCCGCGCCAGCCGGGTATTCGCCGGCCCGCAGGGTC
>DASQRM010000244.1:0-2133 GCA_035642895.1 Streptosporangiaceae bacterium | reverse complement strand
GGGGCTGTGGGCGGAGGGGCTTGATGGGGGTGGGGGTTGATGGGGTGGGGGGTTGATGGGTGGGGGGTTGATGGGGTGGGGGCGGTGGCCACGGGAGGACGCGCCTGCCACACTAGCTGTCTATGCGTACGCTCGTCATCGACCACCCCCTGGTTACCCATAAGCTCACTGCGCTGCGCGACGCCGCGAGCGACACCGCCACGTTCCGCAGCCTGACGGCCGAACTGGTGACCTTGCTCGCCTACGAGGCGACGCGGGAGATGCGGGTGCAGCCGGTATCGGTCACCACCCCGGTGGGCATGGCCAGCGGGGTCAAGCTGGCCGGGCCGGTGCCGCTGATCGTGCCCGTGCTGCGGGCCGGAATCGGCATGCTGGACGGGATGACCCGGCTGCTGCCGATGGCCGAAGTGGGCTTCGTGGGGTTGCGCCGGGACGAGGAGTCGCTGGTCGCGTCCACCTACGCGGACCGGCTGCCGACGGACCTGACCGGGCGGGACACGTTCGTGCTCGACCCCATGCTGGCCACGGGCGGCACGCTGGCCACCGTCATCAGCATGCTGGCCAACCGCGGCGCGGCGTCGGTCACCGCGATCTGCCTGCTCGCCGCGCCCGAGGGGCTGCGGCACGTGGAGGCGGCCTTCGCCGCCGACGAGGTGCGAGTGGTGACCGCCGCCGTCGACGAGCGGCTCAACGAGAAGGGGTACATCGTGCCCGGGCTCGGGGACGCGGGCGACCGGCTGTTCGGCCAGATCTAGAGGTCCAGCCGTACCGGGCCCGGACATCTAGGGCTATGTCTTTCGGGCAGGGCACCGGGCTACGAAACGGATCCCGTAGGCATCACCAGCGCTCTAGACGGGCCCCCCCATGTCCACAGTGGGTGATGACCTTCCCGCCGAACCCGGCACCCTGCCAACTACAGCTAATCAGGACGTATCGTCCCAGGGGTATCCCCGAGTCCGGGGTTACCTCCGATCCGCACGGCGAAGAGAATCCGGCCTAGACTAAACCGATGTTGTGCCAGATAGCCGGGACCTTACTATGCCACTGACCTCGCACGTTAGCACGGCGTCAGGGCAGAAGATGCTGGTCGCCGAGGGCACACGGCTGGTATTCGGCCGGGGTCCCGGAGTCGACCTGATCGTGGCGGCCGGCCGGGGACTGTCCCGGCGGGCTGGTCTGGTGACCGCGATGGCGGCCGGTGTCTGGATCGCCAACATCAGCCGCACCCATGCGCTGTACGTCGAGGGTGAGGGCTATCAGGTCAGGCTGCCCCGGATGGAGCACGACGGCGAGCCCGCCAATGGCTGGTTCGTGCACACGGGCACGGCCCTGGTCGGCTCGCGGGCCATGCTCGACGACGGCCAGTCGCTGATGGTGACGGTCACCGGCCAGTACGACGCGCCGGCGGCCGGGGACCGGGCGGGCTGGGCCGAGGACACCGAACTGGCCGCGACCGGGCTGACCGGGGGGAGGCTGGCCGCCACGGGCCTAGCCGAAGAGGGTGAGTGGACCGACGAGGTGTTCGCCGCAGGCCAGGCGGACCAGGAGGGCGGCGGCCGGGGCGGCGCGGTGCTGACCGGAGCGGGGCAGGCGGCCAGGGCCGCGACCAAAGGGGCCGGGCCGGGCCGGGCCCGGCCGAGCCATACTGACCCGGGTCACGCCGGGCCGGGTCACGCGGGGCCAGGTCATTCGGGTCAGGGTCACGGCGGGTCGAGCCACGCGGGGCCGGTCCCTTCAAGCGCGCAGGACGGAGCCGGCGAGCCGGACGGGCCCGGCCTGGGGGCCAGGGACGGGGACGGAACGCTGCTGCCGTTCTACCTCGACCCGATGACGAAGCTCTTCCTCGTCGCGCTGATCTGGTGCCGTCCGTGGCTGGACGACCCGAGCGCGACCAGGCCGCTGCCGCGCACGCCGGAGATCGCCCGGGGCGCCCTGGAGGTCACCGGCGCCTACCACGAGCTGGAACGGTTCGACGCCGACCCGGAGTACCGTGACCTGCTCTCGGCCCGGGTGGCCGAGCACATCAAGGTGCTGCGGCGCAAGATCGCCGACCGCGGCCTGGCCGCCGCCGACGTCCGGATCTCGGACGAGGTGGCCGTCCGGATCCTGATCGAGCACGGGATCATCACCTCC
>DASQRM010000243.1:0-11290 GCA_035642895.1 Streptosporangiaceae bacterium | reverse complement strand
CATGAAACGGAGATGGGACGTCAACTCAGCGAAGCGATCGTCGACGGCATCCTGGGCGGCAGTGTCTATGCCCTGATGGCGGTCGGGCTGACGCTGATCTTCGGGGTACTGGACATCATCAACATCGCCCAGGGCATCCTGGTCGTGCTGGGTGCCTACCTCAGCTACGTGCTCTCCGTCCACCTGCACATCGACCTGTTCGTGGGCCTGCTGGTAACCGTCCCCGCGATGTTCATCGTCGGGGTCGCGATCCAGTGGGCCTTCATCAGGCCGCTGCGCGGCCGGGAACGGACCTCGATGTCGCTGCTGGCCACCTACGCGGTGGCGATCATCATCGAGGGGATCCTGTACATCATCTTCGGCTCGAACTTCGTGAATCTGAACGCCTCATACACGACGTCGGGCCCCAAGATCTTCGGGTTCTACCTCGACTACATCTACATCTACGGTTTCCTGATGGCCCTGCTGTTCGTGGCGGGGATCTACTTCACCCTGTACCGCACCCAGTTCGGCCGGACCATCCGCGCCACTATGCAGGACCAGACCGCGGCCCGGATCGTGGGCATCAATGTGAACCGGGTGCAGGCGCTCACGTTCGGCATCGGGGTGGGCGTCACCGCCGCGGGCGGGATGGTCTTCGGCGCCACCGGCGGCGGCTTCAACCCCAACACCGGGTATGACCTGATCTCCCGGCTGCTCGCGATCATCATCCTCGGCGGCCTGGGCAGCATCGGCGGGGCCATGGTCGCGGCGATCTTCATGATCACCCTGGAGGGGGTGATCGATGTGGTCTGGTCACCCAGCTGGTCGGTGGTGGTGTTCTACGGCGCGCTCGTGCTCGTGCTGGCCTTCCGCCCGCAGGGCCTGTTCGGCCGCAAGGCAGCGAGGGCCCAGTGAACCCGGACCACCCGACCGGAGGCCCGGCGAACCAGCGCACGGCGAATCCAGGCGCAGCGAATCCGGGCCCAGCGAATCCGGGCACAACGAGGAAGGGAACGATGAGCCAGGACACGGTGCAGGCAGGATCGGCCCAGCCGGGGCCGGCCGAGCCGGGACCGGCCGAGCCGGGACCGGCCGAGCCGGGTGGCACGGTCACGGCCCCCGCGCGCCGGGACCGCCGGGCCACCGGCGCCAAGCTGGGCGGCCTCGCGATCCTGCTGGTAATTGCCGCGATCTTCCCGCTCGTCATCACCAACGCGCTGTACACCCAGTTCGCGGTGAACACCATGATCTACGTGGGCGCCGTGGCGGCCTGGAACCTGTTCTCCGGTTATTCGGGCTACCTCTCGCTGGGCACCGCGGTGTTCTTCGGCTCCGGCGCCTACACCGTGGGCCTGCTGGCCAACCACTGGAAGCTCCCGGGCGCGGACATCTTCCTGCTGCTGCCGCTGGGTGGCCTGGTCGCCGCGCTGATCGCGGTGCCGCTCGGGCTGATCGCGCTGCGGGTCCGGCGGCACACGTTCGTCGTGATCACCATCGCCTTCTTCTTCATCTTCCAGCTGATGGCGTTCAACCTCAGCTTCACCGGCGGGAATCAGGGCGTGAGCTCGCCCTTCTTCCTGTGGTCCGCGTCCACCTACAACAACCCCTTCTACTACGTCGGCCTGGTCATCGCGGTTGCCACCATCATGCTGTCCTGGCTGATCCGGAACTCGCGGTTCGGCCTCCAGCTCCTGGCCATCCGGGATGACGAGGACCGGGCCCGCGGGCTCGGCGTGCGGACCATGCGGGTCAAGCTCACCGCGTTCGCCATCTCGGGCGGGATCGTCGGGATGATCGGCGGACTGTGGTGGTTCTTCATCGGCCAGGCGCTGCCCGAGACCGCGTTCAACCCCTTGTTCGACCTGACCGTCGCGCTGATGGCCTTCCTGGGCGGGTTCGGGACCCTGGCCGGCCCGGTGCTCGGCGCGCTGATCCTGGAGCCGCTCCAGCAGTGGATCGGGATCACCTTCACCAACGGCTACACCAGCGACATCGTGCTTGGCGTGCTCTTCCTGGCCGTCATCTTGTTCCTGCCCCGCGGGATCGTCCCGACCGGGACCGAGTACGTCACCCGCTGGCGCGCCGCGCTGGCGCGCAGGCGCGACACCGCGGCCGGGGGGTCAGCCCCGCCGGGCAGCCCCGCCGCGACCCGGACGGCCGCGCCGGCCATCGGTACTCCGGCCCCGGGTTCCCCCGCCACGGGTTCCCCAGCCCCCGGTTCCCCGGCCACCGGTTCCCCAGCCAGCGGGACGCCGAGCACAGGAGGTGCGCGATGACCGCGCTGCTGCGCACCGCCGCGGTGACCAAGTCCTTCGGCGGCGTCCAGGCCCTGAACGGGGCCACGATCGAGGTGGAGCAAGGCAGCATCGCCGGGCTCATCGGGCCGAACGGCTCAGGCAAGACGACCCTGTTCAACGTGATCACCGGCTACGAGACGGTGGACGACGGCGAGGTCTACCTGGGCGACAAGCGGATCACGAACGCGGCGCCGGACAAGGTGTTCTCGGCTGGCATCGGCCGGACCTTCCAGCTGACCCGGGTGTTCTCCCGGCTCACCGTCATGGAGAACATGATCGTGGCGGCCCAGAACGCGGAGGGCAGACGGGGACGGCTGCATAACCCGCTGGCCCGGGCCGGCGGCCCGGCCACCCGGCGCCGGGCCCTGGAGCTGCTGGAGTTCACCGGAATCGCCAGCCACGCCGCCGCGCTCGCCGAGACCCTGTCCTACGGGCAGCGCAAGCTGCTGGAGCTGTCCTACGTGCTGATGGCAGACCCGGCCATCGTGCTGCTCGACGAGCCGGCCGGCGGGGTGAACCTCACCCTGATCACGATGATCGCCGACCGGATCCGGCAGCTGAACCAGCAGGGCACCACGTTCCTGATCGTGGAGCACAACATGGATTTCGTGATGGGGCTGTGTGACCGGGTCACGGTGCTGGACTACGGCACCGCGGTCGTCAGCGGACCACCGGATGTGGTCCGGACCGATCCCCGGGTCCTCGACGCCTACCTTGGGACTGCGGAGGATGACGATGACGTCCCGGTCAGCTGAGAACGTGACGACGGGCGCCCCGGCCCTCGAGATCAAGGACGTAGTGGCCGGCTACGGCGGTGGCGACGTCCTGCACGGCGTGACCATGCAGGTCTACGAGGGTGGCATCACCTGCGTCGTCGGGCCGAACGGGGCGGGCAAGTCCACCCTGCTCGCGTCGATCAGCGGGCTGCTGAACCCGCGGCTTGGCCACGTCAGCCTGCGCGGTGAGCGGCTGTCGGGGAAGTCTCCCCGGCAGGTGCTGGACATGGGCGTGGTGCTGGTGCCCCAGAACCACAGCCTGTTCCGCGAGATGACAGTCCGCGAGAACATCGTGCTCGGCGGCTACATCCTGCGCCAGCGCGGGCTGGCCGACCGCAGGCTGGCTACCGTCCTGGAGATGTTCCCGCAGGTGACCGAGTGGCTGGGTAAGAAGGCCGGCAGCCTGTCCGGCGGCCAGCAGCGGCTGGTCGAGTTCGCCCGGTGCCTGATGCTCGACCCGAGCCTGGTCATCCTGGACGAGCCGTCCATGGGTCTATCGCCCCTGGTGCTGAAGTCGGTCTTCGACGCGATCCGGCTGATGAACAAGCAGGGCAAGACCATCCTGCTCGTCGAGCAGAACGCGCGGGCCGGCCTCCGGCTGTCCACCCACGGGGTGGTCCTGGAGAACGGCCGGGTCCGGCTGGCCGGCTCGGGGCGCGAGGTCCTGCATCACCCGGAGATCGGTGCCCTGTACCTGGGCGGGGCGGTGACCGACACGTCCGGCAGCCCGGCCCCCGCAGCCGAGAACGCGAACGTGGCCGCCGCGAACGCGGCCGCCGCGCAGATAGCCACCGCGGACGCGGAGGCAGGGGTCAGCGATCCCACCGCGAACGGCACCGCTTCGAACGGCACCGCCTCGAACGGCACCGCCTCGAACGGCACCGCTGCCCGTTGATCATCGACGCGCACTGCCACATCATCGTCCCGGAGATGACGGCGCGCAGCGTGCCCGAGGCGTGGCGGCCGGCGCTGCGGACCGACCAGGGCCAGCGCATCGTCGGGTTCCGGGGCCGGGAACTGACCTCGGCGGTCGGTGAGTTCAGCGACGTGGAGATCATGCTCGGCGACGCGGCCGGAACCGGGATCGGGCACCTGCTGCTGTCCCCGTGGATCAACCTGGTGCCGGCGGACGCCCAGCCAGACGAGGCCCGGCTGGTCTGCCGGGTGCAGAACGAGTCGCTGGCCCGTCTGGTCGCCGCCTACCCGGGGCGGCTCAGCGCGGTGGGCGCGGTCCCGGTTCAGGACCCGGCACTGGCCGCGCGCGAACTGGCGGACCTGATGACCGTGCCGGGCCTGCACGGCGTGGAGATCCCGTCCAGTGTGGGCGGCCGCTACCTGGGTGACGACTTCTTCCTGCCGTTCTGGGCGGCCGCCGCCGAGACCGGCGCGCTGGTCTTCATCCACCCCTCCACCCGGGGCTTCGGGATTCCCGCCCTGGACGGCTACTACCTGTGGAACTCGGTCGGCAACCCGCTGGAAACCGCGGTCACCGCCGCGCACATCGCGGTGGCGGGCGTGCTCGAACGATTCCCCCGGCTGCGGATCCTGCTGGCTCACGGGGGCGGCGCGCTGCCGGTGCTCCGCGGGCGGCTGCGCCGCGCCCACGCCATCCGGCCCGAAGCCGCGGAGCGCCTCAGCCAGGGCCCCGATGTGTCGCTGCGCCGGTTCCACTACGACACGGTGACCCACGACGCGGGCCTGCTGGCCGACCTGGTCCGGTACGCCGGCCCGGAGCAGGTCCTGCTCGGCTCGGACTGGCCCTTCGATATGGGGACCGACCATCCCGTCGACGAGGTGCGCGCGCTTCGCCTTGGCCCCGGCGAGGACCTGATCCTGGGCGGGAACGCCGCGCGCCTGCTGGGGCTCGGCAATGCCTGAATCCCGCGGCTCCCGGCCGCCCCTGATGATCTCGACGATCCAGGGGTGTTCGGGCACCATGTGAGCAGCGCCCGTGCGCCCGCGCCTGACCTACCCGGAGGACATGCCATGGACTACGCCAGGGCGGACGCCAAGCAGGCGGCCCGGGAGTGCTTCACCGGGCTGTGGGCCGCGACCACCACGCCGTTCGACAGCGGTGGTGACCTGGACGCTGACGCGCTGCGCGGGGACCTCGACCGGCTGACCGGCAGCCTGGGGATCGGCGGCATCTTCTGCGGCGGCGTGATGGGCGAGTTCTGGTCCCTGGCCGGAAGCGAGCGGCGCCGCGTGGTCGAGATCACGGTGGACGGCACCCGGGGCAAATGCCCGGTCATCGCGCACACCGGCCACACGTCGCCCAGGCAGGCCATCGAGCTGACCCGGCACGCGCAGAAGGCCGGAGCCGATTTTGCGGTGCTGATCAACCCGTACTTTCCGCCCGCCTCGGACGAGGGCCTCTACCAGTGGTTCGAGTCGGTCACCGCGGCCGTGGACATCGGCATCTGGCTGTTCGACACCGCCTACTCGGGCGTGTCGCTGTCCCTGGAGCTGATCGAGCGGCTGGCCGCCATCGAGAACATCTGCGGGATCAAGGTCGGCCGTGACCACGCCCGCTACCTGGAGGTGCTGGACCGGGTCGGCGGCGAGATCCTGGTCTGTGAGCCCAACGAGGGCACCTGGCTGGAGAACATGCGCGACCACGGCCAGCGGGTGTTCATGTCCTCGGCCGCGCCGTATCTCTACCAGACGCCGCAATGGCAGCCGATGCGCGAGTACACCAGGCTCGCGCTCAGCGGTGACTACACGGCGGCGGCCCAGGTGGCGGCCACGCTCGACCCGGTGCGCGCGCTGGCCGCGAAGTGGCTGCACGGCAAGGCCCGCCGGTTCGACTCGCTGGCCTCCATCAAGGCGTGGGCCGGCCTGATCGGGATGTCCGGCGGGCCGCTCCGCCCGCCGCTGCTCCCGCAGACCCGGTCCGAGCTTGGCGAACTCACCGCGGATCTGGATGCGGTCGGGCTGCTCCCCGGGACCGGCTCCTCACGACGGGTCAGCAGCAACGGCCACCGCCCGACCCTGGCCTGACCGGGCGCTCATGATCGCGGCCGGGTCGTGGCCGAGGTCGTTCAGGAGCACGATCGCTGCGTTGCGGCCCGGGGCGCCGGTGATGGATCCGCCGGGATGCGTGGTCCCCCCGGTCTGGTAAAGCCCCGGGATAGGCATCCGGTGCGAGGCCCAGCCCGGCACCGGGCGCAGCGCCCCGCTGAAGGCGGGACCCCGGTTGCCGCCGTGGAACGCGCCGTGGACCATGTGCGGATTGAGTTCCTCGATATCGGCGGGGGACTTGACCAGGCTGGCCAGGATCACCTCGTCGGTGAAGCCCGGCGCAGCCTGGCGCAGCCGCTCCAGTGTCCGGCGGGCGTGCCCGTCCTTGACTGCCGCCCAGCCGCCCATGCCCTCCGGGAGCTGGTACACCTGGGGGCTGAGCAGCTTGACCGTGTGCTGGCCAGCCGGCGCCCGGCCCGGGTCGGCCAGGGTGGGCGTGGCCACCAGCAGCCACGGCGGCTCCGCGAGGAACCGCCCGGACCGCAGGTCGGCCCCCATCTGGATGACGTCCTCGGGCCAGCCCGCGAGGCCTGCCGACACGGCAGTGCGCGGGCCGTCCGGAGCCTGGAATTCCGGCGGCGCGGTGGTGGCGTAGTAGGTGGCGAAGCCGGGCACGCCCACGTCGTAGGTGTCCACGCCGTAGTGGAATTCCTCCGGCCACGCGTCCGCCGGGGCCATCTCGCGCAGGTGCTTGATATGGATGGTCGAGACCACGGCGGTGCCCGCCCGGTACCGCGTACCGTCCTCGGTCTGCACCCCGGCGCACCGGCCGCTCTCCAGCAGCAGCCGGGTCACCCGCTGGCCGCACAGCACGGTGCCACCGTGATCGGCCAGGTATCCGGTCAGGGCCGCGGTCAGCTGGCCGGACCCGCCGATGGGAATGGACCAGCTGCGCTGCTGCCGCCCGAACGTCTGCGCGTAAGGGAGCACCCCCGAGCCGGGCTCATCGGCCGGCTGGAAGACCTGGAAGGCCATCCACAGCAGGAAGGCCTGGATGTGCCGGCTTTCGAACTCATGCTGCACCACCTGCACCGCGGACAGTTGCCGGCGCCGGGCCCAGATGCGGCCCTGGGGATGCCCGGCCAGCATCTGGTCCAGCGACGGCCCGAACCCGACCGGCGTGAACTGGGCCTGGCTGAAGATGTGTTTCACCTGGTCGTACTCGTCGAGCAGGCGCAGGTAGGCGAGCGCGTCCGGCTTCGAGAACCGGGCTACCTCCTCGGCCGTCCGCTCCCGGTCCAGCCACATCGTGAACTGCTGGCCGTCGGGGAACGCCACGTGCTCCACCGGATCGGGCTCCGCGTAGCGCAGGCCGTAGTCGGCGGTCAGGCCGAGTTCGTCGCGGCTCAGCACCGGGTTGACCCGGATCATCGTGTGCCCGGTGGCACAGGTGTCGATGCCGAACCCGGGCAGCAGCAGCTCCTCAGTGGCCGCCCCGCCGCCGGGGATGGCCCGCGCGTCCAGGACCAGGCAGCGATAGCCGGCCTTGGCCAGGTAGCACGCGGTGAGCAGGCTGTTGTGCCCGGCTCCCGCCACCACGATGTCGGCGTCGTAGGTCATCCTCGGCCACCTTTCTGCTGCAGGACCCGCTGCCGCAAACCCTGCTGCAAAGAAACCTCTGCAAACCATTGCATTCCGTTGCGATCCTGACATCCCGGCGGCCCTGGCGGCAAGGGCTGCCAGCCGGGAAGCCGCAGGCGAGCACGATGAAGGCCGGGCGGGATCTCACTCCTGCCGGGTGACGCAACGGCCTCCGCCTGCGGCATACCGTCCGGGGAAGCGACCAAGGAGGCTATTCATGGCGCATCCGGACACCCTGTACGTGCTGGCCGCGGCCTACGACGAGCCAGCCGCTGCCATTGAGGACTACGAGGCCGTGAAGGCCCTGTATTACGCGGTGAAGACGTCGCACGACTTCGACGCCGCGGTCATCGCCAAGGACGACGCGGGCAAAGTCAGCATCGTCAAGAAGCACGAGCAGCCGACCCGGCACGGCGCGGCGGTGGGCCTCGGCTGGGGCCTGGCCGCGGGTGTGGCGGCGGCGCTGTTCCCGCCCGTGGGCATCCTGGGTGCCCTGGCCCTCGGCGCCGGCGGCGGGGCCGCGATCGGGGCCGTGACGGGGCACGCCAGCGGCGGCATGAGCCGGTCCGACCTCAAGGAGCTCGGTGAGACGCTCGACGCGGGCACCGCCGGGCTCATCGTGGTCTACGAGGCCAACCTGGCTGAGCAGGTGGCGGCCAACATCAAGGCGGCCAACAAGCTCATCTCCAAGGCCACCGACATGGCCGCCGACCAGCTCGCGTCGGACCTGAAGCAGGCGGACCAGCAGGTCGCGGCAGGCAGCTAGCTAGCTGTCCCGGCCGCTGGCTGTCCGGTTACTGGCTGTCCCGGCTGTCGGCCGTCCCGGCCAGCCCGTGCAGGGCAGGGCCGGCCAGCCGGTGCACGGTCCATTCATCCATCTCCACCGCGCCCAGCGAGGCGTAGAACCGGCGCGCGGGGGAGTTCCAGTCCAGCACCGACCACTCGAGCCGGGCGTAGCCGCGGGCCACGCAGATGCGGGCCAGCTCAGCGAGCAGCGCCCGGCCGAGCCCGGCCCGCCGCTGGTCCGGCCGGACGTAGAGATCCTCCAGGTAGATCCCGTGCTGGCCGGTCCAGGTGGAGAAGTTCAGGAACCACAGCGCGAAGCCGGCCACCTCGCCCTCGTGCTCGGCCACGTGCGCGAACACGGCCGGGCGCTCGCCCAGCAGGGCGAGGCGCAGGTCCTCCTCGGTCGCGGTGACCTCGGCCAGCGCCTTCTCGTACTCGGCCAGGTCCCGGATGAGCCGGTGCAGGGCCGGGATGTCGGCGGCCTCAGCCGGCCGGATCACGGGCCCATCCCCGCGCGCCCCGTCCCCGCGCGCCCCGTCCCCGCGGGGGCGCCGACGGGCTCCCCGGCCGGGGGAGCGGCGGCCGGTGGCGGGGCGGCCGGTGGCGGGGCGGCCGCGGGGTCGGGCTGGACCGCGACCGGGAACCGGTAGCACAGCCGAAAACGGTCCGCCGCGATGACGATCTCCCCGGTTTCCACGGTCCGCTCGCCCGAGCGGTGCGACCTCTCGATCAGCAGCACCGGGGAGCCGGCCGGGATGTCCAGCACGGCGGCCTCGGCGGACAGGGCCGGGCGGACCGAGATCTCCTCCACGACCTGATCCACGCCGATACCGATCGCGTGCATGCGCTCCACCACGCCCCGGCCTGCGAAGGTGCCCTGCTCGGGGAAGGGCACCGGGGTCTGCGCGGTCGTCGCGGCGGGCTCGTAGCTGGTGGCCAGCTGCACGGGGGAGCCGTCCGCGCTCATCAGGTACCTGGTCCGGGTCACCAGGTGGTCCCCGTCGGGGAGCCGCAGCCGCCGGGCCACGTGGGCGGGGGCGGGCACCCGCTCGGACTGGTACTCCCAGGACACCCGCGGTGCGTGCCCGGCGTGGTCCGCCCCGGCCCGGTCGTCCGCGCCCGCTCCGTTCCCCACCGCCCCGTCCCCTGCCACTGCGTCCCCGGCCACTGCGTCCCTGACCACGGGCCGGCCATCCAGCCCGAACGGCGAGCCGGGGAAGTGCAGCCGGTCATGTTCCAGCGGCGCTGCCACGGGCAGCCTGCGGACGTAGGACCCCGACCCGGCCCGGGCCTCGATGAGGCCCTCGGCCGCCAGGACCTGAAGGGCATGCTTGGCCGCGGTCTCCCCGACGCCGTACCGGGCGATGATCCCGTTGCGGGAAGGAACCCGGGCTCCCGGCGCGAGCGTCCCGCCCCGGATCTGATCGCGGAGATCTTCCAGCACGCGCAGGTACACCGGGTCGTTCGAGGCGCCCATCAGATGTGATCTTCCTGACGACACTGCCCGGCTAGGCCGGCCGAGCCGCCATTGTGGCCCACCGCCAGGTGAAGCTGTGGCCCTATACAGATCCTGTGACCATAGCTTTGCCGTCCGGACGGAGCTTGCCGCCAGCCGGCCGGACCGGTGCTATTTCTTGCGGGCGAATATCAGGCCGTCTCCCACCGAGAGCATGGCCAGCTCCACCCGGTCATCGGCCAGCGCGTACTCGTTGAAGTCGCGAACCGCCCGGGCGTCAGGATCGGGGTCGCTGGCGAAGATCCGGCCGTGCATGAAGGTGTTGTCCACCAGGATGAGCCCCCCGCGGCGGATGCGCGGGACGATCTCATCCCAGTAGCCCGCATTCCCGGTCTTGTCCGCGTCGATGAACGCGAGATCCACCGACGCCTCAGCGGGCAGCGAACGGAGCGTGCCGGCGGCCGGGCCGAGCCGGAGCTCGATCTGGCCGTCCAGGCCCGCCTTCTGCCAGTACTCCCGGGCCAGTGCGGTCCAGTCCGCGTTGACGTCGCAGCACAGCATGCTGCCCCCCGGGGCCAGCCCGCGGGCCAGGCAGATAGCGGAGTACCCGGTGAACGTTCCGACCTCGATCACCCGGCGCGGGACGATGAGCTGGCTCAGCAGCGTCATGAACGTGCCCTGCTCCGGGCCGATCTGCAGGCGGGCCGACGCAGGAAAGCGGCGGGACGTTTCGGCCCGCAGCTCCTCTAGGACCGGGTCCGGAGGGCTGGAGTGCGACATGACGTACCCGTAGACCTCAGGACTGACATGCTCGGTTCCGGTAGCCACGCGCCCCACGTTAACCGGTTGCGGCAAGCTAGCAGGATGCAGGAGAGCCAGGCGGAACTCGGTGAACTTCAGGCGCTGATGGATGACTCGCTGGCCGGGGCCACAGGGCACCTTCGGTCCATCGTCCGGCCGGGCCGGTCCCTGACCGCCGCCCAGCTGGTCCGGGTCATCACCGGCATGTGCACGCTCGCGGTCAGCAGTGTCACGGCGGCCGGCGAGCCGCGGGTCGCCGGGGCGGACGGTCACTTCCTGCACGGCTGCTGGGTCTTCAGCACGGAACGGTCCTCGGCCAAGGCGCGGCAGTTCGCGGTGCGGCCCGCGATCAGCGCGGCCCACCTGCGTGGTGACGATCTGGGCGTGTTCACCCACGGCCGGGTAGAGGAACTGAACCCCCGGGCGGCCCCGGCGGACCCGCAGTGGCCCGCCATCCTGGACCACCTCACGCAGCATTACGGCAGCTCCCCGCTGAGCTGGGGAGACGTGGTGGCATACCGGGTCAGGCCACACTGGATGATCGCCTATGCCGCGGACCCGGAGGCGCTGCTGGCCCAGCTGGGCTGAGC
>DASQRM010000242.1:0-2051 GCA_035642895.1 Streptosporangiaceae bacterium | reverse complement strand
GGGGCCGGCGGTCAGGGCAGCGGGGCGGGCGCCGCACGGCCCGCGCCGGGGACACCCAGCCAGCCGGGTCCGGGCGGCGCGGGCATGCCGACCAGTCCGATCTGGACGCCCGCCGCGGGCCAGGGCACCCAGGGACAGGGTGCATCGGCACCGGGAACCCCTGGTCAGGGCATGCCGGGGCAGGGCCTTCCCGGGCACGGCGGGTTCGGGGCAGGCGCGACACCGCCGGGCGCGACCCCGCCGGGCGGGGTGCCGCCGGGCGGCGCGCGGCCGATGGGGCCGCCGGCCGCGGCGTCGCGGGGCGCGGGCTCGCGGGGCTTCCTGAGCGCGCTGTTCGACTTCAGCTTCACCTCGTTCGTGACCACCCGGATCATCAAGGTCCTCTACGTCCTGATCACGGTGCTGGTCTGTCTCACCGCGCTGTTCTATACGATCCTGGCGTTCCGGGTCAGCGCGGGGTTCGGCATCGTGACGCTGGTCATCGGGGATCCGCTGTTCATCATCATCGTGATGGGGTTCTGGCGGCTGGTCCTGGAGGCGTTCGTGGTGGTGTTCCGGATCGCCGAGGACGTCCGGGCCATCCGCGAGCGCGGGGGCCGCTGACACACCCTGGGCCAGCGGGAACGGCATGAAACCCCGGTTCCAGTGCGTTCTGACGCCGTGAATGTCCGGTTCCATGGCGTGAAGAAAAGGGCTGGCCACCGCTAACTCATCGATATATGTTGCTGTTATGAGTACGCGGGCGATGCAGGAAGCGACGTTCCTGATCCTGACCGCGCTGGCCGCGGGGGCCCAGCACGGGTACGGGATCATCTCCGACGTCGCAGACATCTCAGGCGGCCGGGTCAAGCTGCTGGCCGGGACGCTGTACACCGCCCTGGAACGGCTCCGCGCGGACGGGCTGATCGGGGTGGACCGCGAGGAGATCGTGGACAACCGGCTGCGCCGCTACTACCGGCTCACGCCGGACGGCGAGAAGCGACTGGCCGCCGAGGCGGCCCGGCTGCACTCCCACGCCACCGCGGCGCTGCGGCGGCTGAACCTGAACGTGGCCGGAGGTGCGGCATGAGCGAGCCCGAGGGGCCTGGGCTGAGCATCAGTGAGTCGGCGAGCCTGGAGCACGGATACCGGCGGCTGCTGGCGTGGTACCCGAAGTGGTTCCGGCTCCAGAACACCGAAGAGGTCCTCGCGGTGCTGATGGCCTGCGCCCAGGACGACCAGGCGCGGCCTAGCCTCGAGGCCGCCGTCGACCTGCTCAAGGGCGCGGCGTGGATGCGGATGCGGCCCCGTCCGGGACAGCCCCGCACGGTGTTCGCCGCGGTCTGGCTCATGATCGCCGGCGCGGCCGCCGAACTGGGCGTCATGGTCACCCTCCTGGCCACGCAGAGCGGGATCAAGGCGGATCTGATCGCCAGGTACCCGGCCTATGCGCACGCGATAGCGCACGCGGTGAACGTCCAGGTCACCCTGGACGTGGTCGTCGGCCCGATCGTCATCGCCATGTGGCTCTGGCTGGCCTGGATGAGCAGCCGGGGGAAGCAGCGGGGGCGGGTGGCTTTCGCGGTGTTCTTCGGCATCACCACCCTCAGCGTGCTCTACTCGCTGTCCCAGGGATCCCTGGTGTACGCGCCGGCCGCCATGAGCGTCGGCCTCGTGATCTGGGCCATCGCCGCCGCCGCGATCATGCTCATCTTCAACAAGGCATCCAGCCCGTACTTCCAGCAGCGGGAACCAGTCCTGGCCTAGCGCACCCGGAAACGGGCGGCGTGACCACCCGTTTCTGCATGCGGAACACGCTCTCGATGACCGGGGGCGTCACCGCCTAGGCTCGGGGCTGTGACAGCTGAGCAGGACCGGGCGGCCAAGGCCCGGCGGATGGAAGAAGCCATCCGCGGTTACTTCGACGCCTGCAATACGGGCGACGCGGACGCGGTGGCCAAGTTCTTCGCCCCGGGCGCGGTGCACTACTTCCCGCCGGACATGTACGACGGGCCGTTCCGCGGCGGCGACATCATCGGCGCGAAGTGGTCCTGGGCGGTGCGGACGCTGGG
>DASQRM010000241.1:0-3943 GCA_035642895.1 Streptosporangiaceae bacterium | reverse complement strand
GGGGTTCCTCACCGGGCACGGCACGCTGGGCGCCTTCCGCGAGCAGTTCTTCCGCGCTGGCCACGCGCACGCCGGAGTGCTGCTGGTCCTGTCGCTGGCCTACTTCGTCTACCTGGGCCGGGCCGGTTACTCCACCGGCGTGCAGTGGCTGGCCGGCGCGTTGCTGCTGGCCGGCGTGCTGGCCCAGTCCGGAGGCTTCTTCGTACACCTGGGGCTGGGCCAGCAGGGCCGCAGCTCGCCCGGCACCGTGCTGACCCGGGGCGGGGCACTGCTGATAGCCGCGGCTCTGATCATCCTGGCCGTCGGCCTGATCACCCACGGATAAGTGAGTAGCCCTGCGACCAGAAAGGAAGCAACCATGGCCGACCCGGACCTAAATATCAAAGATGTGAGCAGCGCGCTCGACAGCTTCTACTGCCACAACGTGATCGTGAGCCTATGGGCGGATGCAATGGCCAACCGCCTGGAAGGCCTGGCGATCTACCTGCTCAGCGACGAGCTCCCGGAGGTCGCCGAGCACGCGCGCAAGGCGGCCGCCCGCCTCGCCGACCGGATCGGCGACCTCGGCGGGGCCATCACCGCCGACCCCAGGCACCTCCTCGACCGCGCCCCCGGCAACTACGAGTTCACCATCCCCGACTGCTCCGACCCACGGGCGATCACCAGCTACGCGCTACAACGCCTGGACGTCATCATCGCCGCCTACCAGGCCTTCCTGGACAAGATACGCGGACGCGACGACGTGAGCTTCGCCCTCGTCGTCGGCCTGCTCGCCACCGAGACCCACCGCAGGGCCGACGTCGCCGCCGCCCTGGCCGGGCAGGAAACCCCAGCATGACGACGGAACAGCCATGGCCCTGGCCGGATCGGATGGACGCAGTACTGGCCGGACCGGCCTCTCACCGCGTCCTGGTGGACAACGACCGGGTGCGGTGCTGGAGGTGGTGATCGAACCAGGAACACGCGAACCCGAGCACACCCACCGGGCGCCCAGCGTCATGATCATCGAGGGCCCGGCCCGGATCAGGTACCACCAGGGCGGCACGCTGCTGTTTGAGTCCCAGGCACCTCCCGGGCCCCGGCCCGGCGTGCGCGCCCGCTGGATGGAACCCGAGGACCCGCACTCGGTCGAAACACCGGCCAGCACCGCTACCGCGCGATCCGCGTCGAGGTCAAGTAACCCGGGAGCCCGTCCTGAGAGGGAACCGCCCGCACCCGGGCCGGCCGGAACGAAGGAGTAGCGAAGTGTCTTCCTCTAGTATCCCGGGCCCGCTGGCCGTGGTGACCGGCGCCTCCTCCGGCCTGGGCGCCATCTTCGCCCAGCGCCTGGGCGAACGCGGCTTCAACCTCCTGCTCACGGGCCGGCACCCTGACCGGCTTGAGCAGGTCCGCCAGCGCGTCATCGCCAATGCCCGGGACTGCGCGATCACCCTCCTCACTGCCGACCTTGCCACCGGCGATGGCGTCCTGGCGCTGCTGCATGAACTCGGTGACCGGCCCGTCGATCTGCTGGTCAACAACGCCGGCTTTGGAACCTACGGCCCCTTCGACCGATCCGACACCGCGCGAGAGATGGACGTCATCGGCGTTGACGTCGCCGCCCTGGTCCGGCTCACCCGGGCCGTCCTGTCCGGCATGATCGAACTGGGACGTGGCGGCGTGCTGAACGTCGCGTCCACCATCGCGTTCCAGCCCGCCCCCTACCAGGCCACCTACGGCGCGGCGAAAGCCTTCGTGCTGTCCTTCAGCCAAGCACTCTGGCAAGAAACCCGCCACCGCGGCGTCACCGTCACCGCCCTGTGCCCCGGCCCCACCAAGACAGGTTTCCTGGACGCTCTCCAAAACGCCGAGGCGTCGCAGACGGCCGTCTACGCCAAGCTCGCCGAACCCGGGCCGGTCGTCGACGCTGGTCTGCGAGCCCTCGACCGCGGCATACCGGTCGTCGTCCCCGGGCTACGCAACCAGGCCATCGCGTTCCTGCCCCGCATCACCCCCCGCCGCCTCATCACCTCAATGTCCGGCCGCTATCTCGCCCCGAAGGCTGCCCAGTAGCGTTCTGGAGAAGCGCCCGGGTCCCCTCTGAAGGGCACAAGACCACCGGGGATTACAAGGACCAGTAAGCGTGACAGTGGTCGTCTGCGTCGGATGGGCCGGACGCGGACTGCCGCGGTGGGAGTGGCACGATCAGGCGTATGCGGATCTGTTTGGGCCGGTTCGGCTTGGTAGGCCGTTAGGGGCGCTGGCTGAGCGGGCAGGAACAGTACGGTCAGGACGGCCCCCAATGCGGCGATGCTGCCGGCGACGAGGGCGCCGATGGTGAGGCCGCGCAGGAACGCGTTGGTGGACGCATGATGCAGCGCCAGTCCCAGGGCCGGATGGCCGAGGGCCGCGATCTTGCCGGCGGCCACGTACGCGGCGCCGACGGACTGGTGCGCGATCGCCGCGGCCGGGGCTGCCACGGCCGGGGGCATGGTGGCGGTGAGCCGGGATGCGTAGATCGAGGCGTAGACGCTGCCGATTACGGCCACGCCGAGGGTACCGCCGATGAGCCGGGTGGAGTCGTTGATGGCTGAGCCGACGCCGGCCTTGGCCCGGGGGATGGCGCCCATGATGGACTCGGTGGCCGGCGCGGAGGCCATGCCCAGACCGAGCCCGTAGAGGACCATCTGCGCCGCGATGATGCCGTAGGCGAGCGTGGCGCTGATGGTCGTCGCGACCCAGCCGTAAAACCCGGCCATCGCGACCAGCCCGGCGGTGACGACCAGCTTGGTCCCGGCCCGCACCGCTAGCTGGGTCCCGGCAACCGATCCGGCGCCGACCGACAACGCCACCGGCAGCAGCCGCACCCCGGTCTCCAGCGGGCTGTAGCCGCGGACGAACTGGAAGTACTGGGTGATCAGGAAGATGAAGCCGAACAGGGTAAAGAACGACACCGTGACCGCGCCGCTGGCCGCGCTGAACCGCATGTTACGGAACAGCCGCACATCGAGCATCGGGTGCGCGGCCCGCCGCTCGCGCACGATGAACGCGGCGAGCAGCACCGCCGAGGCGGCAAACCCGGCCACGCTGCGCGCCGCCCCCCACCCGTAGGCGGGCGCCTCGATGATGGTGAATACCAGCAGGGCCATGGCCGCCGACGACAGCACCAGGCCCGGCATGTCCACGGCGGCCGCGTCTGGGTCCTTCGAGGTGGGCACGGTGAGCGCCACCAGCATCGCGGCCACGGCGGCGACCGGCGCCATGGCGATGAAGATGGCCGGCCAGCTGTAGTGCTCCAGCAGCCAGCCCCCCACGACCGGCCCCAACGCGATGGCCACGCCCGCGACCGCGCCCCACAAGCCGATCGCCCGGGCTCGCTCCCTTCTCTCGGTGAACACGTTAGAGATCAGTGACAGGGTCGCCGGGAACGTCATGGCGGCGCCGAGTCCCATCACCGCCCGGGCCGCGATCAGCTGCGCTGGGCTGGTGGTGAAGCCGCCAATCAGGCTGGCGGTGCCGACGACGCCCAGCCCGGCCAGGAGCATGCCCTTGCGGCCGAACCGGTCGGACAGGCTGCCGAAGGTGAGCAGCAGCGCGGCGAATACGAGGTTGTAGGCGTCCACCACCCACTGCAGCTGGGTGGTGGTGGCATGCAACTCGCGCACCATGGCGGGGAGCGCCACATTCACCAACGTCGTGTCCAGGTTGACAAGGAACGCTGCTAGCAGCAGCGCAACAAGAATCACGGGCTTGGATCGCATGGCTGAGAAACTCCGGCAGCTAGTTGTTAACGGTGGGCTGAAGCCGCCGGGCGTCAATCGTGACGCCGGTGGAGTAACCGGCCCGGCCCAGGTAGACGAAGTAGGCCAGCGACAGGACCAGCAGCACTCCGGCGTGCGCGTGGCCAGCGCGGAAGAACTGCTCGCGGAAGGCGCCCAGCGTGCCGTGCCCGGTGAGGAACCCC
>DASQRM010000240.1:0-9946 GCA_035642895.1 Streptosporangiaceae bacterium | reverse complement strand
CGGTGCGCTGGCTCGGGTAGAACCGGGCGATGTTGGCCTCATCCACATCGACCGACGGGACCTGGCCGCTCATCCACTCGGCCACGACCCGGCCCACCCCCGGCCCCTCCTTGATCCAGCTGGCCGCGGCCGACCACAGCCCGTCCACCTCGGGCGCCGGGCCGAGCAGCGGGTGGCCGTCCGGGGTCATCGAGATCAGGCCGTTGATCGAGTACCGGATGCCGACCTTCTCGTCGCCCAGCAGGTCCGGCATCAGCTCCAGCGCCTCGGCCAGCTGCGGATCGAAGTCGTCCGCGGTGAACGGCAGCTCGGTCGGGGACAGCGCGGATTCCTCGATGGAGGGGATGTCGTCCGGGCGGACGATGATCGGCCGGTGCGCGTAGGAGCCCACCTCCATGTCGCCGCCGTGCTGCCGTTCGTACATGTTGGTGTCCACGTCACGGACGATCGGGTAGGCGATCTCCCCCTGGGTGCCTTCGAACAGCGGGATGGGGCCGACGCTGATCATCTGGTGCACGATCGGGGTGAGCGGGATATGGGCCCCGGCCATCCGGGCGATGCGCGGGCTCCACACACCGCAGCAGACCACGCAGATACTGGTCTCGATCTCCCCCGCGGTGGTGCGCACCGAGGTGATCTTCGGCCGCCCGTTCCGGCCGTGCCCCGTGGTGTCGATGCCGAGAACCTCGGCTCCGGCCAGGACCTGGAGCGCGCCAGACCGCTGCGCCTCCTCCCGCATCAGCGTGCCGGCCCGCAGCGAGTCGACCACGCCCACGGTGGGAAAGTGCGCCCCGCCCAGGATCACGGACTCATCCAGGTACGGCACCAGCTTCGCGACCTCAGCGGGCGAGACCATCTGGGCCGGGATGCCCCAGGCCTTCGCCGCGGTGCAGCGCCGGCGCAGTTCCTCCATCCGGGCCTGCGTCCGCGCGACCTCGATGCCGCCGCTCTGCGTGAATACCCCGAGCTCCTGGTACTGCTCGGTACTGTCGCGGGTCAGCTCCATCATCATCTTCGAGTACTCGATCGGGAAGATGAAGTTGGAGGCGTGCCCGGTCGAGCCGCCCGGGTTCGGCATCGGGCCCTTGTCCACCAGGACCAGGTCCCGCCAGCCGAGCCGGGCTAGATGGCAGGCCAGGCTGTTGCCGACGATGCCGGCGCCCACGATCACTGCGCTCGCCCGGGCCGGGATGTCATTCATGCCGCTGATTCCTGCCTATCCGTGTCGCGTCCCGTGCCCCGCTGGCTGCGGGGTTGCCACGGCCCCGCCACCAGCAACTCTGGCGGCGGGGCCGGGGCACTCAATTCTTGCCGTGCCGTGCTACCGCGCTGCTGCGCTTAGCCAGCCCAGGCTACTCAGCGCTGCTTACTCGACTGGGATCTCCTTGTTGATCAGTCTCAGGTCGATGCCCTGCCTGCTGCGCACGATCCGGGCGATCACGTAGATCACGATGGCCAGCACGTACATGGCGCCCATGTAAATGAGTGAGTCGTGACTGTTCACGAAGTAGTTGTCGTTACTGAGCCACTCGTAGAGGTTGAAGACGAGCAGGCCGATCGTGATGACCCCGGCCACCGGGACGATCGGCACGCCGAGCAGCTTGATCCGGCTGGCCGGCGAGGCGCGCCACAGATCGGGCTTGACGAAGGGCAGCAGCACCACGGCGATGGCGCTGCCCAGGTAGGTGACCGCGATGACCAGCGTGGCGTCCAGCGTGTAGGACCGGAACGTGGTCGAGTACGCGTAGATCGCGGCCAGCCCAGCCGCCGGGAGCAGCATCAGGATCAGCGACCATACCGGGACCTTGCGCCGCTCGGAGACCTCGGCGGCGCGGTCCGGGAGCACCCGGTCGAACGCGGCGGCGAAAATGACCCGGGTCGATGACAGGAACAGGGTGCCGACCCAGGCGAAGAACCACAGGCTCAGGACGAGAATCAGCACGACCTGGAACGCCGTGTTGTGCACCAGCCAGCCCGCGAACATGAAGGGGTACGGCCAGATGCCGAACGTCGGCGTCAGGTTGTAGTCCAGGGAGTTGAGGTTCTGGTAGAAGTCCCAGCCCACGGTCTTCATGACCAGCAGCAGGAAGATGATGGTCAGGATGACCGTCATCCACAAGCCGACGAACATGCCGGTGAATACGCGCCGGAAGTCACTCGCCCCGCGGACCTCCCCGTAGAGGGTGGTTCCCCAGTTCGGCCACAGGAGGAAGAACATGAAGGCCGGCACGAGCAGCATCGTCGGCCCGAGCGGGCCGAACCCGAACGGCGACGTGGTGTACCCGGCCTTGTGCGCCGCGACGTTGGTGGCCTGGTACGCGTTGTGCACACCGAAGAGCTTCTGGCCCTCGAGGTTGAACGAGCTCACGAAGCTGGCGTGCGAGTTGACCAGGAGCAGCACGACAACGACGGCGAACCCGATCATGCCGCCGAGGAAGAACCACCTCTGGACCTTCGCGTAGCCGGCCATCCCGAGCGAGACCAGCACGCCGGCCAGGACGATCGTGATGAGCGTGACGATGAAGATCCCGTTGTTGGTGCCGAACCATGCGGCACCACCCGCGGGCCAGGTCCATTTCAGCGTGGCCCAGAGCGGCTGGAACAGCTGGACGGAGAGGATGTTGCCGTAGATGGGCGCCCAGAGCCAGAGGATGAACCACCAGCCGGTGGCGGCCAGGACAAAGCCAATGCCACTGCCCAGGATCCGGCTCTGCCAGACGTAATCACCGCCGGCCCGCGGGATGGTGACCACCAGGCCCGCGTAGGCGATGACGAGGAACGAGACCCAGACACCCGAGATCAGGACCGCGGTGATGAACTGGCCTTTGGGGAAGGCGGGCCCGGCGAAGGTGAATTCATAGAGTCCTAGCGTGACGAAGTTGGTCGCCAGGCAGGCGTAGATGATCGAGTCCCGGACGGACCAGCCGCGGACGAGCCCGGTGGCTTTGCGCAGGAACAGTGTCGGCGTCTCGCCGCCAATTGCCTCAGTTGCCATGCTGATCTCCCGATTGGGGGCCTTTTGGGGGGTTTGGCGCAGCCAGCCTATTGCTCAGGCACTGACAAGCCGGCCGGTTTCAGCCATTTACCAGAAGGTACTTAGTAACCTTCCCCTTCTTGGCGTTCAGTTCGAGTACCGCACCCTGCAGGACGCCGTCACCGTAAACGCTGCCTGGATTGATGGCCAGCGTCCGGCCCATGCGTTTGATGCCGCGGCTCTCGTGGATGTGCCCGTGCACCGAGAGCATGGGCTGATAGTTGTTAATCGCGTCGCGCACGGCGGTCGATCCCACCGGCTTCATGACCGCCCCGCCATGGGTCGGCCGCAACGTCTCGTCGAGTGCAGGCGCCTCGTCCAGGCCGGTCCCGTAGGGCGGGGCGTGGAAATTAAAGATGGCCCGTTCCATGTCCGGGATCTGGCTGACTACCGCGTCTATCTTTTCCTTGAGCTGTGCCTCGGGAGCCTCGCGGAATGTGTTCCACGGAGTCGGGTTGGTCCAGCCCATCGACACCAGGTGGAAGCCGTCGAGGTCGAGGGATTTGGCCTCGCCGAAAGTGACGCTGGGTGAGGCCTCGATGATGTCGTCGATCTCCCAGATGTCGTCGTTGCCGCCGTTGAGGATGCACGGGATGTCCCCGCCGCCAAGCTTCCCGTCGGCCATGTCCAGCCACCGGTCCAGCGAGTGGGTCATCTCAGCGCTGAACCGCCGGTCCACCGCGCCCTCTTCGTCGCTCAGGGCCTGCAACTCATCGGGGCTGACCAGGGCCGGGTAGTGCCCGGCGTTGCGGATCTTCTTCTGGACCTCTTCGAGTTCGGCCCGGGTCTCCATCCGGATGGTCTCGCCACGGACCACAGCCTGCCAGTAGCCGTTGTGCGCGACCACCGGCACCATGATCTTGCCCGTGACGTCGCCGCCCAGCACGACCAGGTCAGCCTTGTAGAACGCCGCCGCGTTCAGGAACTTCCGCCAGCAGACCTCGGAGCCGTGGATATCGGTGGCAAAGAAAACCCTCATGTGAACACCACGCCTTCCTGATGCACGGCATGCAACGTTCACCGGCGCGGTGCGCAACGCCCGTGCGTCCTGTGCAACGTCTAGCACCATGCCGAAACCGGAGTCAAGGCGGCGATGCGAATTTAGGCCGCATCCGGGAAAAGTCTGCTGCTAGTGGTCCACTTCCTCGGGAAGCTCGTACCAGCGGACCCGGTCGCCCACGTTCGCCCGGAGCTTCCACTTGACCCCCTTCGGGATCTGCTCCGCGACGTCCTGGAGTTGCCGCGCCTGGGCCAGCGGGTCGTACCGCGGGGCGGGCGGAAGCAGCCCGGGCTTGTCGGCCAGCAAGCCGGGCAGCTTGGCCAGGCTTCCGGTGACCGTGCGCCACCAGCCCCAGTCCGCGGCCAGCACCTTGCCGAACCGCCCGGTGTCGATCACCGGCGGGGCACCGTCACCGACCGGGAGCCAGGACAGCAGGTGAATGATGTCCCGCGCGTCCTTCTCGTTCAACTCGACGATCTGGAGCTTGGACAGCAGCACGTCCACGGAGTCCACGGTGAGCGGCAGCCGCCCGAAGGCCGGCCGGAAGTCCAGCGTGTGGCACATGGTCAGCCGGTCCACCATCACGTCGATGGGCCGGCCGGAGGGGGCGTTGAAGTACATCTGCCGGTCGCCGTTGAGGTTGTTGAACCGGCGATCGGGGACGCAGCCCTGGTCGGCGAGCCAGGCCGCCACCTCCTTGCGGCCCTTGGCCAGGCAGGCGAAGTCGATGTCCTGGTCGCGGCGCAGCCGGGGCGGGAAGTCCGGGCAGAGCACCCGGACCGCCAGCCCGCCGAGGAGCTTCAGGCCCAGCCCGGCCTCCGCGGCGGCCCGGGCCAGCCCCAGGGCCTCGGGAAGCGGATCGTGTACGGATCCGACGGTGGGCTCGTCATCGGTGTCGGCCATGCCCGGGCCTGCTCTCGTCCTTCGGGGGCACCCGCCGGTGACAGCGGGCGGCCCAGCCCAAATTTCGGCGGAACGCCACCGTGACATCCAGCGGTGAGATTCCGGTGGAACTCGACAGCGAGTATGCCATGAGCCGCCCGTGACGGCAGTTGACGCAGAACGGGCAAATCGGTCAGGGTGATTGCGTGAGTGAAAGCCTCGTTGCGGGGGGCGCAACCTATCAGTCGGCCGAGCGCGTGCTGACCCTGCTCGCCAGCTTCGAGGACAGCAGGCCGGAACTGAGTGTGACCGAGATCGCCAGGGCGCTGGGCGTGCACAAGTCCACCGCGTCGCGGCTGGCCGCCACCCTGGAACGGACCGGTTTCCTGGCCCGGTCGGGCCGCCGGTACCGGCTGGGTGTCGAGATCATCCGGCTCGGTACCGTGGCTCTGCGCAGCGCCGACATCGTGGCCACCATGCAGCCCGCGATGGAAAAGCTCTCCCAGCTGACGGGCGAGACCATCAACCTCGCGGTGCCGGCCGGAGCGGACGTGCTGAACGTGGCCGAGGTGGCGAGCACCTACATCCTCAGCTCCTCGGGCGGCTGGGTGGGGCGGCGCACCCGGCCGCACGCGGTAGCCAACGGCAAGGTGCTGCTCGCGTTCGGCGCTATCCCGGCGCCCGCGAGCCTGGAGCGCTATACCGAGCACACCATCACCGACCGCGGCGCGCTCCGTGCGGAACTGGCCCAGATCCGCCGGGACGGCTACGCTACGGCGGTCGCGGAACTGGAAGAGGGGCTGGTCGCGGTGGCGGCGCCGGTGTTCGGCGCGGGCGGTGGCTGCGTGGCCGCCGTGTCGGTCTCGGGACCGGCCTTCCGGATGCCGCCGGGCCAGCTTGACCGGCTCGGACGGCTCTGCGCGGACTGCTGAGCGCGGCCCGGCCGCAGGGATCAGCCGCGCGGATCAGGCCATGCGGGCCAGGTCACGCGGAACAGCAACAGGGACCAGCAGTGGGCGGGAGGCCTTCCATGGACGAGCACCTGCTCTATATCGGCGGTCAGTGGCGGGCCGGGCGCCTGGCCCCGGACCCGGCGACCAGCCCGGCGACCGGTGAGACGTTCGCCTCGGTCGCGGCGGCCGGGCCGGCGGACGTGGACGACGCGGTGCGCGCGGCGGCCCGCGCCTGGCCGGACTGGGCGGCCCGGTCGCCGTTCGAGCGGGCGGCCTGGTGCGAGCGGGTCGCCACGGCCATCCTCGGCCGCCGCGATGACCTGGCCCGGGTGCTCACCCTCGACCAGGGCAAGCCGCTGCTGGCCGAGGCCTACGACGAGGTCGACGAGCTGGCCGAATACTTCCGGATGGCGGCGGCGGACGTGCGGCGGCTGGACGGGGTCTTCCCCCCGTCCACCTCCGCCGGGCGCCGGGTGATCACCGCCCGGGTGCCGCTGGGCGTGGTCGGCGTGATCAGCCCCTGGAACTGGCCGTACACGATGGGTGCGGAGCTCTTCGCGCCCGCACTGGCGGCCGGCAACGCCGTGGTCTGGGTCCCCGCCCCGAGCACCAGCGCCTGCTGCGCGGTGCTGGCCGGCATCATCGCGGCCGAAGACACGCCGGCCGGGGTGTTCAGCTTCCTGTCCGGTGCCGGACCGGTCGCCGGCGATGCGCTGGCCGGGCATCCGGGCGTGGCGGCCGTGGGCTTCATCGGGTCGGTCGCCACCGGCGGGCTGGTCGCGGCCCGGGCGGCGGGCAAGACGCAACTGCTCGAACTGGGCGGCAACGGCCCGATGGTGATCCTGGAGGACGCGGACCTGGACTTGGCCGCCGAGGCCGCGCTGGAGGCGGCGTACCTGTGCGCGGGCCAGAGCTGCACGGCCGGCGAGCGGTTCCTGGTGCACGCCGCGGTCCGCGCCGAGTTCACCGAGCGGGTGGTCGCGGCCGCCGCGGACCGGGTCCGGCTGGGCGACCCGTTCGACCCGCAGACCACGATGGGCCCGCTGAACAACGAGGCCACCGCGGCCAAGTTCGACCGGCACGTGGCCGACGCGGTCAGCCGCGGCGCCAAGCTCCGCCTCGGCGGGCGGCGCGCCCCGGGGTTTCCCACCGCGCTCTACGCGGAACCGACCGTGCTGGACGGGGTGACACCCGACATGCTGATCGCCACCGAGGAGACGTTCGGCCCGGTCGTGCCGATCGTCGAGGTGACGTCCGCGGCCCAGGCGCTGGAGCTGACCAACTCCTCGCCGTTCGGGCTGACCGCGGCGGTGTTCACCGGCGACCTGGAGCGGGGCCTGGCCTTCGCGGAGCGGGCCCGGGCCGGCTGGGTCAACGTCAACGCCTCCACCAACCTGTGGGAGTCGCACCTGCCGTTCGGCGGCCGGTCCGGCTCGGTGAGCGGGCGCGGCCGCGTCGGCGGCCGGTTCGCGATGGAGACGTTCACCGAGCCCAAGACGATCCTCTACCCGGCGCCCGGCTTCACCGGGTAGCTTCCGCCCCGGTCCCCCGCCGGCGGGACCGGCGGTCGACCTGGCCGTCCGGGTGCACGCCCAGGATCGTGAGCAGGACCATCAGCGCACCCCCGCAGCAGATCGCCGAGTCGGCCAGGTTGAACACCGGCCAGTGCGGCAGCTGGATGAAGTCAACGACCCAGCCCCGCAGCGGCCCGGGGCTGCGGGCGATGCGGTCCGTCAGGTTGCCTAGCGCCCCGCCGAGCAGCAGGCCCAGCGCGATGGCCCAGCGGACGCTGGCCAGGGTGCGGGCCATCCGCAGGATGGCGACGATGACGGCCGCCGCGATCAGCGTGAACACGACCGTGTACCCGCCCGCGCCGAGCGAGAAGGCGGCCCCGGGATTGCGGAGGTAGTCCAGCTGCAGCAGCGAGCCGGCCACCTGCACCGGCACGTTCTCGGTGAGCGTCGCGACCACGATGACCTTGCTGATCACATCGGCCGCGTACACCAGCAGCGCCACCGCGACCAGCACGCCAACCCGCCGCCGGGGTGGCCCGCCGGCCCCGTCGTCCTCCGTGCCCCGCAGCATCATCCGGCCTCCGTTTCGCCGGGTTCAAGCTATCTCAGCGGGAATAGGCGCGGCGCTGAACTAGCGCGCTCCGTGCTGCTGCCAGGCGAAGGCCAGCGGGGTCAGCGCGGTCAGGTCGATGGCCGGCTCCACGGTCGAGTAGGACTGCACGTTGTCGGCGAACACGGCGTGCTGCCCGTTGAACGAGGCGTACGGGATATCGCCGGGGGCGCTGGCCGCGCACCGGCGCATGTTCGGCACGGTGCCGGTGGCCGCGAACGAGTTCGGCCCCTCCACCGCCGCCCCGGCGAGGACGGGCGGCTGCCCGTCGAGCGACCCGGCCAGGTTCGCGACCTGGTGCTGCATGCAGTCCGGGAACACGGTCCCGTCCCCGACGATCAGCGAGACGCCCCACGCGTTGCTGCCCAGGATGTCGTCCAGCCAGCGCTGCGCCCAGGCCGCGTACACGGGCCGGCCGGTCAGCCCGTCGTACTCGTCCGCCATCACCGTCAGCCCGGCGCCGTGCGTGGTGGTGTCCCACTGGTCCCAGGCGAATCCGAAGCGGAACGGGTCCTTGGCCCCGATGTGGATGCCCTTCTCGATCTGCCCGCGCAGGTCGCCCAGGAGCTGGGCCGTGGTCACGGCCAGGCCGGTGGCGTGCTGCTCGCGGATGGTGAGGATCAGTTCGTAGTCGGCCAGCGCGCTGACGTCGTAGAGGTTCAGCGTGTCGCCCAGCGCCTGCTTGCTGTGGATCCAGGCACTGGCCCAGGAGGCTGCGTCGCGCAGGTAGGTGGCGGCGGACCGGACCGGCAGGCCGGCCGGGAGGGCCGCGGGGTGGCGGGCCTCCTGAAGGGCGCGGGCCAGTTCGGTAGCGCCCAGCATCATGTCGTCCCGCCAGGTGGTCTCCGGGTAGAAGTCCCACGGGATGGCCGTCATCAGGTGACCCTTCCAGTGCGGGTCGGCCAGCGAGTAGACGGTCTCGGCGGAGCGCAGGCAGCCGTCGGCGTAGCCCGGGTCGGAGTGGCGCAGCACCTGGTAGCACAGCGCGAAGTCGGCGGCCAGCCGGCCGGCCAGGTTCGGGCTCAGCTTCGCGCCGGGCCGGCCGGCCCGGAAGACGGGCGGGTGCCGGACGTAGATGTAGTGCGGGTTGGTGCCCCGGTAGTGATCATCGGCCTGGGGCAGCCGCCAGATGTCGTGGTCCGCGAGGTAGTAGCTGTTCGCCTCGCCGGTGCCGACCTCGTAGTACAGCGTCCGGGAGCGCTCGTGCCACATCCGCCGCAGGAAGTCCAGGCCGAACTTGACCTCGCCGGTGAAGTCGGTGCCGGAGCGTGATCCCATCTGCCGGGGGAACGACGCGACGCCCTGCAGCAGGACGGCCTCGGTGTAGCTGGTTGTCTCGACGAAGTGCAGGTAGTCCCCGGCGTCGAACCAGCCGCCGGTCGCGTTGATCCGCACCCCGGTCGCGTACTTGGCCAGGCTGCCCTGGAAGTTGCCGTCGCCGTCGACCGGCGGGGTGCGGTAGGTCATCGCGCTGGCGTCGTTGAGATGAGCGGGCGCGCTGCGCAGCGCGCTGTGGATGAAGTCCGGGCCGTCCCGCTCGTTCTGGAAGAAGGACAGCGCGTTCGCCAGCGGCCGTGCGTACAGCTGCGCGGCCGGGCCGATCCTGAACCAGGGCGAGGCCGCTGAGGCGTCGCCCAGGATCCCGACCCGGTACTGGCCGGGCGCCCGGACCCCGGTGAAGCGGGCCGCCCACACCCACCCGTAGCGCTTGCTCCAGGAGCCGAGGTTCTGGCGGGCCACCCCCGCGGCCGCCACCGCGCAGGACCCGGCCCGGACCAGGACCCAGTGCAGATCGCGCGGCGGCCTGGCTTTGGTCATGATCTCGGCCAGCTTGGCCGCGCCGGACGGGTAGCCGACCTGGTCCACCCGGATCGCGGCGGCCGGCGCCCCGGCGGGCTTACGGTGCGAGCCTGTGGTAAGCACCGCCCCCGAGGAGGGCTCGGCGCAGATCTT
>DASQRM010000239.1:0-4106 GCA_035642895.1 Streptosporangiaceae bacterium | reverse complement strand
AGCGTCAGGCCGGCTCCAGGGGCTCGCTGCCCCGTGCCGCTTGCCGCTGGCCGCCGCGGCGATCTGGCTCGCCGTGGCCCTCAGTCCGGTCCGTACCAGCGGAAGGGCTGGCCGGTGACCCGCGCGATGACACCGAAGTCGCGGTCGTGGTGCAGCAGCGTCAGGCCGTGCAGTTCCGCGGTCGCGGCGACCACCAGGTCGACGGGGCCAGCGCTCCGGTGCTGACCCCGGCCGGTCAGCTCGCCCTGCACGTCCCAGGCGCGGGCGAAAGCGTGGTCGTGCACCGGCACCCAGCCGAACAGGGACCGGAAGTCCGCGATGCCCCGCTCCCGGTCGGCCGCCGACCGCGCGCTGTAGAAGAACTCCAGCTCGGTGACCGGGCACACCGCGATCAGGCCCGCCGCCGCGGCCTGGTCCCAGCCGAAGGATTCGGCGCCGGGCCGCATCAGCCGGGCCAGTGCGCTGGTGTCGATCAGGAACTGCGCCGCGGTCACCGCCGGTAGTTCCGCTTGTCCTCCAGCACTCCCAGGTCGAAGGCACCCTCGGCGGCCGCCTCACGCAGCCGGGTCAGCGCCACCGCCCGTCGCCGGTTCTCCAGCACCTCGCGCAGCGCCGTGTTGACCGTGTCCTTCTTCGTCCGGGTACCGAGCGCCCGTGCCACCTCGGCGACCAGTTCGTCATCCAGGTCGATCACGGTCCTGCTCATCGGCATCCTTCGAGATATCATCTAATACATAAATGATATCACGGGTGATAGCCACGTGATCCTGGGTATCCCGTCGGCTGGCGGGATACCCAGGATGGCTGCCTACGGCAGCTGGACCGGGACCGGGCGAAGGAGCAGGGCGTAGTTCTCCGCGCCCCGGTACGAGGCGAACAGCGTCCTGGCTCCGGTCGCGGCGTCGACCTTCAGCACCCTCCCGGCCGGACTGGCCGGGGTGAAGCCGGTCTGCAGAACGTAAAAGGCCTTCTCGCACGCGTTGTATCGCACGTCGATCGGGGTGTCGAACTGCTGGCCGCCGGACGGCGTCGCGTCGTCGGACAGCAGGGTCCGGTCGCCGCTAGCCAGGTCGACGCGGATCAGCGCGCCCCGGCCGAGACTGGTACCGGCCGAGAAGTCCATGTCGAGAACGACCACCGAGTCCGGCGAGTCACTGGTCACGCTGATCGGCGAGACGAAGGCCGGCCCGCTCCCACGACCTGGCCCGGAGACCAGCGTGCGGGCCCCGGAGGCGGGGTCAACGGACATGATCTGGTCGCCGACGACGTCCGTGACGTAGATAACCCCGTTTTCCAGCCCCACCGCCGCCACGGTCACCGCCGGGCCGCTGCCCACGACCTTCCCGGTCAGGACGATGCGGTTGCCGGTGGCCGGGTCGATCTGCAGCACCCGCTGGTTCCCGGCCCCGGCCGCGATGTCGGTGACCAGGATGTAGCCGCTGGCCTCCACCGCCACCGTGGCTGGCATCACCAGCGCCGGCCCCGAGCCTCGGCCGTTGCCGGAGATGAGGGTCCGGGCGCCGGTGCTCGGATTGACTTCCACCACGTCCGGGCGGCCGACGGTGAAGCTCTCGTCGGTGATCACGATGTCCCCGTTGGACAGGAAGGCCATATCGCTCGGATCGTCCAGGTTAGGCGTGCCCATCGGGGCGGTGTTGGTCGTCAGCGTGCTCTGGCCGCCAGGACTGACGCGGAGCACCTCACCAGCCCCGATACTGGAACCGGAGGCTCCGTCGCCGACCAGCGCCTCGATGGCCACACACGCCTTCGATAGGCTCGTTGCCTGCGCGGATGCCGGCTGCGCCAGCGCCGCGGACCCCGTCGCGCTCATGACGGCGGCCAGTACCCCGCCCGCGCCCAGCGCCGCGACCACCCGGTTCTTACGTGTCTTTCCCATTGCTTCCCCCGTTGACGAATGCCGTCCGCGCCAGACCGCGCGGCCACGTAGAAGTACGCCGCCCCCGCGACATCGGTTCTCGGCCGCGTTCGCCCCTATCGGCGCACCCGCACCACGCGCCTGCCGACCAATGGGGTGAAGGGGCCCCTGCCCCCATGCGCCTCTCAGCCAATGGGGTGAAGGGGCCCTTGTCCCCAATAGGTGGGGGCACGGGGCCCTTCACCTCGGACAGCCGGGCCCACTCAAGCCCAGGCGGATTCCCAGTCGGCACTCTTTTCACAGCAGTACCGCTCGTTCTCGGCAGCGCTCGCCCGGCGTTCGCCTAACGGCGGGAACGGCCGTTAGGACTCCGGTTCGGCCGGCTCGTCGGGGATGTAGAACATCCGCAGTTGCATGAGGCGTGCCCCGGGCGGGGCGTCCTGGCGGCCGTGCCCGTACTTGGCCAGCAGTTCGGAGTACTCATCGAAGAACGCATCCAGGTCCTCGGCCGTGTAGTAGCCGCTGGCCCGGGAGGCCTTGGCCCAGCCGTCGTGCTTGCGTACGTCCCGGACGAACCGGTTCACCAGGGCGAGCTCACCGGGGATCTGCCCGGCGCGCCACTCGTCCAGCGCGGCACGGTCGGCCGGGCTGAGGCTGTCGTAGTCGGGCTCGCGCAGGTCGACCGCGATCGTGCGCCACCACCGCTCCCGGCCGTGCGCTCGCTCCGTGACCTCCTCGATGATCCCGGCTTCGGCGAGAACCCGCAGGTGGTAGCTGGTGGTGCCGGTGTTCTGGCCCAGCGCCTCCGCGATGGTCGTGGAGGTGGCGGCCTCGTGCTCGCTCAGGTGCCCGAGGATCTCCTGGCGTAGCGGGTGCGCCAGCGCCTTCCAGCGCCGCGCGTCGCCGGTCACCCGGCGCGGGGTCGTGCTCACCGGAGCAGCCTACCACCTTTGCAGAAATAACTATGCAGAAAATAGTTTGCAGAATTCTCTCTGCAACTCTACCGTGGTGGGCATGCAGACCTGGACCGCACACCACCGCCTGGGCCGGCTGGTGGCGCTGGCTGTCGGCGCCTTCCTGGTGCCGTGGTGCGCCGTGCTCGGCGCCACCCTGCCGGCCAGCGCACACGTGGCGAACTGGTCGCTGGCCTGGGTGGGCCTGGACCTGGCCGAGGCCGTCGCGGCGCTGTTCACCGCCACCTTGCTCACCCGGGGGAGCCCGCGGGCCGCGATCCCGGCCGCCGCCGGGGCCGCGCTGCTGCTCGCCGACGCCTGGTTCGACCTTTGCACGTCGCCGCCCGGCCTGGACCGGCTGCTGGCCGTAGGGGAGGCGGTGCTGGTCGAGCTGCCGCTGGCCGCCGCGGCGATCTGGCTCGCCGTCGCCCTGACGAGGGATACTGGCCGCGGGAGGCCCGAGCATGCCCGTTACCGTGACCGAGGCCGAACGCGCCTCGTTCCTGCGCTCCGGCCGGCCGGGGGACGTCGCGGCCGAAACGCCGCAGAACCCGGAGCCCGCGAACCGGCCCGCTGCCCCGGACCTTGACCGGGCGATCCGCGACGCGCTGGCCGTGTACTACTTCCCCGGCATGTGGGACTGGGATAACGGCGTCCGGCTCCCGCTGGTCGGGCAGGAACTGGACCGGATCCTCACAGGAGAAGCCCGCGACGAGGCCAGGGCCCTGCTCGACCGCTACATCCGCTGGGCGCCCAGCGTGGACCGGTTCGCCCCGGTCCTGGTCGAGACGGACTTCGAGGCGACCGTGCTCGACCAGGACGGCGCCGCCGTGGTCACGGCGGACGGCGAGCCGATCAGGTACCGCGGCCGGATCGACCTGATGGCGGTGGATCGGCACGACGCCTACTGGATCGTGCGCCACCGCCTCGTCGACGGGGAGTGGCAGGCCACCGGGGAGCTCATCGAAGACGAGGAGGCCCTCGCTGCCTGCTGGGCCTGGGAGCAGTTCTACCTCGGCATGACCGTCACCGGCACGATCTACAACGAGCTGAGCCGAACGCCCGGGCGCATCCGGCCCTGGCACCGGCGAGGTGCCGCGCGGCGCGCAGTTCGCCAGCACGAGCCGTCCGGCGGCGGCCGCTCCATCCCCCAGCACCGGCGGATGTACGCCCGGGCCCGGGAGCCCGCCCGGGTCAAGCCGGTCGAGCAACGCACCGGCCCGGGGTTCCGCCGCACCTGGCTGCGCCGCACCCCGGGCGACGTGGCCGCGGCCGCA
>DASQRM010000238.1:0-2095 GCA_035642895.1 Streptosporangiaceae bacterium | reverse complement strand
CGTCGCCCCGATCCGCTCCTACCTGCCCCCCGGTATCCCCGCGCCGCTGGTCCAGCGCACGCTGATGGTATGGACGAACCTATTCGGCGTCATCTCGTTCGAGCTCTTCGGCCAGCTGCACAGCGTGGTCGCCGAACCCCCGGCCGGCCGCGACGCCTTCTTCGCCGAATCCATCCGCCTCTGGCTCGCCTTCACCGCCATCACCTAACCCCCACCCGCCCGCCCGTCCACCCAGCCGGCCGCCCGTCGCCCGCGCCCAGGATGAATGCCATGGAACCCGGATTCCATGGCGTTCAAGCACTGAAAGTCCAGGTTCATGGCGTCGCGTGCGGGTCGCCGGATGTACCGCCGGAAACATCTTCGCCTGCACCTCCGGCATCCCCGGCCGCCCGCCGTTCGTGTTCGACCGCTAGCAGCTGGGGAAAACCCCAGGACGCGAACGGGGGGTAATCGTATTCCGCCTGCCCGCCGGGATCCGTACCGTTGCCGCAGGAGCTGACGGAGCATACGGAGGGCACGATGGCCCCAGATCGCCAGGATGAGATCGCCGCCTCAGTGGCCGCCCTGCAGGACCTTGGCCCCGGCTATGACCAGGCCCTGGCCGAGGGCCTTGTGGAACGCATCGGCGCGGAGATCGACAAGCGGATCACGGCCGAGGTGGACAACCGGGTCACGGCCGAGGTGGACAGCCGCATCCTGACCCAGCTGGACCGGTACGCGGGGTGCAGGCACCAGCGCCGCCGGGCCCGGCGAATCAGCCGGGCCGAACGGCGCATGGTCCGGGCCGAGCGGGCCGACGGCTCCGGCCTGCAGTCCATCATGCTGGCCCTCGGCTCCATGCTGGTCGCCCTGCCGGTGACCGCGATCGCGCTCAGCGGGTCCCCTGGCGTGGCCGCTATCATGCTCCTGGCCCTGGTGTGGATCATCGTCGGGATCATCAATGTGGCCTATGCCACGCGCAAGCACCCGCAGCAGTAGCCCGGTCGTCCGTTACCATCGCCTCTCGTGGAACCTGGCTCACCGAGACCCGCGCTGACCGCGCTGATCGACCGCTACCAGCCCGACGGCGACGCCGAGACGGCCGACATCCGGCGGGTACGCGCCCTGCTGGAGACCACCGGCGACCCGTACCGGCGCGATCTTCCGCTGCACGTCACCGCGTCGGCGCTGATCGTGCACCCGCCCACCGGCCGGGTCCTGCTCCGCTGGCACCAGCGCCAGCAGGCCTGGCTGCAGGTGGGCGGCCACGGCGACCCGGGGGAAACCGACCCATTGGCCATCGTCGCCCGGGAAGCCGAGGAGGAGACCGGCCTGACCGACCTGGTGCCGTGGCCGGACGCCGAGATCAAGCAGGTCGTCATCGTCGATGTCCCGCCGGGCAAGGGGGAGCCCGCCCACCAGCACGCCGACGTCAGGTTCTTCATGGCCACCAGCACCCCCGACGCGATCCGCGCCGAGAACGCCCAGGCCCAGCTGCGCTGGCTGACCCTGCCCGCCGCCCGCGACACCACCTCCGAGCCCAACCTCAGGGAAGCCCTGACCCGGATCGAGCCGCTGCTGAACCCGCCGGCCACCTGAGCTCCGGCACTCCCGACTCTTACCGCCAAACAGTCACAGATTTATCATCAGGGCCATGACAGGTATCCGGCTCGCAGACCGCATGGCCAGGCTCGGCACCGAATCCGCTTTCGAGGTGCTCGCCCGCGCCCGCGCCATCGAGGACGCCGGCGGGAAGATGATCCACCTGGAGATCGGCGAACCGGACTTCCCGACCGCCCCGCACATCGTCGAGGCCGCGGTCGACGCGCTGCACGCGGGCGCGACCCACTACGTACCCGCGCCCGGCATCCCGCCGCTGCGCCAGGCCGTGGCCGCGTTCCTGGAGCGCACCGGCCGGATGCGGGTGACCCCGGACCGCGTCGTCGTTACGCCGGGCGCCAAGCCGATCATGTTCTTCACCATCCTCGCCCTGGCCAACGAGGGCGACGAGGTGCTCTATCCCGATCCCGGGTTCCCGATGTACGAGTCGATCACCTTGTTCACCGGGGCGGTGCCGGTGCCGGTTCCGCTGCGCGAGCGCAACGGCTTCCGCATC
>DASQRM010000237.1:0-3191 GCA_035642895.1 Streptosporangiaceae bacterium | reverse complement strand
CGCTCGCCCTGCACGGCGCCGTCGAAGCCGCCTGACCAGCACGCGGCCCGGCACGCCCGGGTGGCCAGCGGCGCTGATGTAGCACCGCGCCCGCGCCCGTGCCACCTGCCTGAGCCAGGGAGCGCGGCGTGCTGGCTGGCCGTGCAGTCCAGCGCGGCCCGCACGGGGCCGGCGTTCGTAGCTCCGCTCCCGGCGATCCGCATGACCTTGATCCGAACGGGCCCAGCTCCACGTCTTCCGCCGTCTCCTCGCCCGGCAGGATGGCCAACTCTCCGCCGCCGAAGACGGTCGGCTTGATCGTGAGCGGCTCGGCGCCGTGGCCATGATGTGGCTGCTCGCGTCGCTGCTTGCTAATACGGACGCCGCACAGCTCGAAGAGAGCAAACCTAAACCCTGAAGAGGCGGGAGCATGCCGCCGAGCCGCCTAAGCACGACAGGCGGGTCGTACGCGTCGGCGTGCCGCGCCGTGCCCGGATGAGTGATATGTGGCTGGCAAAGTCGAGGGCTAGCCGAAGAAGATTAGGTTAGGCTAACCTAATCCTTCAATTGCCGATAGCGTGCATTCCGACGAACTGGCTGTCGTTCCCGTCCGCCGTCCTTGGAGCCCGAAGCTTATGAGTGAATCCCAGACCCTGCTGCTCGGCTTCACCGCCGGGGTGACCATCCTGATCGGCCTGCCGCTAGGCCGGGTGCGCGCGCCCCGGCCGGGGACACGCCAGTTCCTCAACGCCCTGGCCATCGGCATCTTGCTATTCCTGCTCTGGGATGTCCTGGTGCACGCGTTCGAGCCGGTCGACAACGCCCTGAGCAAGCTGCACGACGGAACCGGCGGGATCGCGCCGGTGGCGGGTTACGCCGCTCTGTTCTTCCTCGGCATCACCGTCGGCCTGGGCAGCCTCGTGCTCTACGAGGGCTGGCTGGCCGGGCGGGCCCGGGCCGCCCGGGAGGCTGCTCCCCGGCCGTTCGGCCCGGGTGCGATGGCGCCGGGCGAGCTGACGGCCACCCGGGCGGGCATCTCGGGCTGGTCCGCCGCCCGTCGCCTGTCCCTGCTCATCGCCGTCGGCATCGGGCTGCACAACTTCGGCGAGGGCCTGGCCATCGGCGGCAGCGCGGCCGCCGGCGATATCGGGCTAGCTACCGTCCTGGTTATCGGGTTCGCGCTGCACAACGGGACCGAGGGATTCGGCATCGTGGCGCCGCTGGCCGCCGAGGGTGACCGGCCCTCCTGGGGTTTCCTCCTGCTGATGGGGCTGATCGGCGGCGGCCCCACGTTCGTGGGTACCGCCGTGGGCCGGCAGTTCACCAGCGACGCCATGAGCGTGATCTTCTTGACCCTGGCCGCCGGGTCCATCCTGTACGTCGTCATCCAGCTGCTCGGGGTCGCGCACAAGAACGGCCGCAAGGAGCTGATCTACTGGGGCGTGCTGGCCGGGCTGTGCGCGGGCTTCGTCACCGATATGGTCGTGACGGCCGGCGGAGCCTAGATCCGCGAGGCAGCCGACACTAGCTAGCCCGGGGATTCCCGTCTGCATCCTGCCCTGCGGCGATGAGCACAAGCTTGCGCCCTGTCGCGCGGATCGCAGGGTTAGTCCTCGGCCCGGTTCTCGCCGCCATGCCACGTGCTCCTCGGTCGGTGCCCGTTGCCTGGCAGCCAGCCGCGACCGCGGTCCGGGTCCCAGAGCCGGCCGGGGTCCGGTGTCTCAGGCCGGGTGGCCGGGGCTCTGTCCTGACGTATTGGCGTGCCGGTTCGCCGAGGGAGCTGGAGGGGAGACATGATGAAGGTTCTGCGGCGATCGTGGCGGCTGGCCCGGCTGGCTGCCTGCACCGCGCTGGCGCTCGGGTTGGCAGGCACGGCGGGGGCGGTATCGGCGCCGGCCCAGGCCCGGGTCACCGCGCCGCTGGTCCAGTACCATCTCCTGGCGAGCTGGGGCTCGAACGCGAGTGGTGAGCTGGGGGACGGGACCACCATCAGCCGGTGGCAGTACGGCGAGGTCCGGACCAGCAACGACCTGACGCAGGTCGCGGCCGGGCTGGTCCACGCCCTGGGCGTGCGGTTCGACGGGACCGTCTGGGCCTGGGGTCTCAACGCGTGGGGAGAGCTGGGCGACGGCAGTACGACCGACCGGAGCGAGCCGGTCCAGGTGGCCGGGCTGACCGGGATCACCCAGGTCGCGGCCGGGGCGTTCTTCAGCCTGGCGCTGCGGTCCGATGGCACGGTGTGGGCCTGGGGCGCCAACCAGAAGGGCCAGCTGGGCCGCAAGACGGTCACCGATCGCGAGGTGACGCCGGCCCGGGTGGCTGTGCTGAACCACGTCACCAAGATCTCGGCCGGGAACGATTTCGCCCTGGCGCTGCGCGCGGACGGCATCGTGTTCGCCTGGGGTCACGGGCAGTCCGGCCAGCTCGGCAACGGCGGCACGGCCGACAGCCCGGTCCCGGTCAAGATCGCGGGCCTGGCCCGGGTGACCGGGATCGCGGCGGGCTCGGATGCCTCGCTCGCGACGGAGAACAACGGCGTCTCCGCGATCACCTCGGTGTGGGCCTGGGGCGGCAACGAGGACGGGCAGCTCGGCGACGGCACCCTGGCCGGCCACGCTACCCCCGAGCGGGTGACGGGGCTCCCGGTGTACGTCGCGGGCCTGTCCGCCGGCGACGGGTTCGCCGCGGTCCTGGGCGCCGACGGCTCGGTCTGGGACTGGGGCGCGAACGGGATCGGCGAGCTGGGCGTCGCCCCGCATACCCCCGCGGTGACCCGGCCCGTGAACGCGATCGCGGCCGGCAGCGGGATCATGCAGCTGGCCGCCGGCGTCAGTCACATGCTCGCGCTGAAGTCCGACGGCACCGTCCTGTCCTGGGGGTGGAATCAGTCGGGCCAGCTCGGCCGCGACCCGGCCGGCCAGGCCAGCGCAGGCCCGGGCCCAGTCACCGGCCTGGCCGGCGCAACGCAGGTATCCGCCGGATGGCAGTCCAGCTACGCGGTCCACACCATGCCGTAACTGCTGGGGTCATAGCTAGCTAGGTGGCGGCCGGTAGTCATGCGCGAGCAGGCCGGCCCGACGCCCGCTGGACGGCAGGGGCCCTGGCGCAGCGACCAGCCGCAGTCCTGTGGCGTGCCCGCCAGGCTGTGCGGGAACGACAACGGGAACCCGTCGCCGCCCCGGTAGGCCAGGACCCGGTGCGGGAGCACGGCG
>DASQRM010000236.1:0-2150 GCA_035642895.1 Streptosporangiaceae bacterium | reverse complement strand
ATCTTCGCCAGCAGGTGGCCGGTCGCGGTGGCGATGGCGTACACGACGTTGTTGTAGCGCCCGGACACCCAGAACACCGTGCCGTCCGGGGACAGGTTGCCCATGTCCGGGCTGCCCCCGCCCGGGATCCGCCAGGTGGCGAGGATCTTCCTGGTCGCGAAGCTGATCACGGTGATCGAGCCGTTGCCGCGGTTGGTCACGTAGAGCAGCCGGGCGTCGCGGTTCGGGTACAGGCCGTGTGCGTCCGGGCCGGTGGGGATGAACCCGGCCAGCCGGAAGGTCGCGGCGTTGACCAGCCAGACTCCGCCGTGGTTCTTGTCGGCCACGTAGAAGATGCGCCCGGCCGGGTCGAGCTTGATGTCCTGCGGCGCGGAGCCGGGCAGGCTCAGGTAGCCGGCCACCTTCAGCGTGTGCAGGTCGATCCGGACCAGCCGGCCGCCGAACTCGCACGTGGCGATCAGGTAGGCGCCGGTGGCCGCGAAGTCGATGTGATCGACGCCCGCGCAATTGACGTGGATCCGGTGCCTGAGGGCGAAGGTGTGCGGGTCGCGGAAGTCCAGGTTCTGGCGGGCCTCCGCCACCACGATGGCGTAGCGGCCGTCCGGGGTGAAGTACATGTTGTACGGGTCGGCCACCGAGATGTTCCGGCCGGCGGGCCGGCCGGTCCGGGGATTGATCGGGGTCAGGCTGTTGCCCAGGTCGTTGGTCACGTACAGCGTGCGCAGGTCGTAGCCGGGCACGACGTGCTGGGGGTTGAGGCCGGTGTGGTAGGTCGCGATCACCCGGAGGGTGGCCGGGTTGATGACGGTCACCGTGGAGCCGCCGCTGTCCGGCACGTAGATGCGGTACGGCACGCCGCGCACGGCCGGGCTGAGCATGTTCGCCCCGGCATCGGCGTAGATGTTCGCCGGGTCCGCGACCGGGGGCATTCCCGGCAGCGGCACCGACAGGTCGGCGACCGGGCCCGCCACCGGCCAGGTTACGGCCGTACTCGACGCCGAACGGGCGGGCGACTCGCGCACCGAACTCGGATGCGGTGTCCGGGCCGGCGCGGATGCCGGGGTCTGCGAGGCCGGCCGGAAGATGATCACGCCCACGACCACCACGGCGAGTGACACGCCACAGAGCCACACCAGGCGCCTCGCCCGCCGGCCTGTCGGCCAGCCAACCTTGCTCATGCCGATCCTCCCCTGCACAGGCCCAGGTCCGCTCCCCGGTCCGCCGGCGGTTATACCGGTGCAGGGCAGTAAACCACGGCCCGTTAGGCTCAAAATTGTCGGCGTTCCACCCCTGGCCGACGAGCCGCGGCAGATGAACTGATCTGCCAGGGCGATGCCGCCTCAACGGCTGCGGCGGCGACACGGACTGGTTTGCGCCGCCATGCCAGGGGCAGCTCAAGGCGAATCTTCAAACGCGTATTGAGAGGAATTACCCCATGTATATCGGAATCGGGACAGTTGTTGTAATCGTGATCATCGTTGTTATCGTCTTGGCCATCCGGAGGTAGCAGATCCGCAACAGGCGACGACGCCGCGCTCTGACCGTCGATCTCCCCATCATGCCCTCGCCGCAGGCATCTCCCGCGGTTTGCTGGCGTTGAGCCGGCCGGCGGACGAAAGCCCATGGGCCGAACGGCCGTGGTGTCTGTGGTCGCTATGTCTCCTGCGGCCACAGGCTCGGTCGGACAGGCTAGGCCAAGCTCCAGCCGGGGCGGTCTGGGGTTCGTTAGCATCGAGCCTGATCACTCGCCTGGAGGAGGTTCCATGTCCAAGCGGGACCAATCGGACCAGCGGAGGGCTGGTGCACCTGGGCCAGAGCGGCCGGGGTGGCTGTTCCTGACTGCGAGCGGGCTGATCTACGCCGTCGCGCTGCTCGGGATGTGGATCATACTGGCCGGGCAGCCTGACGTGCAGGATCTGGTCGCGGGGTCGGCGGCGGCGGTCCTCGCCGTGGGCACCGGATATCTGGTCAGTCAGCGGGGGCGGATGGTGCCGAGCGTTCGGGCCGCCGACCTGCGTACGCTCGCGGCCGTGCCGTGGCAGGTGGTGGCCGAAACCGGGCAGGTCTTCGCGCTGGCCGCCCGCAAGGCGGCCGGGCGGCCGGTCGCGCCGGGCGCGCTGCGCACCGTGCCGGTGGACGTCGGGACGGAC
>DASQRM010000235.1:0-8425 GCA_035642895.1 Streptosporangiaceae bacterium | reverse complement strand
GCTGCAGCCGGCTCGCCCTGTCTCTCGGCGTGGCCGAGTGGATCTTCGCGCTCTCCGACGGCCTGGTCGGGTACTCCGCTGCCGACTACGACACGATTTCCCAGCTCAGATGGTAGCCACCGGCGACGCAGCGAAGGCTAGCGAAGGATCAGGGTGCTGGCCAGCGGCGGGATCAGTTCCCCGATCACCGGGGCGCCGGGGATCTCGCCGGCGATCAGCAGCCCGCCGGAGGTCTGGGCGTCCGCCAGCAGCAGCAGGTCCTCTTCACTGAGCCCGCCGGTATCGATGTGCGGCGCGACCCAGTCGAGGTTGCGGCGGCTGCCGCCGGGCACGAAGCCGGCCGCCGCCGCCTCCCGGGCGCCCTCGATCAGCGGGACCGCCGCGTGATCCAGCACGGCGGACACGCCGCTCGCCCGGGCCAGCTTGAACAGGTGGCCGAGCAGCCCGAAGCCCGTCACATCCGTGGCACAGCGCACCCCGGCGGCCAGCGCGGCCCGGCTGGCCTCAGCGTTGAGCGTGGTCATCACCTCGATCGCCTGCGGGAACACCTCGCCAGTCGCCTTGTGCCGGGCGTTGAGCACCCCGCTGCCGATCGGCTTGGTCAGGCTGATCGGCAGTCCGGCCCGGCCCGCGTCGATACGCAGCAACGCATCCGGATCGGCCAGGCCGGTCACCGCCATGCCGTACTTGGGCTCGGGATCGTCGATGCTGTGGCCGCCCGCCAGCAGGCAGCCCGCGTGCCGGGCGGCGTCCAGCCCGCCGCGCAGCACCTCACCGGCGAGTTCAAAGGGGAGCTTGGCCCGGGGCCAGCCGAGCAGGTTGAGCGCGACCAGCGGCGTGCCGCCGACGGCGTAGATGTCCGACAGTGCGTTGGTGCCGGCGATCCGGCCGAAGGTGTAGGCATCGTCCACTACCGGGCCGAAGAAATCGGCGGTGGCCACGATCGCCTGGCCGTTGCTGATCCGCACGACCGCCGCGTCGTCGCCGTTCTCGACCCCGATGAGCAGGTCGGCGTCGATGCGCTGCACCGCGGGCTCGCCCGGGGCCACCGGGGCGGCCAGCATATGCGCGACCACCTGCTCCAGCTCACCCGGCGGGATCTTGCAGGCGCAGCCCCCGCCGGACGCGTACTGGGTCAGCCGGAAATCAGCGGAGATGGTCATGAGATGCACTCTAATCGGGCATCATCTTGCGGCCGGCGCGGGGACGTGGTGCCATTCCAGAAAAGCCGGGCCCAGCCGGGCCTATTACGCGGAGGTGAGCGGTGGCGACCGAGGTTCTCCGGCAGCGGGCGGAGATCGAGGAATCGATCCGGGGCAGGACGGTCTGTGATCAGCTCCGGGAGACCGCGGAGCAGTTCCCGGACGACCCGGCCCTGTCCCAGGCCACCCCGGGCGGCTCCGATCCGGATGGCTGGGCGACCCTGAGCTGGGCGCAGGCCCGGCAGCAGGCGCTGGAACTGGCGGCCGGCTTCATCGCGCTCGGCCTCGCCCCCGGCGAGCGCGTGGCGATCATGATGCCCAACCGGACCGAGCATGTGCTGGCGGATTTCGGTGCCGTGCACGCCGGCGGGGTCCCGGTCACGTTCTACGCCACCCTCGCCGCCGAGCAGGTGGGCTTCGTGGCCGGGGACTGCGCGGCCCGGATCGCCGTGCTGGACGGAGCGGACCAGCTGGCCCGGTGGCAGCCGGTGCTGGCCAGCCTGCCCGGCCTGAGCACCATCATCGTCCGCGACGCGAGCGCGTGCCCGGCCGGGGAGCAGTACCTGACCTGGGACGATTTCGCCGCGCTGGGACGGGAGCGGCTGGCTGCGGCCCCGGCGCCGGTGCATGAGCGGCTGGCGGCGATCGCCCCGGAGGACCCGGTCACGCTGCTGTACACCTCGGGGACCACCGGCAACCCCAAGGGTGTCCTGCTCACCCACCACTGCGTGCTGTACGAGGTGGCCGCGGGGGAGCGGGGCGGCACCATCAAACCGCACGTCCGGTGGGTCTCCTACCTCCCGCTGGCCCACATCGCGGAGCGCATGTTCAGCATCTACCTGCCGGTCAGCACGGTCGGGCACGTGTACTTCTGCCCCGACGCGCAGCAGCTGATCAAGGCGGTCGGTGAGGTCCACCCGACTGCCTTCTTCGGCGTGCCCCGGGTCTGGGAGAAAATCAAGGCCGGGATCCAGGCCCTGCTGGCCGGCGAGGCTGACCCGGCCCGGCGGGCGGCGGTGGAACAGGCCATGGACGTGGGCCGCCGGTACGTCGAGAGCACCCAGTACGGCCGGACCACGCCGGACGATCTCGCGGAGGCGTTCCGCCAGGCCGACGCGCAGGTACTGGCGCCGATCCGTTCGCTGCTCGGACTCGGCCAGGCCGATGTGGTGTCCAGCGCGGCCGCCCCGCTGCCGCCCGAGGTATCGGCGTTCTTCGCCGGGCTCGGGATGAGGATCCTGGACATCTACGGGATGACCGAGACCACTGGCGCGTTCACCTCTAATACCGTGTCCGAGTTCCGGATGGGGAGCGTGGGGCGGGCGTTCGCGGGCACCGAGATCATGATCGCTGACGACGGTGAGATCCTCACCCGGGGGCCGCTCAACACGCCCGGCTACCTGAACCGCCCTGATCTGACCGCGGAACTGATCGACGCCGACGGCTGGCTGCACACCGGGGACATCGGCAGGCTCGATGAGGACGGCTTCCTGTCCGTGGTGGACCGGAAGAAGGAACTCATCATCACCGCCGGCGGGGAGAACGTGCCGCCCGCCGTCATCGAGAACCTGCTGGTGGCGCACCCACTGATCGGCCAGGCTCTGGCCTACGGTGATCGGCGGCCGTACGTGGTCGCGCTGCTGACGCTGGACGCGGAGGTCGCCCCGGTCTGGGCCCGGGCGCGGGGCATCGAGGCTAGCTCGCTGGCGGCCCTGGCCCAGAATCCGGCGGTACTGGCCGAGATCGAGGGCGCGGTGGCCGGGGCCAACCAGCAGCTGGCCCGGGTGCAGCAGGTCAAGCGCTGGCGGGTGCTGCCAGTGGAATGGACCGCGGAGAGCGAGGAACTGACGCCCACGCTCAAGCTCAAGCGGCGCGTGGTGCACGCGAAGTACTCCGACGACATCGACACCCTCTACGCCGGATAGGGTCTGCACCGGAGGCGTCTGGGTGCCTGGTGGCCCTCCCGGTCTTCAAAACCGGTGGACGGCGCTCCGCGTCGCCGGCGGGTTCGATTCCCGTCCGCCTCCGCCACCCCCGCTCAGGCCGCCAGGACGGGCTAGCCCGGCCAGTCGGCGTGCTCAAGCGTGCGGCGGAACCGGTGGACGTCGGTACTTAACACCAGCCAGGGGTTCCGCCCGTGGCGGCCCCGCGCCGACCAGGCACGGTAGATGGCCAGGAACTCGATCGAGATGTCCAGGTGCGGGAAGTCAGCCTGCAAGTCGCGCAGGGTCGCGGCGTCGTCATGATCGTTCTCCGGGGTCATCGTCTGCCTTCCAGTCTCGGCGTCAGCGCTCGGTCAACAGCCCCACGGCAACCACTTCGCTCTTGGTCAACCTACCCTACCTTGCCACAACCTGCCTCAGCTAACCTCATCTGACCTGGCCTAGCTTGACCCAGGCCTAGCTCGTACTGTGTTCGGGTGAAGATCGACAATGACTCCCCGGAGCACCCGTATGTGCAGCTAGCCGGGCTGCTGCGGGACCGGATCAAGGCCGGGGAAATCGGCCCGCGAGTCCCGTCGATCATGGAGCTGGCCGACGAAACCGGCCTCTCTGCCGCGACGGTGAAGCGCGCGCTCGGTCTATTGCGCGATGAGGGTCTGATCTATGCTGTGCCCGGCCGCGGCACGTTCGTGCGAAAGTAACCTGCCACCCGACACCCCCTCGCGGACGGGCGCAATGCCAGGATTGGGCTATGCCCCGGGACCGTGATGTGGCCGCGTTCGCCGAGCGTGCCGAAGGCTATGAGGCGGGTTGGCTCGGCCGGCTTCACCATGAGATCTCCGACCGAACCGCAGACCTGGCCCTGGCCCAGGCGCCAGCGCCGCACCGGGTGCTGGACGTCGGGTGCGGGACGGGCTACCTGCTCCGCCAGCTGGCCGCCCGCGCCCCGGATGCGGTGGAGCTGGCGGGCCTGGATGCCGCTGCGGAGATGGTCCGGGTCGCCCGGGAGTCGACCGATGATCCGCGGGCCCGATTCCAGGTCGGCACCGCTGAACACCTGCCCGAGCTCGATGGCGCCTTCGACCTGGTCGTCAGCACCACGTCGTTTGATCACTGGGCCGACCAGGAGGCCGGCCTGCTGGAATGTGCCCGGGTGATGGCCCCGGGCGGCCGCCTGGTCCTGGTCGACCAGTTCTCGCCGCTGTACCTGCCCACCCTGATCGGCAGCCGCCGGGGCAAGGCCCGCACCCGGCGCCGGGCCACCCGGCTGCTGGCCCGGGCCGGGTTCCAGCCGGCGGAATGGCATGTCCTGTACGCCGTCATCATCGGGGCCGTCACGGCGTCGAAGTGATGCCCCTTCCTGGATGCAGGCCCAGAAAGCACCACGTATGTGGAGGTCGCTCGTGCCGCCCGTTACACCAGACACCGCCAGTGCGGTCGGTGAGCAAGCCGCCAAGCGGCTGGCCGCGCTCGACCCGCTGCTGCCAGCCGCGGCCGTTCCCGCGGGGTGCGGCGCGACGCTGGCCGCCACCGACCCGGACGGCTCGGTAACCGCGCTGGGCACCTGCGAGCACTGGGCCGGGGAACCGGGGTCGCTCGAACTGACCTGGGGGGCGGCCCGCCGGTTTCAGCTCACCCCGCAGATCGCCGGGCCGGACGTACCCGCGGCCCTGGATGAGCTGCTGGCCGGGTGGCGCGATCATCTGGCCTCCGTGCCAGAGGCAGCGGAGGAGGACACCGCGGTCGTGATGACCTGGCCGGCCCGCGACATCGGCGGGCCTCTGACGCTGCTGCGGCACGGGCTGGCCCCGCGCGCGGTCATCGCGGCCCGCGCCGCCGGGCGGCGGGCCGCGACCGGGGTACCGGTGGAGCCCGGCGTGCAGATCCGCCAGGCCGGTCCCGCGGACCTGGACGAGGTCGTCCGGCTCGGCCTGGAGACGGTCCGGTACGACGCCCACTTCGGCACCGTGATCGAGCGGCCGGAGACGCCGGTGGCGCTACGCCACGAGGCGGGAGAATTGCTGGCCGCCCCAGATCCCTGGGTGTGGCTGGCCGAGCGGGACGGGGCTGCGTTCGGCCTGCTCTACGCGGAACGGCCGGAGGCGGCCGGCTGGATCGCCCCGATGGTGCGGGCGGCGCGGGTGGCTTATCTGGAGCTGATGGATGTGCTGCCCGGCGAGCGCGGCCGCGGAGTCGCCGCCGCGCTGGTCAGGGAGCTGCACCGGGCCGCCGACGAATCCGGGGTGGAGGTCACGCTGCTGCACTACGAGCAGGTCAACCCGCTGTCCGGGCCGTTCTGGCACCAGCAGGGGTACCGGCCGCTGTGGACCTCCTGGGAGGCCAGGCCGGCCAGGACCCTCCGCTAAAAGCGGTGACCCGGGGCTAGCGCCCCATTAGCGGGCGTGCCGCGGCGAGTCGCTCTCCCGGGGCATCCGGAAGAAGGGCGACTGCAGGATGAACCGGGCCGAGAACATCAGCAGCACGCCCGCGATGATGATGCCGACCAGCGACCAGACCTGGGACGAAGGGGCGCTCTGCAGCGACTTGGTCAGGATCCAGCCCAGGAACACGGCCGCACCGAGCGGCAGCAGGCCCAGGATCAGCGCGTCCCACGCGCCGCTGAACACGCGGCGCCGGTAATAGACCATGGTGGCCAGCGCGGTCAGGATGTAGAACATCGAGAACAGCAGCCCGGTCACGTCGATCACGTCGAAGAACGCGTTCTGCACCGAAGTGGCCAGGTAGTAAATGGTGCTGAGCGCGATGATGAGCACCCCCACGATGATGCTCGCCGCGACCGGGGTAGACCAGCGGCGGGACACGTTGGCGAGGAACTCCGGCAGCGCACGGTAGCTGGCCATCCCGTAGACGATCCGGGCGCTGAGCACGATGCCGGTCCCGGTGGTGGCGATGACCGACAGCGCGATCGACAGGGCCATCGCCTTGGCCCAGAAGCCGCCGCCCAGGGCCTGGGCCACAGCCACGAGCGCGGTGCCGTTCTCCGAGGCCGCCTGCAGCTTGGCCGGTGAGATCACTCCCTGGAAGCCGACCTGGGAGACCGTGTAGATGATGGCCAGCAGGCCGACGGCCAGGATGGCGGCCTTGCCGGGGTTGGTGCGCCGGTGCTTGACCTCCTCGTTGACGTACAGGGTGCCGTCCCAGCCGCCGTAAACGAACACCGCGACGAGGAATCCTGCCACGGCGCTGCCCTTGCCGTTGATGCCGGAGAGGCTGAACCAGCCCTTGGTAATGGGGACAGTGCCCGGGTGGTGGCTGAGCACGAACGCGAGGCCGGCCACGGCGAGCCCGATCAGGATGAGGTATTCGACCAGGGCCATGCTGACCTGGGCGCGCGCGGTGATCTTGATGCCGACCACGGCGATGATCAGCATGATAATGCCGACGGCGGCGCCGATGGCGATGTACTGCCAGGTACTGGTGGAACTGGAGCCGAATACGGCGAGCACCGAGGGCCCGAGCAGCAGGACCTCGGCCACGGTCCCGATGATGTACGCGGCGATCATGAGCCAGCCGGTGAGGAAGCCGAGATACGGGTTGATGGCGCGGCCGACCCATTCGAAGGACGCACCGCAGTTGGCGTTCCACATGTTCAGCCGGCGATAGGCGTTCGCGATGACCAGCATGGGGATCGCGGTGAGGATCAGGATCGGGCCGCTGCCGTAGGCGGTCGCCGCGGCGAGCGCGGCCAGCGACAGCCCCACCGTGGCCGCGGGCGCGGACGAGGCCATGCCGATGACCGTGTCCTGGGCGACGCCGATGGCGTTCGGTTCGAGGCGGGCTGCAGGCTGGGGCGGGATTCCCACGATCGCCGCGGCGGGTCGATCCGTCATCAGTCTTCCTCTCACGCTGGCCCGGAGGGCCTCAGATGCTCCGCGCCGGCATCGAAGGCTCCGCCAGCCATTGCCCGGCCACCGCGCGATCATAACGATCATTTCCGGCGTGGGTGATATGTCCGGCCAGTAATGTGCGAATTTCGTTAGTGCTAACGATTGCCTTAAGGGGCCATTCCGCACGTGGGCACAGAGGTGGACAATCCAGGCAAGTTACCGATTATTCGCGATGAGGCGCCCGGGCGCGTGGCTGCGGATGATGTCATCGGCAGGTCTTCACCGACGAGGACAACTACCACGGCCGGAGGAGGCTGGGCGGGCGGCGCGCCCTGCGCCGTGGCAGGCCACGATCCGGGTTTATCGCCCGGGGCCCGATGTCCGGCGGCGAGGGTAGTGTCGTATGTGTGTCGCAGAAGTCCGGTGGTCCGGGACCGTGGCGTGATCTTCCCCCGGCGCCCCCACCGCATGGGTCGTTCCTGGCCTGGTACCAGGGGTGCCGCTGCGGCCCGTGTGAGGCGAGTGGCCAGGGTTTCCTGCGCGAACTGGCCCGGCGCAGGGCCCAGCGACGCGATGGGGACGAGCCCTATGCGGTGCGGCTGAGCGCCGATCAGCGGGCCCATCTGGAGCCCGCCGTCCGGGCCCGGGACTGCCCGACATGCGGGGCGCTGCGTTATCACCGCTGCCGTGACCCGCACTTTCCGCTGCACTTCAGCTCGACTCACCCCGAGCGTGCCTCAGCCTGACGGACGCGGGACTCTCCGGTATTCGCGGAGCTGATCTTCGAGCGCGATCAGGCTCGGGGCCCAGAGATCGTCTAATCCCGAAGTGCCGTGACGGCGGGCGGTGAAGCCGGTTCCCTTACCATGGCCCACGGCACGGATCGACCACAGTGGCCACCGCGTCCGGGTTGCGGCCAGCTCAGCGGCAGGCGTTGTGCTCATACGTCCGTCCCCCCTGCTCATCACTTCTCTAACGAAAAGCTTCGCCTGGCGGTTCTCATTCCCGTCCCGCATCATCGAAATTCTTCCCCCCGGCCAGCCGGCCCGGACCTGTCCCGCGGGTCGAACCGGGCCGCCGAGGCCAGCCGCGCCGGTGTGATACCCCATGATGCTCCCGCGACCGAAAGCGTCCATAGAACCCCGCGCCTCGCGCGCCGCCTGCCTTCTGCAGCCCGCGTGGCTGGTGTTAGCGGTGTGCCACCAGGCCGGGCATCCCGCGCACGTGATCAAACGATTGGTGTCGCTGGGACGACACCAATCGTTTGATCACGAATTCTTCGCCGCGCCTTTTGAAGGCACATATCTACCGCGCTGGCCCGGGGAAGGGCGGGGAGATGACGCGGGGAGGGGATGGCGGGGAGATGCAGGCGGGCCCGGGCGCGAGACAGTCTCGCGCCCGGGCCCGCCGGGCGGACTGGGGCCCGCTTCCC